>CAZAGK010000049.1:0-23942 GCA_964484775.1 uncultured Gemmatimonas sp. | reverse complement strand
ATTTCCGCGGCGTCGTGAACACGGCGGAGCTCGGAGCTGCGGCCAAGTCCGGGCCTCTGGCCGGCGTCATGGACGGGATGTTGCGCGGCGACCAGCAGTTGACGATCGGCGGGCGGGTGGAGATTCCGTCGCCGGGGCACGGCGTGTTCCATATCGACGACGTGCGGATCGGTGAGCTCCGGTTGCCGGCCGGCGCGGTCCGCAAGCTGATCGCGCACTATGCCGGCTCCGCCGAGTCGAACGGCGGGGAGTCGTTCACCTTCCCGCTGCCGACCGAGATCGGCGACGTCCGCGTGCAGAAGGGGCAGATCACCCTGTACAAGTCGGGCAAGTGAGCCGTCGGCTCCTGGTCGTCGACGACGAATCCGGAGTCCGCGCCGCGCTCCGTCAGCTCCTCGAGTTCGAGGGGTACGAGGTGCGGGTGGCATCGAGCGGCGCCGAGGCGCTCGCGACCTACGAGGTGTTCAAGCCCGAGCTCGTCTTCATGGACGTGAAGATGGCGGGGATGGACGGACTCGAGACGCTCAAGCGGCTACGCGAGCGCGACCCGGCCGCGATCGTCGTGATGATCAGCGGACACGCGACCATCCAGAACGCCGTCGAGGCCACGCAACTCGGCGCGTACGACATCCTCGAGAAGCCGCTCGACACCGACCGCATCCTCGTCACGCTGCGGAACGCGATCGGGCGGATCGAACTGACGCAGGAGAACCAGCGGCTCAAGGCGACGATCGAGTCGCGCTACGAGATCGTCGGGCGCTCGCAGGGGATCCGCGCCGTCATCGAGAAGATCGACAAGGTCGCGCAGACGACGGCACGCGTGCTGATCACCGGCGAGAACGGCACCGGCAAGGAACTCGTGGCGCGGGCGATCCATCGGCAGTCGCCGCGGGCGACGCAGCCGTTCGTCGAGGTCAACTGCGCCGCGATCCCGGGCGAGCTGATCGAGAGCGAGCTCTTCGGCCACATGAAAGGCTCGTTCACCGGCGCCGTCGCCGACCGGGCGGGGAAGTTCGAGCAGGCCGACGGCGGCACGCTCTTCCTCGACGAGATCGGGGACATGTCGCTCGCCGCGCAGGCGAAGGTGCTCCGCGTGCTGCAGGACGGCGAGGTCACGCGCATCGGCGGACAGAAGCCGAAGCGTGTCGATGTGCGCGTGCTCGCCGCCACCAACAAGACGCTCGAGCAGGAGATCGCGGAGGGACGGTTCCGCGAGGATCTCTACTATCGTCTGAACGTCGTGCCCATCCATGTGCCGGCGCTCCGCGAGCGGCGCGACGACATCCCGCAGCTGATCGTGCACTTCCTGCAGCAGTTCACCACGCTCGAGGGCGCCACGCCGCGGGCGATCGAGCAGGCGGCCGCCGAACGGTTGGTCGCGCACGATTGGCCGGGGAACGTGCGCGAACTGCGCAACACCATCGAGCGGCTGCTCATCCTCTCGTCGGGCGCGAGCATCACCGCCGCCGACGCGGAACGTCTCGTGGGCGCGCGCGCGGGCGCGAGCGGGAGCATCGGCGCGCTCGAGAGCTGCAAGACCTACGAGGAGTTCAAGGACGCGGCCGAACGGCTCTTCCTGCAGGCGCGACTCCGGGAGCACGACTGGAACGTCGCCGAGACCGCCCGCGCGATCGACATGCCGCGCAGCAATCTGTACAAGAAGATCGAGCGCCACGGACTGGCGCGGGAGGAGTCGTGAGCGATCGCAACTGGGACGCCGAACTCAAGAAGATCGACCGCCAGCTCGAAGGGGTGAGCGACGAGGCGATGTTCCCGGCCAAGTCGGCCAAGTCGGCCAAGACGCCGGCCGCGAAGGCCGAGGCGCAACAGGCGCAGCGGACGACCTCCACCTTCGGCGTGTTCGCGCGACTCGCGCTGGCGGTGATCCTCGGGGTCGCGATCGTCTTCTGGCCCTACAGCGCCCGCTGCGGGCTCGGCATGACCGCCTACCTCGGCGCGGTGGTCACGCTGATCACCGCCGGCGCCTGGTCGTCGATCTGGACCTGGCGGCACCGCGCGGGGCGTGCGCACACGTTGTCGCTGTTGCTCGTCCTCTGGGGATTGATCCTCGGAGCCGTGGACCTGCTCCCCCGTCTGGGATACGCCAAACCGACCACCGATCACCCGGCGACCTGGGCGTGCACTTCACCGACCCTCGACAAATGACCAAGACCTTCCAGAACTTCATCGGCGGCCAGTGGGTGGCCCCGACGAGCGGCAAGTACTTCGAGAACCGCAATCCGGCCGACACGCGCGACCTCATCGGGCAGTTCCCGCTGTCGGGTGCCGATGACGTCGCCGCCGCCGTGGCCTCGGCCAAGCGCGGCTTCGAGCAGTGGCGCCGCATGCCGGCGCCGGCGCGCGGCGACATCCTGCGCCGCGTCGGCGAGATCCTCGTCGCCCGCAAGGAAGAGCTCGCCGACCTGATGACGCGCGAGATGGGGAAGCCCCTCGCCGAGACCCGCGGTGACGTGCAGGAAGGCATCGACACCGCCTTCTACGCAGCGACGGAAGGCCGTCGCCTCTTCGGCCATACCGTGCCGAGCGAGCTCCGCAACAAGTGGGCGATGAGCTTCCGCCGCCCGATCGGCGTGGCGGGGATCATCACCCCGTTCAACTTCCCGCTCGCGATCCCCACGTGGAAGATGTTCCCCGCGCTCCTCTGCGGGAACAGCTGCGTGTTCAAGCCGGCGGAGGATGTGCCGCACACGGGACACGTGTTCGTCGAGATCCTCCTCGAAGCCGGGATCCCGCCCGAGGTGATCAACCTCGTGCACGGCGACGGTGTGGTCGGCGCGGCGATCGTCGCGCATCAGGATGTGGCGCTCGTCTCCTTCACCGGTTCCACCGAGACGGGGAGCAAGGTCGGCGCCGAGTGCGGGCGCACGCACAAGCGCCTCTCGCTCGAGATGGGCGGCAAGAACGCGATGATCGTCCTGAACGACGCCGATCTCGATCTCGCCCTTGAAGGGATCCTCTGGGGGGCCTTCGGCACCACCGGCCAGCGCTGCACCGCGACCAGCCGACTGATCGTGCAGGAAGGAGTGCACGACCGCTTCGTCGACATGCTCGTGACCCGCGCCGCCAAGCTCCGACTCGGCGACGGGCGCAAGGCGGGCACCGATGTGGGGCCGCTGATCCACGCCGAGTCGCGCGCGAAGGTCGAGCGCTATGTCGGCATCGGCAAGTCCGAGGGGGCGACGCTCCGTCTCGGCGGCGCCGTCGCCAGCGGGGAAGGGCTCGAGAACGGCTGGTTCTTCCAGCCGACGATCTTCACCGACGTGAAGGCCGGCTCGCGTCTCGAGCAGGAGGAGATCTTCGGGCCCGTGCTCTCGGTGATCAAGGTGAAGGATGCCGACGAGGCGTTCCGCGTGAACAACGGGGTCGCGTACGGGTTGTCGTCCAGCCTGTATACGCGCGACGTGAACCTCGCCTTCCGGGCGTTGAACGAGTTGGACAACGGTATCACCTACATCAACGCCCCCACCATCGGCGCCGAGGCGCATATGCCCTTCGGCGGCGTGAAGGCCACGGGCAACGGCCACCGGGAAGGCGGGTGGGAGGTGTACGAGTTCTACTCGGAGACGAAGGTCGGCTACGTGGACTTCTCGGGAACGCTCCAGCGCGCGCAGATCGACAACTACTGAGGTTCTGCGTCGGACAGCGCCGAGCGGTGGTTGACGGACCGCTCGGCGCGCTCTTTAATACCCTTGGTGACCGAACAACCGATCGAGCCCCCCATGCCACCGGACGACGCCGCACAGGCGCCGCCGGAACGGCCTCGTCGTCGCAGCTTCGTGCGCTCGTTCGCGCGGGGCCTCTTCGAATGGGCCAAATCGGTCTCGCTCGCGATCCTCCTGTTCCTCGTGGTGCGTTCGTTCCTGGTCGAGGCGTTCAAGATCCCGACCGGGAGCATGGAAGGGACGCTGCTCGTCGGCGACTTCCTGCTCGTGAACAAGCTGGTCTATGGCGCGGAGGTGCCCTTCACGGGACGCCGCCTCCCGGCGGTGAGCGCGCCCAAGTATCGCGACATCGTCGTCTTCCAGTATCCGGAGGACCCGGAGAAGAACTTCGTGAAGCGGCTGGTGGGGCTTCCCGGCGACACGCTCGCGATGGAGAATGGCGAACTGATCCGGAACGGCGTGCGCGAGGTCGAGCCGTACGTGACGCACAGCGACCCCGGCGGCGATCCGTCGGGGGAAGATTTCGGGTGGCAGCGCGGGTTTTTGGTGCGGCCTGCGGGGGCCGCCCGGTCGTATCATCCCTCGAGGAACAACTGGGGGCCGATCGTCGTGCCGCCGAAGCAGTACTTCATGCTCGGCGACAACCGCGACAACTCCCTCGACAGCCGGTACTGGGGGTTCGTGTCCGATACGCTGATCCGTGGACGGCCCATCGTCGTCTACTACAGCTATTCACCGGACTCGACCCATGCCTTCGACTGGCTGACGCGGGTCCGTTGGCGCCGTTTCGGAGAGTGGGTCCGGTGACCTTCCGCTCCGAGCACATCCTCCCCACATTCTCCGTTCGCCTCGGGGAGGTGGAATGACGGAACGTCAGGTCGGACGTCGCGGTGCACTCCCGCACAAGCGACAGGGATACGAGGAAGGATCGCTCGATCAGTACCTGCGCGACATCAGCATCTACCCGCTGATCACCCGCGAGCAGGAGGTCGGGCTCGCGAAGCGCATCCGTGAGGACGACCAGGAAGCGCTCGACACACTCGTACGTTCGAACCTGCGCTTCGTCGTCTCCGTCGCCAAGAAGTATCAGAACCAGGGCGTGTCGCTGAGCGACCTGATCAACGAGGGGAACCTCGGCCTGATCCGCGCCGCCCACAAGTTCGACGAGACCAAGGGGATCAAGTTCATCTCCTACGCCGTGTGGTGGATCCGCCAGGCGATCCTGCAGGCGCTGGCCGAGCAGAGTCGCATCGTGCGTGTGCCGCTCAACCGAGCGGGGACGCTGCACCGGATCGGCAAGCGTGCGAGTGCGCTGCTGCAGGAGCTCGGACGCGAGGCGACCAACGCCGAGATCGCCGACGGGATGGACATCACGGAAGAGGAGGTCGCGAAGACGATGTCGATCTCGCAGACGCACCTCTCCCTCGATGCCCCGATGACGCCGGGAGAGGACAACCGGCTGCTCGACTATCTCCCCGACACCGTCAATCCGACGCCCGAGGACGAGATCTTCGAGAAGGCGCTGACGAGCTCCATCCATGAGGCGCTCTCGGGGCTCAAGGAGCGCGAGTCGAAGATCCTGCGCCTGTACTTCGGGCTCGACGGGGCCGAACCGATGACGCTCGAGGAGATCGGCGCCGTCCTGAACATCACGCGCGAGCGCGTGCGACAGATCAAAGAGAAGGCGCTGTCGCGTCTGCGGCACGTGAGCCGCGCGCGAGCGCTCGAAAGCTACCTCGGATAGGTCATGGCAAAGGACGCGAGCTTCGATGTCACCACCGGCGTCGACCTGCAGGAGGTCGACAACGCGATCAATCAGGCCACCAAGGAAGTCCAGCAGCGCTACGACTTCAAGGACGCCAAGATCGAGATCGAGTTCAAGCGGGTCGAAGGGCTCATCAATCTGATGGCCGACAACGACATGCGGATGCGTGCGCTCTTCGACGTGGTGCAGTCCAAGCTGATCAAGCGGGGCGTGCCGGTGAAGAACCTTGATGTCGGCGACGTGAAGCCCGCCGGCGGTGACACCCTCCGCCGTGAGGTGAAGCTCAAGCAGGCGCTCGACACCGAGACGGCCAAGAAGATCACCGCCGCCATCAAGGAACAGAAGTTCAAGAAGGTGCAGGCCTCGATCCAGGCGGAGCAGGTGCGCGTCAGCGCCCCCTCCCGTGACGAACTCCAGCAGGTGATCTCCTTCCTGCGCGCCGGGGACTTCGGCGTCGAGCTCCAGTTCGGGAACTACCGCTGATCCTGCCGCGGCGACGCGGAAAGGCGCCCACCCAGTAGAGGGTGACCGGCGCGAGGGCTAGCTTTCAGGGTCATCCGTCGGTCTCCCTGAGCACCTGTGCCCCACATGCGCGTCGCCCTCATCACGCTCGGCTGTGACAAGAACACCGTGGACTCGGAGCGCTATCTGGCGCAGCTCCTGGACCACGGTGCCGAGCAGGTGCACGACCCGGAGCAGGCCGAGCTGATCATCGTGAACACCTGCGGGTTCATCGATGCGGCCAAGGCCGAGTCGATCGACGCCATCGTGCAGGCGGGACGGCTCAAGATCGACGGGGCGGCGCAAGCGGTGGTGGCGGTGGGGTGCATGGTGGAGCGGCACAAGGACGAACTCGCCGCCGCACTCCCCGAGGTGGATTTCTTCCTCGGCGCGTCGGAGATGGAGCAGCTCGTGCCGCGCCTGCACGAGCGCGGGCTGATCGGCGATCCGGTGACGCAGCACCCCGGGGTCCGCCAGTACGCGGGGGATTCCCCGCATGTGCGCTATCTGAAGATCAGCGAGGGGTGCGACCACGGGTGCGCCTTCTGCGCGATCCCGCTGATGCGCGGCAAGCATCGCTCCTTCTCGCTCGACGAGATCGTGCGCGAGGCGCAGCTGCTGGAGCTGCAGGGCGCGCGCGAGGTGAACCTCGTGGCACAGGATCTGGCGCACTACGGGCGCGACCGCCGTGACGGTGTACGGCTCCCGGAGCTGCTGAGGGCGCTGGTCAAGGAGACGTCGATCCCGTGGTTCCGGAACATGTATCTGTATTCGGCCGGGATCACGCCGGCGCTGCTCGAGGTGATCGCTGCCGAGCCGCGGATCGTGCGGTATCTGGACATCCCCATCCAGCATGCGTCGGATTCGGTGCTGGAGCGGATGCGACGCCCGGAGCGTCAGAAGACGATCCGCGCCAAGGTGCAGCAGTTCCGCGACGCCGTGCCCGAGCTCGCGATGCGCACCACGTGCATCGTGGGCTTCCCCGGCGAGACGGCTGACGATTTCAACCAGCTCATGGAGTTCCTGGAGGAGATCCAGTTCGAGCGGGTGGGCGCCTTCACCTATTCGCCGCAGGAAGGGACCCGCGCGGCGCAGCTGGTGGACGACGTGCCGGAGGATGTGAAGCGCGAACGCCTCGAGCGTCTGATGGAGCTGCAGCGCTCGATCACCGCGGAGCGGTATGAGTCGCGGATCGGGAGCCGCGTGATGGCGCTGGTGGAGCATGGCGGGGACGCCGAAGAACCGGCGCGCGCTCGGCTCCCGTGGCAGGCGGACGACATCGACGGCATCACGCTGCTCGACAAACCGGCGACGGCCGGGAACTTCGTCGAAGTCGAGGTCGTGGATGTGGTGGACGACTACGATTTCGAGGCGCGGGTGCTCCGGGAGATCGCTCCGGTGGCCGCGCCGGCACCGGTGCGGGCCGGGCGCACGCTGCCGCTGGCGAGCATCGGGAGCTTCGGTCGCTGATGCGGCAGACGCGCCCTCCCGTGGGGACGGTGCGTGTGTTGCTGCTGGCGTCGCTGGTGGTGGGGGTGGCCGCCTGTCCCGCGCCACGTCCGCGGACCACCGAGGGTCCAACTCCCGAGGTGGGACCGACCGCGCCCCCGCGCCAACCCGACCGGCAGCCGGATCGGCCCCGCGAACGCGAACGCGACCGTGCCCCCGTACAGGACGTGCCGCGCGACGAACCGCCGCGCCCCCGCACGGAGTCCCCGGGCGAGGTGCGCATCGGGCTGGCGACGGCGGCCCAGGAGGCCACTCTCAGCGCCACCGGCCCCTGGCGCCTCTTCGACGGGCGGAACTCGGTGCTCGTCCGCGGCCGGGCAGGGGATGAGTGGACGGTGGAGCATCGGGGGCGCCAGCTGCGGGCCACGCGGAAAGGGGCGACCCCGACCTCCTGGGTGGACGGCCCCGTCACGCTGCGACCGGATGCCGAGGAATCGCACGCCAACTTCGCCGGCAGGCGCTACCGCGGGGTGATCCGGGTGGTGGCCCTCGACACGGCGGTCGTCGTGGTGAACGTGTTGCCGATCGAGCAGTATCTGCGCGGGGTGGTGCCGCTGGAGATCGGGCTCCGCGCGCCCAACGAGCAGGCCGCCGCCGAAGCGCAGGCGATCGCCGCCCGCAGCTACACCTGGGTGCACCTGGCACAGGGCGGGACCTCGCGGAACACCAACTACGACATGCTGGCCGGGGTCTCGGACCAGGTCTATGGCGGGGTGGACGCGGAGCGCCCGTTCTCGGACGCCGCCGTGCAGAGCACGACCGGCCTCGTCATCAGGTACAACGGGCGGATCGCCGATGCCCCCTATCACTCGAGCTGTGGCGGCCAGACGGCCTCCCCCGAGGAGGTCTGGCGGGCGACGCCCGAGCCGTACCTCAAGCGCGTGAGCGACAAGATCCCGGGCTCGAAGGACCGGTCGTACTGCGACATCGCCCCCCGGTTCGCCTGGACCCGGAGCTTCACCAGCGAGGAACTCGACGCGGCGGTCCGCACCTATCTGCGCAACTTCGTGACCGTTCCCTCGAGCGGGCCCGGGCACGTGCAGGCGGTCTCGATCGAGACCCGCACTCCCAGCGGGCGGGTCGGGCAACTCGTGATCACGACCGACCGCGGCAAGTACAACCTCCGCGGGAATGAGATCCGCGCCGTGCTCCGCGCGCCCGGTAGCGAGATGCTGAACAGCACCTATTTTTCGCTGGAGCCGGAGAAGGCACGGGACGGGGCGATCGGCCGTCTGGTGGTGCGCGGCAACGGCTACGGACACGGGATCGGCATGTGCCAGTGGGGGGCGATCGGACGGGCCCGCGCGGGGCAGACGGCGCGCGCCATCCTCGCGACGTATTATCCCGGCACGACAGTAGGGCCGGCGAACTGATGGGGCGGGTGTCGCCCCGCACATCGCCGGAACAGTCAGCAATGGGGGCGCGGTGAGACCAACTCCAGCGGGCGGCACGGTCCGACCGAACATCCGTGTGGCCGTCATCGGCCTCGGCGCCATCGCGCAGACGGCCCACCTGCCGGTGCTGAGCAAGATGCGCGGCGTGAGCGTCGTCGCCCTGTGTGACAACGACCGCGCCAAGGCGCGTGCGCTCGCCCAGCGCTTCGCGGTGGAGAACATCTACACCGACATCGACGACCTGCTCGAGACCGAGACGCTCGACGCGGTCGTGATCGCGACACCCAACCATGCGCACGAGCCGCATGTGCTGAGCGCGCTCAAGGCGGGGTTGCACGTGATGTGCGAGCGCCCCTTCGCGCTCACGGGGAAGGGGGTCGAGCGGATCCTCGCGGCGGCCAAGAAGGCGGGACGCATGGTCTTCGTGGCCAACAACCATCGCTTCCGGCTCGACGCGCAGGCGCTGCACTCGTTCATCCATGGCGGAGAGCTCGGCAAGGTGCACTCGGTGCGTGCCGGTGCATACCGTGTGCCGAGCGCGATGGCGCCGTGGCGGACGCGTCGTGCGGAGTCGGGAGGCGGCGCGTTCATGCAGCTCGGGCTCCCGCTGCTCGACCTGGCGGCGTGGATGGGGGACTTCCCGGAACCGCTGAAGGCCAGTGCGACGATGAGCCGTGCGCGCGGCGCCGGGACGGTCGAGGACTCGCTGTTCGTCTTCGCCGAACTCTCGAACGGCTTCAACGTGACGATCGACGTCTCCTGGAACTATCCGGGGACCGAGGACCGCTGGTGGTTCGAGGTGCTCGGCACCAACGGCAGTGCGCGACTCTCGCCGCTGCGCGTGACCAAGATGATCCACGGCAAGCCGACGGATGTGTCGCCTTCCGGTGCGCTGCAGCGCGACACGCCGCTCATCCAGAGTTATCGTGCCGAGTTCGCGCACTTCATCGCCGTGTTGCGCGGTGATGCCGACTACGAGGCGCCGGAGGATCAGATCCTGATCTACCACGCGCTCGAAGGGATCTACGAAGCGGCCGAGACCGGACGAGAGTACCGCGCGTGATCGGCGCCCTCGTTCGTCGGAGCGTCTCCACCGCGCTGGCGGCGGTCCTCCTCGCGGTGCCGTCGGCAGTGCTCCCCGCCCAGGGACCGCCTCCCGGCTCCACCGTCACCGTCTCGGTGCTCACCTTCGGCCCCGGCGAGGAGGTGTTCGAGCGATTCGGGCACATCGCCATCCGGGTGCAGCAGCCGAGCACGGGGATCGACGTCGCGTTCAACTGGGGGATGTTCTCCTTCGAGCAGCCCCACTTCATCCAGCGCTTCCTCTCGGGTGACACGCGCTACTGGATGGAAGGCTTCAATGGGGCGGGCTTCATCGCCGCGTACCGGGAGCAGCATCGGGAGATCTGGGAGCAGGAGCTCGCGCTCACTCCGGCACAGAAGGATTCGTTGCTGAAGTTCCTCGACTTCACGAAGCGCGAAGAGAACCGCTACTACCGCTACGACTACTACCGCGACAACTGCTCGACGCGGGTGCGCGACGCGCTCGACGCCATCGTCGGCGGCGCGATCCGCCGTGCGGCCGAGCAGAAGTCCAACGGCGTGAGCTACCGGAGCGAGACGCTGCGGCTCGCCAAGGCTTACTCGACCCTGAACCTCGGGATGGACTTCGTCCTCGGTCCCCGTGCCGATGCACGGAGCACGGGATGGGAGGAACTCTTCGTCCCGATGCGATTGCGCGATCTGTTGCGCGAGGTGAAGGTCCCGGGACCCGATGGCACGCCGATCCCGCTGGTCGCGCGGGAGGTGCAGCTCGTGAACGACCCGACCTACGCGGAGGCGAAGGATGTCCCCTCGATGGTCGGCTTCGGGGCCACGATCGGCATCATCGTCGCCGTACTGCTGCTGGTGCTCGGCTCGCGTCTGGAGGGCGGCAGCGCAGCGATGCGCTGGGGTTTCGTGACCGTCGCGAGTCTGTGGAACCTCGTGCTCTCGCTCAGCGGGATGCTGTTGCTCTACACCGGGCTCTTCACGCGGCACTTCTACATGGGAGCGAATCTCAACGTGCTGCTGGCGACACCGCTCTCGCTCGTGGTCGCGTTGATGATCCCCTTCGCCTACCGCTCCGGTGCGTCCACCCGCACGCGTGAGGTCACGGTGACGCTCCACCTCGTGGCCGCGCTGTGCGCAATCATCGGGACGATCGTCACCCTCGCCGGTCCGCTCGCGCAGGCCAACGGCTCGGCGGTCGCGCTGCTGCTCCCGGCCCACCTCGCGCTGGCGTGGGTGGGGCGGATGGCATTCCGCGGATCGGAGCGGGCGTGAGCATCTCGGTCGGGATCGACGTCGGCGGCACCTTCACCGATCTCGTCGCGGTGCGCGGCGACGGGTTCGTGGAGACGCGGAAGGTGCTCTCGACGCCCTCCGACCAATCGCAGGGCGTGGCTGGTGCGCTCGACGCGCTGGGCGCGGGCGGACCGGCGATCGGTCGCGTGGCGCACGGGACCACCGTGGTCACAAATCTGCTACTGGAAAGGCGCGGGGCGCGCGTGGTCCTCTGTGCCACCGAGCATGCCACCGACCTGCTGGAACTGCGGCGGCAGGAGCGTGCCTCGCTCTACGATCTCACGCGGCACCATCCGCCGGCGCTCGTGCCGCCGGAGCGCGTGATCGCGGTGCGTGAGCGGCGGACCCCTGATGGGATCCGGATCCCGCTCACGAACGAGGAGGCGGATCGCGTCGCCGGGGCCGTCGCGGCGCTGAAGCCGGAGATCGTGGTGATCAGCCTGCTCCACGCGTACGAGGACGACGAGGCCGAGATGATGCTGGCCGCCGCGATCCACGCGCGATCGCCGGAGACGGACGTCGTCTGCGGCTCGGCCGTGCTCCCCGAGATCCGCGAGTACGAGCGCACGGCGACGGCGGTGGCCGAAGGGTACGCGCGCCCGCGTGTCGCGACGTACCTGGAGCATCTGTCGTCGCGACTCGCCGAGGGCGGGTATCCGTCGCCGAACGTGATGACCTCCGGCGGCGGGATGCGCACGGCGCAGGAGGCCTCGCACACGGCGGCGGCGCTCGCCCTGTCGGGTCCTGCGGGTGGCGTGGTGGGAGCGGCGGCGGTGTTGCGTGCGGCGGGGCTGCATCGTGCGCTCACGATCGATATCGGAGGGACCAGCGCCGACGCAGGACTGATCCTCGACGGGGAGCCCCTCGTCGAGCCCGGCGGGAGTGTCGCCGGGGTGCCGATCGCGCTGCCGCGCGTGCTCGTGGAGACGGTCAGCGCCGGCGGCGGGAGCATCGCGTGGATCGACGACGGCGGTGCCTTGCGCGTCGGCCCTCGCAGCGCCGGCGCGGTGCCGGGTCCGGTGGCCTTCGGTCGAGGTGGCACGGCCCCGACGGTCACCGACGCGCACATCGCGCTCGGCCGGCTCGACGCCGCGCAGCTCTCGGGTGGCGTGCGCATCAGCGCTGACGCCGCCCGCGCAGCGATCGCCGAACTCGCGGATCGTCTGGGGACCGATGCGGTACGCACCGCCACGGCCATCATCGCGATCGCCGACGCCGAGATGGCCCGTGCGTTGCGTCGCGTGAGTGTCGAGCGCGGGATCGATCCGCGTTCCTGCACCCTGCTCGCCTTCGGTGGCGGCGGACCGCTGCACGCCTGCGCGCTCGCCGACCTCCTCGGCATGCGCGGGATCCTCGTGCCCCCGCACGCCGGCGTGCTGAGCGCGCTCGGCCTGGCGATCGCACCGGAGCGGCGCGAGGCAGCGGCGAGTGTGATGCGTCCGGCGCTGGACATCCAGCGCGCGGAGTGGCGGGCGCTGCTCGACGCCCTGGTGATCGACGCGGGTCCGGTGGCATCGCTCGAGAGCCGCCCGCAGTGGACGGCACGCGTCCGATACGAGGGGCAGGGGCACGAGCTCGATGTGAGTTGCTCACCCGTCGACGACGGGGCGCTCCTCGCCGGTCGCTTCTCGACGCTGCACGACACGCGCTATGGGTTCACGTTGGATCGCCCGGTGGAGATCGTCGCCGTCCGGGTCGCGGTCTCGGGGTCGCCCGTCGCGGTCCGCTTCACGCCGCCCGCGCCCACCGAGCGTTCGGTGGCCGGACCCGCGGTCGTCACGCTCCCCGATGCCACGATGGTCGTCGCGGACGGGTGGGTGGCTCGCCCGCTCCCCGTCGGCGGCTGGATGCTGGAGCGCGCATGAAGCGGAACTCTCGCCCGATCTTCGATCCGCTCGACCTCGCGGTGATGTCCAACGCGGTCGCGATGATCGCCGAGGAGATGGGAACGGTGCTCGAGCGCGGCTCGCTCTCGCCGAACATCCGCGAGCGTCGTGACGCTTCGTCGGCGTTGTTCGATGCGCACGGGCGGATGGTGGCACAGGCGGCGCACATCCCGGTGCACCTCGGCGCGATGCCGGAGTCGGTGCGCGCGGTGCGTGAGCGTCGACCGGCGCCGGGTGACGTGTTCATCCTGAACAGCCCCTTCCACGGCGGCTCGCATCTTCCGGATCTCACGCTGGTGGAAGCGATCGAGGTGGACGGCGCCATCGCCGGCTACGCGGCGGTGCGCGCGCATCACGCCGACGTCGGCGGCATGAGCCCGGGGTCGATGCCTCAGGGGGCGACGGAACTCGTGCAGGAGGGATTGATCCTCCCGCCGATCCACCTCGTGCGTGGCGGCGTGCTCGACGAGGCGATCCTCGAGTTGATCCTCGCCAACGTGCGCACGCCGGAGGAACGCCGCGGTGATCTCGCGGCCCAGCGCAGTGCCTGCGCGGCCGGTGCCGCCGGGTGGCGCGCGTTGCTCGCTCGCGAGGGCGCCGAACGACTGAACGCCGGATGCGAGGCGCTGCTCAGCTACACGAGCCGGCGTGCGACCGCGCGCCTCAACGAGTTCGGCACGGTGAGCGGCTATGCCGAGGACATCCTCGAAGGGGATGGTGTCTCCGACCGTCCGATCCCGCTCGCGCTCAAGGTGACGATCACCGGGGGTGCGATGCACCTCGATTTCACCGGCACGTCTCCGCGTGTACGCGGCAATCTGAACTGCCCGATCGCAGTCACGCGGTCGGCGGCGATGTTCGTGCTGCGTTCACTCCTCGCGGACGACGTGCCGACCAACGAAGGGATCGCGCGCCCCATCACGATCGAGACGCCGGACGACTGTCTCCTCAATGCGAAGTGGCCATCGGCGGTCGCGGCGGGGAATGTCGAGACGTCGCAGCGCGTGACCGACCTGATCTTCGCTGCACTCGCCGACGCCGGACTCCCGACGATCGCGCAGGGGCAGGGGACGATGAACAACATCACCTTCGGCGGACAGGGGTGGACGTTCTACGAGACGCTCGGCGGCGGACAGGGCGCTGGCGCGACCGGTCCCGGCCCGAGCGCGGTGCACGTGGGGATGAGCAACACCCGCAACACACCGATCGAGTCGCTCGAGCGCAGTTATCCCATCCGGATCACCGAGTACGGCATCCGTCGCGGCTCGGGCGGTGCGGGTCGGCACCGCGGTGGCGACGGCGTGGTGCGCAGCTACGAGGTGCACGACTTCTGCACCGTCACGCTGCTCACGGAACGTCGCACCCGCGGCCCCAAGGGGGCTTCCGGCGGCGGTGACGGTGCCACGGGGCGGAACTCCCTCAATGGCAAGCCGATCCCGGCCAAGTGCCGCCTGGAGCTCCAGCCCGGCGATGTGGTGACCATCGAGACACCGGGCGGGGGAGGGTGGGGAACGCCCTGACGGACGCTCCCCGTGGGCGCGCGGCCGAGGTCGCGCGCGCCTTCCTGCGACTCGGCGCCACCGCATTCGGCGGACCCGCCGCGCATATCGCGCTGATGAATGCCGAGTTCGTGGAACGGCGTGGGTGGCTCTCGCGTGAGGAGTACCTCGACGCGGTGAGCGCCTCGAGCATCATCCCGGGGCCGAACTCGACCGAGGTCGCGATGCATATCGGACACCGCCGCGCCGGTGCGGTGGGCCTGGTGCTCGCGGGGGTGGGCTTCATCCTCCCCGCCGCGCTGCTCGTCACGGCGATCGCGATGTGGTACGTGCGTGGGGCCGAGCTCCCGGCGACGGCGCGCGCGCTCGCCGCGGTGCAGCCGGTCGTGCTCGTGATCCTGGCGCAGGCCATCTGGTCGTTCGGGCACAGCGCCATCCGTACGCGCGCACTGGGCGGCATCGCGCTGATCGGCGTCGTGCTCTCGGCGATGGGCACGCCGGAACTCGCCGTGCTCGCGCTCGGCGGGGTGGTGGCATACTCGCTGGCGGCGACGCGCGCCTCGGAGGGCAGTGGGCAGCAACGGAGGCTCGCGGCGCTGCCGTTCGGCGCGACCGTGATCGTCGGCGGTGCACCGGCCGCGGCCACGCCGGTCGGGCTCGGGGCGCTCTTCCTGTCGCTCCTGAAGATCGGCAGCGTGCTGTTCGGCAGCGGCTACGTGTTGATGGCCTTCCTGCGCACCGAGTTCGTGGACCGCCTGCATTGGATCACGCCGGCACAGCTGCTCGACGCCGTCGCGGTGGGGCAACTCACGCCGGGTCCACTGTTCACCGCCGCGACCTTCATCGGCTACCTGGTGGCGGGGGGCGCGGGCGCTGCGGCGGCCACCGTCGGGATCTTCCTTCCGGCATTCCTGCTCGTGGCGCTGAGTGCACGCCTGCTGCCGATGGTGCGCCGGCATCCGATCATGGCGGCGACCCTCGACGGCGTCAACGCGGCGAGCGTGGCGTTGATGATCAGCGTCTCGGTGCATCTCGCCGCGACGGCGACGCGCACCCCGCTGCAGTGGGGGATCGCCGCCGGTGCCGCGTTGCTACTCTTCCGCTTCCGCGTGCCGACCTGGGCGCTCGTGACCGGTGCCGCCGTGATCGGGGGGATCGTCGCCGCGCGTTGAGCGCGTGCGCTCCGATCAGTGCTGTCGTTGCGTCCCGGCGCCGGAGCGTCGACGCTCCACGTCCTGCTTCACCGATTCGAACACCCGTGCTTTGACGAAGGTCTCGAGCAGTGCGGTGTCGAGGGCGCCCTGGCTCGCCTCGTCGCGCAGGATGTGCAGCGCGCGGTCCAGCGGCACCGCCCGCTTGTACGGGCGATCGGTCGCGGTGAGGGCGTCGTAGATGTCGGCGATGGTCATCATCCGCGTCTGCACCGGGATGGCCTCCGCGGTGAGCTGCCGCGGATAGCCGGCGCCGTTCAGCTTCTCGTGGTGCCCGTACGCGATCGTGGGGATCCCCTTGAGCGCCGAGGTCCAGGGGATCTGGTCGAGGAACCGATACGTGTGCGTGACGTGTGACTCGATCTCGCGGCGTTCGGTGGCGTCGAGATTCCCGCGATTGATCATCAGGAAGCGCAACTCGTCGTCGCCGAGGAGGGGACGCTCGGTGCCATCGAAATCGACGAAGGTGTGCGCGTTGATCTCGCGTAGTTCGTCGAAGGTCCCTTCCGGGAGCACCGTCGGCTCGTTGGCCTGGATGATCGCATCGAGGAAGCGGTGCAGCCGATCCCGTTCGGCGCGCCGCGCGCTGTGGAGTCCGCTGAGGGCCTCCTCGTAGCGTTCGCGGCCGTGCTCGTACAGGAACTCGGCCCGTTCCCGCTCGAACTGCAGATCGGCGCGCTGGAGCAGGAACTGGAAGCGGTGCTTCACGAGGGCGAGATCCGCGGGGTAGAGCTTCTTCTGCTTCACCAGCACCTGCTCGCGGACGCCGACCTTGCCGAAGTCGTGGAGCAGGCCGGCGTAGCGCAGTTCGCGCATCTGTTCGCGGGTGAAGCGGGTGTCGCGGTAGATCCCGCTCCCACCGCGGTCCACCGCCTCGGCCAGGGTGCAGGTGAGGGTCGCCACGCGCCAGGAGTGACCGCTGGTCGTCGGGTCGCGCGACTCGATCGCCGTGACGGCGGCGGTGACGAAGCCCTCGAACAGGCGTTCGATGTCCTCGTAGAGGCGGCTGTTCTCGATGGCGACGCCGGCCTGCGAGGCGAGCGCCTCGACCATCTCCACCGAGCGCAGGTCGAAGGGGATGACCTCGCGCTCCACGTCGGCGGCCGTGGTCAGACGTGAATCGGCGTGCCGCTTCTGATTGATGAGCTGTACGACCCCGACCACCTCGTTGAGATGGGTCTGCATCGGGATCACGAGCATCGACTTGGTGCGGTAGCCGGTCTTCTCGTCGAACGATCGATTGAAACGGTACGGGACGCCGGCCGGGAGGTCGTAGACGTCGTCGATCTGGAACGGCTCGCGGGTCACGGCGCAGTGCCCGGCGAGCGATCCGCTGTCGATCGTCATCTCGAACTCCGTGAGGGGGAGCTCGGGCAGGGTGTCGTTCTGGGTCAGCTTGAAGCGCAGCGTCGGAGGCGCGTCGCCGTTGCGCACGACCAGGAAGATCGACCCCGCGTCAGCGGCGGCGATCCGGCGCGCCTGCGCGAGGATCATGTCGAGCAGCGTATCGAGGTCGCGCTCGGTGGAGAGGGCCACGCCGACCCGGGCGAGCTCGCGCACGTCGCCGGCATCACGGGCATCGAACTGCGAGGCGCGACGCGTGGCCAGAAGGGTGACACCCTGGCGAAGGCCGGCGCGGATGGCGAGTCGTGCCTGCTCGGCGGAGCCATCGGGAGCGATGAGCCCCGAGAGCATTGCCTCGAGATCGCCGTCCGTCGTGACGTCGAGTGGCGCATCAGCGATCGCTCCGAGGGCGACGAGGGCCGCGACCCCGGCGAGCGACGCGGCCAGCGCGCGGTCGTGTCGCAGCGCGGCCAGCGGTACGAGCAGCAGATGCGCCCGCTCGGGATCCAACGCGCCGACCGGGGGCACCTCGGGGTGACGCACCACCTCGGCGCCCCCTGCCGACGTCAGCAGGTCGAGCGCCGGGACCGCCCAGCCTTCGGGAAGGTGGATCAGCGTCGTCAGCACGAGAGGAATCTCACACCGAACAGGGCGGAATTGCGAATCCGCCGGCCTTCCCGTGGGGAAAGCCGGCGGATTCAGGGACGGTCACTTGCCGGAGATCGACGCCTTCTCCTTCTTGGCGAGCTCGTATTCCGGGAACTTGTCGAGCACCTGATTGAAAAGGGCGACCGCTTCATCCTTCTTGCCGGCGTCCTTGGCATCGAGCGCACGGGCGAACTTGAGCGCTTCCTGCAGCGGGAGCTTGATCTTCTCCGCCTTGGCGGCCTGCGCCTTCTCCATCACCGGCGGGAGGGGCGGGAGGTTCATCCCCTTGCTGGTCTTGTCCACGACCTGGTTGATCAGCACGAGGATGTTGTCCGTCTTCCCCGTCACGGACTTCGTCGTGACGATCTGCGACGTCTCCACGCTGAACACCTTCACCGTCAGGACGAGGTTGTTCCCCATGGTGATGTAGCTGCCGGTGAGCATGAAGCCGGCATTGAGGATCTTGCCGATCTTCACCTGGGTGCTCTCGTCGACCTTGCCGTCGATGGCGAGCTTCTGCTCTTCCATCACCTTGTTGATCGCGTCACGCTCGACCACGCGGATCCCCTGGTTGGCCGAGAGCTCCTCGATCGCCATGTCGGCGAGCCCCTTGGCCAGCGGCGCGAGTTCCTCGAACGACTTGCCGGTCGCGCTGTTGTTGAAGGGGAGCACCGCGAGCACGGGCTTCCCCTGCGCCTGCAGCGACCCGCCGAACAGCGCCAGGCTACCGACGATCGTGACGAACGTGGAACGCTTCATCTGGATCCTCCTCGAGAGTAGAGCTCAAACCGTCAGTGTGAGTCCTTCCGCAGCGGCCATCACGTCCAACGTGGCGCCACGTTCCTGCACCATCGCGCGGCAGAGTTCCACCTGCCGGTCGAGCTGTTCATCGGTGCGGCGCGGTTCGTGATGGAAGAGCACCAGCGTCTTCACGCCCGCCTCCAGCGCCAGCTCCACTCCATCGCGGTACGTCGAATGTCCCCACCCGCGATGGTGTTCGTATTCGTCGGTCGTGTACGTCGTGTCGTGCACCAGCACCGTGGCCCCGCGCGCGAACTCCACCAGCCGGGCCCGCCATCCGTCCGCCAACTCGTACCGTTCGTGCGGCTGCAGCTCGTTGTCGGAGACGTACACGAAGGCGGCATCGCTCCGCCCCGGTTCGGTGAAGCGATAGGCGAGCGCACCCCCCGGGTGCTGCACGTCCATCGCCGTCACTTCGTACCCCGTCCCCTCACAGCGGTCCCCTTCGTGGATCTTCCGGAAGTCGATCGACGCGTTCAGCTCGTCGAACGCCACCGGGAAGACCACCGGATTCATCTGGTCCCGTACCACCCGATCGATGCTCGTCTGCAGCGACGCCGAACCCCAGATCGTGAAGTGATTCCCACCCTGGAAGATCGGCGCGAAGAAGGGAAGACCCTGGATGTGATCCCAATGCGCATGCGTCAGGAAGACATCCCCCTTGATCGGCCGCCCGTTCGCCTGCGACAGCAGATGGTTCCCGAGCGCCCGGATCCCCGTGCCCGCATCGAGGATGACCAGCCACCCCGTCTCCGTCCGCACCTCCACCGACGGCGTGTTCCCGCCATAGCGGACCGTCGTCGGTCCGGGACTCGCGATCGAGCCGCGCGTTCCCCAGAATCTCACCCGCAGGCTCATCCGTGTCTCCTCTTCACACCGCACGTTACGACCGAGGGCGTGTGTTCCGATAGGCGGGTCGTCACGAACCGCGTGTGATGCGTATCACCCGTCACGATCAGCCTCGCTGCTGGGCGCGCTTCTTGAGCGCATCCTGGTCGACGATCCGGATCTTCCGACGCTCGATGGCGATCCATCCCGTGTCCTGGAAGCCGCGCATCGCGCGCGACACCGTCTCGCGACTCGCACCGATGACATGGGCGATGGTCTGATGGGTGATCGGCTTCTCGATGAGCGGCCCACCGCTCTCCTCGGCCGAGTCGAGCAGCATGCGGGCGATGCGCCCGGGGACGTCCAGCAGCACGAGGGAGCCGATCTTCCCGTCCGCGCGCCGCAGCCGGCGCGAGAGCTCGGTGAGCAGCGACCAGGCCACGGAGGGGCTCGCCTCGACGCGACGACGGAAATCGTCGCGCCGCAGCACCAGCAGCACCGAGTCCTCCATGGCGATCACGTGCGCCGAGCGGGGCTGATCGTCGATCAGCGAGAGCTCGCCGAAGTGTTCGCCGACGCCCAGGATGCCGAGGATCACCTCACGCCCATCCTCGGCCACCAGCACGACCTTGACCCGCCCTTCGCGGATCACGAAGAGGCTGTCCCCCGGGTCGTCCTCGAAGAGGATGACGCTCCCCTTCGGGTAGCTCTTCTCACGCACCAACTCGCCGAACTTCGCGAGTTCGGCCGGGTCGAGCGACTTGAAGATCGGTACGGTGGCGAGAAAGGTGGCTGTCATGAGGTAGGGTGTTGACCGAGGCGAAGTTACGTGCCCGGACCGGCTCTGTCAAAGTAACGGCCCCCGACTATAAGGGCGCTGTGACCGGAGTCACGGCTTGACGGGAGCCCCCCGGCCCCCCGACACTTCCCGGATGCCGACCCTTCTCGACCCCCGTTTCCGGGATGACGTCAAACGCCGCATCGGTGCCCTGACCCCGACCTCCCAGCGGCGTTGGGGGAAGATGTCGGTGGACCAGATGCTCTGGCACCTGAGTGCGGCCACCGAGCTCACGATGGGGAAGTCCAAGCTCGACTGGAAGGTCCCCCCGATCCCGGGGCCGGTGATCCGCTTCTTCGCCCTTCAGGCCCCCTGGTGGAAGGGGATGCCCACGGCCCCGAGCTTCGTGGCCCGGTCGCAGTACGATTTCGAGACCGAACGCGCCCGGCTCCTGCGGACGATCGACGAGCTGGTGGCCGCCGCCGAAGCCGGGAAGCTCCCGAGGCACCCGGCCTTCAAGACCGACAGCGCGGAGTGGCTGATGGCGTTGCAGGGGAAGCACTTCGAGCACCATCTGCAGCAGTTCGGGGTCTGAATCGCCCCGGCCGCCCGTACGCTCCGGACTGCTGCGGAACGACTTGCCCAACGGGTCGAACCCGTTTATTATCAAAGGCTAGTCACGATTTCTACCGAGGTGCCCAAATGAAGCCCGAAATCCATCCCGTGTACGCGACCGCCAAGGTCATCTGCGCCTGCGGGAACTCGTTCGAGACGCGCTCGACGCAGCACGAGATCCATCTCGACATCTGCGCCCAGTGCCACCCGTTCTTCACGGGCAAGCAGAAGCTGATCGACACCGCCGGCCGTGTTGAGCGCTTCCGCCAGAAGTACGCCAAGGCGAGCGCCTGAGCCTACGCTCTTTGCTCGCCGGCGCGCTCGCGCGCCAGGCGGTCGTTGATCAAGAGCTTCTCGACCCGAAGACACTCCGGGACGCGAAGCTCTTGGCGTCTTTGGGCCGTGAGTCGCAACGGCTCACCCAGGTCGCCGAGCTCGCGCACGTCCTCCACAAGGCCGACGACGAGCTGATCGAGACCCGCGAACTCGCCAATGGCGACGACCCGGAGATGGCCGCCGAAGCGCGCGCCGAACTCGAACGCCTCAACGCCACCATCGCCGAGACCGAGGAGAAGCTCAAGCCCCTCCTCATCCCGCGCGATCCGCTCGATGACCGCAACGCGATCGTCGAACTCCGCGCCGGCACGGGGGGCGACGAAGCCGCCCTCTTCGCCGCCGATCTCTGGCGCATGTACTCGCGCTACATCGAGCGTCGCGGCTGGAAGATCGAGATCATCACCATGTCCGACGGCACTCTGGGCGGGGTGAAGGAAGTGATCTTCAAGGTCGTCGGCGATGGCGCCTTCGGCGACATGCGCGGCGAGAGCGGCGTGCACCGTGTGCAGCGCGTCCCCGCCACCGAAGCCGCGGGACGCATCCACACCTCGGCGGCCACTGTCGCGGTGCTGCCGGAAGCGGACGAGATCGACCTCAAGATCGACCCGCAGGACCTCCGCATCGACGTCTTCCGCGCCTCCGGACCGGGCGGACAGTCGGTGAACACCACCGACTCCGCCGTGCGCATCACGCACATCCCGACGGGGCTCGTCGTCAGCCAGCAGGACCAGAAGTCGCAGCTGCAGAACAAGCTGAAGGGGATGGAAGTGCTGCGCGCCCGCCTGCTCGACCTCCGGGTCTCACAGCAGGAAGCCGAGCGCTCCAAGATGCGCAAGAGTCAGGTGAGCACCGGCGACCGTTCGGCCAAGATCCGCACCTACAACTGGCCGCAGAGCCGCGTGACCGACCACCGCATCAACTTCACGACCCACAATCTCCCGGGCGTGATGAATGGCGAGATCGGGCCGCTGATCGAAGCGGTCCAGCTGGCGCGCCTCGAGGAGGATCTGGGGGACCAGTGACCGTCGGCGAGCTGCTGGACCAGCTGGCCGGTGAGTTGGCGGGCCCCGATGTGCCCCCCGCGCGGGCCGACGCGCGCGACCTGATCGCGTCGTTGCTCGATCGCCCCCGCTTCTGGCCCAGTGCCAATCGCGCCCTGGAGCTCGACGAGCCCACCGAAGGGGCCATCCGTGCCGCCGCCGCCCGGCTCAAGCGTGGGATGCCCATGCAGTACGCCGTCGGGAAGGCGGCCTTCCGTCACCTGACGCTCGCCGTGGACCCCCGGGTGCTGATCCCGCGCCCCGAGACCGAGGTGTTGGTGGACCTGGCGCTGATCGTGAGCGGCGGGGTGGGGACGATCGCCGACATCTGCACCGGCTCCGGGTGCATCGCCCTCGCCCTCGCGGCCGAAGGGAGCTACGACCGGGTGCTCGCGACCGACCTCTCCGAGGACGCCCTTGCCGTGGCGCGGGGCAACCTGACGGCGATCCCCGAGGACCGGCGCGGGCTGGTGGAGTTCCGGGCCGGGGACCTCCTGACACCCCTTGAGGGGGAACGGGTCCGTACCATCGTGTCGAACCCTCCCTATATTTCACACGCTGAGTCAGGCGACCTTCCGTCGGCGGTCCGCGACTGGGAACCCCACCTCGCCCTGTTCAGCGCAGACGATGGCATGGCTGCGATCCGCGCGCTGGTGCGCGGAGCGCCGAGCGTGCTGCAACCCGGCGGGGTGCTGCTGATGGAAGTCGACAGCACGCGTGCCCGCCTCGTCCGCGATCTCGTGGAAGCCGACCCGCACTATCGCGGGGTCGAGATCAGAGTGGACCTCACCGGCCGCGACCGATTCGTCGTGGCCCGACGCAAGGAGTCCTGAGATGTTGAGCGAACGTGCCGCCGAACTCGGGCGACTGATCGGACAGAGCAGCGAATATCAGGCCGTGAAGCGCGCCAACGAGGCGATGAGCGGCGATGCCGAAGCGATGGGACTGCTCAAGCAGATGGAGCAGATCCGCACCGAAGCGCAGGCCATGATCGAGCGGGGCGAGAACCCGACCCCCGAGATGGAGGAGCAGCTCGACGCCCTCCTCTCCAAGGTCCAGGTGAACCCCACCTACCAGAGGGTGCTCGTGGCCAACGAGAACTACGAGAAGATCATGCAGCAGGTGAACCAGTGGATCATGGACGGCATCCGCAAGGGTGCGACCAGCTCCATCATCACGCTGGCCTGATCGCGACCGGATGCCAGGACGGCTGATCGTCTTCGAGGGAGGAGAAGGGGCGGGGAAGAGCACACAGCTCGCCCGCCTCGCGGCACGTCTGTCCGCCGCGGCGATCACTACGGCGACCTGGCGGGAGCCGGGCGGCACGCCGCTCGGCGACGAGATCCGGGCCCTGCTGCTCGATCCCGCGCGCACGATCACCCCGACCGCCGAGGCGCTGCTGTTCATGGCGTCGCGGGCGCAGCTCGTGGCCGATGCGCTCCGCCCCGCGCTCGCGAACGGGACCACGGTGCTGCTCGATCGCTTCTTCCTCTCGACCTACGCGTACCAGATCGCGGGGCGCGGGATGAAGGCCGACGAGGTGCGCGCCGCCAACGCGCTCGCGACGCAGGGGCTCGTCCCCGATCTCACGATCCTGCTCACCCTCGGCGCCGATGAAGGACTCTCGCGCGCCGGCGCACGCGGTGGCCACGATCGGATGGAAGCCTCGGGTGCGGCGTTCCACGCGCGGGTCGAAGCGGCGTTCGCGGAGTTCGCGACGCCGGCGTGGCAGTCGCAGCATCCCGAGTGCGGCCCGAT
>CAZAGK010000048.1:0-24453 GCA_964484775.1 uncultured Gemmatimonas sp. | reverse complement strand
CCGCGCGCGGGGGGGGGGGGGGCCCCCCCCCCGGCGTTCCTCTACTTCGAGGTGGTGAGCACCATCGCGTTGGCGATCGGGCTGACGGTGGTCAACATCACCAAGCCCGGCGTGGGGGTGGACATCAGCGGGATCCCCAAGGGGGACATCTCGGCGTACGCCAGGCAGGGGGAGGCGTTGACGCTGAAGGACTTCCTGACGCACATCGTGCCGTCGAGTCCGGTGGACGCCTTCGCGCAGGGGGACATCCTGCAGATCGTCTTCTTCGCCGTGCTGTTCGGGTTCGCGGCGGTGACGGTGCGCGGCAATGTGAAGCCGATGACCGACGTGCTGGAGAAGACGCTGGAAGTGATGTTCCGGATGGTGCAGATGATCATGACCCTCGCCCCGATCGGCGCCTTCGGCGCGATGGCGTACACGGTGGGGACGTTCGGGCTGAAGACGCTGTTGCCCCTGCTCCGGCTGATGGGGGACGTCTACCTGACGATGTTCCTGTTCATCTTCGTGGTGCTCAACCTCATCATGAAGATGTATGGATTCAGTTTGTGGCAGTTCCTGAAGTTCATCAAGGAAGAGATTCTGGTCGTGCTCGGCACGAGTTCATCCGAGGCGGCGCTGCCGGGGATGATGGCGAAGCTCGAGGCGTATGGGTGCGCTCGGTCGGTGGTGGGGCTCGTGATTCCGACGGGGTATTCGTTCAATCTGGATGGGACGAGTATCTATTTGACGATGGCGACGATCTTTTTGGCGCAGGTTTACGGAGTGGATCTGAGTGTTACGCAGCAGTTGGGGATTCTCGGGGTGTTGATGGTCACTTCCAAGGGGGCTGCTGGTGTCACGGGATCCGGTTTCATCGTCTTGGCTTCGACGCTCGCGGCGACGAAGACGGTGCCGATTGAGGGGGTGGCGATCTTGCTCGGCGTCGATCGCTTCATGAGCGAGGCGCGGGCGATCACCAACCTGATTGGTAATGGGGTGGCGACGTTGGTGATTGCGAAGTCGGAGGGAGCCTACGCCCCGATTTCGTGAACCAAGAATTCGCTCTGACAGCTGGGCCGGCTTCGGGGGATCTGGCCATCCAATAGATTCTAATCAACCCCATTCCCAGCCGTCGCACATATGCGCGTTTGCGGACTCTTCATTGGAATCGACGACTACGCCGACGAATCAATTGGCAAACTGCGCTACGCGGAGCGCGATGCGATCGCACTGCACGCGGGCTTCGCCGACCTGAATGAAGATCAAGGGAATCCCGAAAGCGATTGTGTACTCCTAACGGGTGCCGCCGCAACTCGCGAACGAGTGCTAGCGGAGCTGGCGGCGCTCGTCGCGCGCTCGAGGACTTCGCCGACCGCTGCGGTAATCGTTCACTTCTCCGGCCACGGTGCTCACGACGGGAGGATCTTTGCGGTCGATACTGTCAAAGCCGATCGCGAGACGACTGCCATCGACTTGGCCCATGTAAGCGACACTTTGAAGGAAATAAGGGCGGCGAACGCCATCATAACGCTTGACTCGTGCTTCGCGGGTACCGTCCGCGGTGCCGAAGGCTCTGCAAACGGTGACGCGTTCGCGTCTGCAATGTTCGCGCTTACTGATGGATCGCGCACGGTGGCGTGGGGGGCGGGGCCATTCGAGGAGGCGCGCGAAGTGGAGGCGCTGCGCCACGGCGTGTTCTCATATGGGTTGATTCGAGGGCTGTACGGCGAGGCGGCTCGTAGCGGGGAACGCCTGGAACTGGTCCGTTGGCTGCAAGGCGCAATTGCTTACACGCGCGACTACTCCAGAGCCGCCGGAAGGGTGCAGACGCCGGGGGCGCACCTGCACGTGGGAGGTGAAGCCTTTCTACCTGCGGTCACTTTTGGAGCGCGGCAAGCGAAGCTTGCCGCACAAGACAACATCGTTTCGGTGACTGATGATCCCGATTCAATTGGCGCGGGCTACGCTTGGGCGGACGCGGCGCTGATAGCGGCTCTCAAGAGCCGGCTCGGTCCGCGCGGCCGACTTAATTCGATGCAAGTCGAGGCAATTTCTCGCGCAGGCCTCCTCGCGGGCGCAAGCGTCGTAGTCTGTGCTCCCACTGCAGCCGGGAAGACTCTGATCGGTGAGATGGCGGCCTGGCGCGCTGTAAAGGCAGGGCAGCGAGCAATCGTAGTGCTCCCTATGCGAGCGCTCGTGAACGAACAGTGGGAAGCCTTCGGCACGGCGTACGCGTCTCTTGGTCTGCGCGCTATCCGTTCGTGCGGCGACATCACTGATGATGATGCTGATCTCGACGCCTCGGCGTTCGACGTGGCATTCGTCACCTACGAAAAGCTGCTTGGCCGCCTGATGGCGGCACCAAGCATTCTTGACGGTATCGGTACGATAGTGCTCGACGAGATTCAACTCGTTAGCGACGAGCATCGTGGGCGGACGGTCGAGCTTCTGGTTGCCAGAATTCGCCGCCGAGCACGGCAAACAACGCGCGTACAGGTTGTTGCTCTGTGCGGAGAAGTAGGCGAACTCAACGGACTACACGACTGGCTCGCGGCCGATCTCGTGATCGAACGGAACCGGCCTGTACCGCTCCACGAGGGAACGCTTGCGCTTTCGGGAGTCGTCCGCACGCGGCTACCCGATGGGACCGTAACAGACGCGCCCGTACTCGCAGGCTTCCCGGTGAGAACGAACGACATCGGAGACTTTAAGCGACAGCAGACGATCAGAACCCGAATGGTCGCCGCAGCTTCGGCTGCGCTGGCGAGTGATGGCCAAGTTCTAGTCTTTCGGACACACCGCCCAGATGTGTTCGACACAGCAGAGGCGGTCGCGCAAGTGTGCGCGTTTCCTCCGGCGTCGGGCGCTCTGGCAGCGTTGAAGACGGCGACCGAGCGTTCCGAGCCGTCCAAAGCGCGAGCACTCCTACAGGAAGTACTTAGTCACGGCGTCGGCATTCATCTGAGCGACCTGACGAGGGAAGAACGCGCGATTGTGGAAGCGGGATATCGGTGCGGGGAGATTCGGGTCGTTTGCTCGACAACCACATTGGCGATGGGCGTCAACCTCCCCGCACGGACAGTCTTGCTGGCGGACGATTCATTCTTCGCAGGTGTCGGAAGGGAACCAACGATGATTACCGTCGGCCAGTATCGGCAGATGGGTGGGCGCGCGGGTCGCAATATTGATACGGCGCCACATGGCTCCGTCCTCCTAGTCTCAGCGTCGGAGGCAGATCAGCGGCGGCACTGGGAGCGATATATCGGGACACAGCCGGAGAGCCTGCACTCCGGCCTAGGGCGTATGCCGAGAGAGGACTTCGTCCTCGCCCTAGCCACGCTGACGAACGGATCGTATCGCATTGACATTGAGAAGGCCGCCCTCGATTCGTTCTGGGCGTACGAGCAGCGGTCGGACGATGGATGGCGCGTGAAGCTCCGCGAAGATGTGCGTGTGGCCATCGATACAGTGATAGCCGAGGGATTCATCAATCGGACGGCAGGTAACGAACTTCAGCTCACCGCGCCTGGGGTCGTGTGCGCGAGCCACGGCATCGCGTTCCGATCGGCGTGTCGCGTGCTAAAGATTATCGACAGAATCGTATCGACGAGGGAACCAATCGATGAAGAAACACTCATCGGCTTGGTGCAGGCAACAGACGAACTCGACCGGATTACCACGCCCAGAATCAAGAAAACGGAGGCACAGTGGCGGGCGTCGGGTGCAAAGATCTTCCCCAACAAGCCGGGCCTGCAGGCTGGTCTAGATGGGTCACTGACGGGCGAGTTTCTTGATGATCATCAAGTCGGTGCGAGGTTTCGACGTTGCTATGCGCTTCGTCGGTGGATTGCGGGACACTCGGCCTCAGAAATCGAAAACGAGTACTCCCAGACTGGCCCCGCATTTGGACCGTTTGCAAATGCCGCAGAGAGAACCGCAGACATGCTCCCGGCGATTGCTGCTTTGATCGCGGCACGCCTCCCCAGCGAGCGCACACGGCTCACCGGGTTGACGAACACTCTTCGCGGCAGGATTCGGTATGGAGTAACAGCGAATGGCGAGCCGCTCATGCGCCTGGGAATCGGCCTGCGGCGGACCGAAGCTGAGACGCTCGCTCAAGCCGGAATCAAATCCGCGGGAGCATTGCTGTCGGCCTTGCTCCAAGGCGACGACCCAGTCGCGGCCCTGCTCGGGTCGAGCGCGGCGAACGCTCTCCGGGCTGCGGCGGCCAATCAAAAGGCGCGCCGGAACATCGAACCTCCGGGGTTCACTGATCCCCTGCCTGACCTGTTCATCGACACGGAAACGGGATAGCTAAGTCACATATTCCGGGTACCGGAGTCTTGTAGTGCAATCGGTTGAGCAATCGGATTCCGAAACTGGTTCATGGCGAGGCAGGAGATCTGGTGACGAAGCAGCCTTTCGATTTCGAAATCGCGCTACTGCACGACACAGGCTCCCCTTCGGACCAGCGGGAGGCGGAATGGCGCCGCGTGTTTGAGCACTTCGATCCGCGATTGCGCGATTTCTTCGGGCATCGCACCGATTCTGGTGATGAGCTGGACGAGCTGATGAGCGAACTCTGGCGGCGCGTGCTACTCAGCGTGCACCGGCTCGAATCGCACCGGGCGGCGTGGAATTGGATGGTGAAGATCGGGACGAACGTGTGGTTGGGGCGTGGCCGCACCGCGACCCGCGAGAGAAAGCGTGTGGCACTGATGCATGAAGTGGCGCACACTGAGGTAGGGCCAGCTTTCATTGACCGGGTATTCGAGGATGCTCCGGACGACGAACGCAGGGCGAAGGTACTTGCTCGCATCAATGAGCTGCCAGAGGAAGATCGGCGGCTCATCGCACTGGTCGCGGAGGATCAGGCACACTCGGAGATCGCGCGCCGCCTCTCGCTAGCGAGCGCGGCAGCATCGAGGCAACGTTTGCGACGTATCCGGTTAGCGCTTACCGCTGATCTTGACCCAAACTAGAGTTACCGATGGCCCGCGATGAGTTGTTCAAGACGTTCCAGCTGCAACTTCGAGACGTTGAGGCGGTCTACTTCCTCCGCGTGCGCGCTCGCGAGCTTCTCGCGACTAGAGCCTCGACCGCGTTTGACGGTTTCGGAGACTTCCTCGACCACATCCTGCCTGACGACGCGGACGGAGTTGAACGCATTGGCCGGTCGCTTCGCGTTCTTCCAGGGCAACTTCAGCTACTGCGTAGAAGCGAGCTCGATCCGGCTTTGCTTGAGATTGACGGATTCGTCCAGCTGGCACAGCATGTAGGCCTAGATGAAGTGAGCATGCAGACGCTCATCGTTCGTGATCACGGTCGCTATGAGCGAGCTCAGAAAGACTCGTTCGCCCGGAGCGGCAATCCAAGCGGCGATACGGTAGAAGCGTTGACCGCGCGAATCCGCGAGGCGTGGGAGCGGCTAGAGGAGGACGATCCGAGCGGACTCTGACTTTCCGCCCCCCATAGATGCCGGCTCGCGTCACACTCGACGTGAGCCGGCATCCTGTTACTGAGACCGGAACCACCGGTAGCAAATAACAGCCTTTCACGTGAGGGACGTATGCCAGACCAGAAACCGCCCGACGCGCAGGGGAAGAACTCCGAGGCCGGTACCAAGCTCCACATCTTTGTGAACCGGCGGAAATTCGAGAACCCGCCCGACGCGCGGGTGTCCTCGAAGATGAACGGCGCCGAGATCGCGGCGCTCGTAGAGATCCCGGCTCAGAACGCCGTAGTGCGTCGAGGGAACGATGGGTCGGGGTCGGAGGTTCCGATTGCCCAGAAGGTGGATGTGAAGAACGGCGAACAGTTCGTGGCGACGCGAAAGCAGGTTGATGGTGGTTGGGGTCCTCGTGTCTCCTGACGGCAGGGAGCGCGTGCTCGCCGAACTGGCTCGCCTCGTTGAGGCGGGCCAGTCGGCCAGCCTCATCGACGGCAGCGAAACCGTCGTGTTATATCGGGATGTACCGACCGCGGGGGGCGGGAGCGGCATGCCCACAACGACAGACGTAGTCGTGCCGTGCCCCGAGGGATACCCCTGCTCAATAGATCTCGCCGGGCTACCACTGGGTTCGCCGTTGCTCTCAATCGTAAAGGGAGGCACAAACACGCAGCGCATCGTCCAGGCGGACGGTCGGCAGTGGGCGCTCGCGAGTTACCACCCTCACGGCAATGGCGGGGGGCCACCATGGGACGCTACGCGTCATGGATTTGATACCTACCTGAGTGAGATCCTCTCTTGGCTTGCGAGGCTCGGATAGTGCACCAAGGACAATCGGTACCACCAATACGGTTGGTCGGGGCTGACGCCATCGTCCGCATCGATCGGCAGACGTTCGCCAAGCTCTCAGAGATATTGCGCAGTCGATACCCGAACGACGAGTGGGGAACACTCGCGCGCTTCGGTTGGCGGAATACAACCGCCGGGCTCGTCCTGACTATGGCGAGCACGATAGAGCCTGAGCAGGATGAAATGGACGCCAACGTGTCAAACGTTCGGTTTCTATCGCCGTATCTGCGACGGGCAATCCGTGACCTGGCCACTCACCCGCTGGCAATCGGGGTGATCCATTCGCATCCGGAGGGAGCGCACACCACTCCAAGTTGGATTGATGACGACATGGATACGTACCTAAGCGGGTTTCTTGAGGACTTCGCGACGGGGCGCCCCTATGTGTCTCTCATCTTCGCGTTCGACGAGTCGCTGAGTGAAAGCGACGGAGCTGGTGTCTCGGCGACGGGGCGAGTCTGGTACGAAGGTGCCTGGCACAACGTGTCTCACTTCTATGTAGACGGACAAGACGTGAGCCCTGAGCGGTATTCCACACCGCGTCCGGCAAGTGCAGCACTGCGCCGGCGCGTGGCGCGCCTCGAATCGGCGTATGGCAAGAGCGCCTTGGAGCGACTCGCGGATGCAACGGTCGCCGTCGTAGGCGCCAGCGGCACGGGATCGCCGGTGATCGAGGTCCTCGCGCGAGCGGGGGTTGGTCACATCATCACCGTCGACGCCGACCACTTCGAAGAGTCAAACCTCGAGCGCGTTCACGGGAGCACCACTGATGACGCAGCCAGCAAGCCGCTGAAGGTAGATATCGCACGGCGGCACATAGTATCAATCAACCCGGAAGCGCGGGTCACGGCGATACACGCGCGCGTACCGCAAAGGTGCGTTGTGGATGCTCTCGTGCGCGCCGACGCCGTACTCAGCTGCACCGACTCGCACGCTGCTCGGCTTGCCTTGAGTGAGATCTCGTTCAGGTACTCCGTGCCGCTGCTCGACTGTTCAGTCACTCTCGAAGGAGGCGAGGGGCGAGTAACTGGGCAGGTGTCGCGGTTCGTTGTACATCGCGGCGACCTGCCTTGCGCAATCTGTCAAGGCACCGTGAACCAGCGTCTCGTGGCGCAGGAGTTGATGCATCCCACTGAGCGACAGCAGCGCCAGCAAGCTGCTCGACGCGCCCATCAAGCAGGCGGCGACGGATCGGGGTACTGGCTCGATGTGCCGCAGCTACACACAGTGGGATCGCTCACCACTGTCACCGGCGCACTTGCGGCGGGATACGCAATCGGGTGGATCACAAGGCGGTACGACGCGCCGTTCACCCGCATTGAGTGCAACTGGCTTGGCGCTACGTTCGAAGCTAACGATGTCTCCTATCGGCGCCGGACCGGTTGCGTGTGTGGCAAGGTCCGTGGCTGGAGCGACCAGGCGAAGGAGAGCACGCTGGTGGGAAGTCCCAGTTGGTGGCCGGAGCCGGCGTTGTTGGACTGACGCCTGATCTAAGGAACGCCACCCGCTCTTCCGCAAACTTCGACAGCTCTATGCTTCGGCCTGCGCCGTGAAAGGGAGGAGCCGAAGCGACGAACATAGTCTACCTGCGAACTCACGGCCTCCTCAGGGGAGACATCAGCGCCTCTGAGAGTCTCCCTTCCACCCTCAACCTGCTAGGGGAGCTCGCCAAGACTGTCCAGGCGCTACGTATCTGGCAGTTCGCGAATGGCCCGTTTGATGTCAGCCTCTGCATCCTCCAAGTCGCTCAGCGCACTCTGAATCTGTGCACGAGCAGGCCCGTCTGCGGCCGTTCGCGCACGCTTCAAAGACGTTGCTGCGTCGTCGATTGCACGAAGAGCGCTCCTAAGACGGGAACGGCTGGACATGTGAGGCCTCTGGGAAATGGCAAAGAACAGCGATTGACGTCCTTCTCTTCACACCACCAGGCGAGCGGTCAGCATCCCTCTGCGCGAGGAGTGAATACCTGGACCCCATCAAGTCACCGGCCATGCCAGCATTGGTTCAATCATGCGCGCCGGGGTGCTTCCCGCGGGTACCGCCCCACGGACGATGGCCGTCAACAGCGCTGTTGTCAGCTTTCGCAAGATCACGAGGAATCGAGAAAGTCGTGATATTCTTACGTCAAGAACACTTACGCAGCTAGCCCCCTATGCCAGCGTGTCGACGACAAGGGGTTGGCGTTCACGCGATTGCTGCTCGGGGACTAGCTGTGCTAGGGCACATCAAACAGAATGCCCCAGTTGTCGTCCGGATTGAACGCGTTCGCCACGTCTTCGCGAGCACACCACGAGCCGAAGAAATCTTCGACATGTCCCTCCGACAGCATGTGCATAATATTCACGGGCGCCGGGTGCTTACGAGCAACGTAGCCGATTCGATGCCAATCTTCGGTGTCGTGAAAGTGGAAGCCGTCAATCTCGACCTCGAACACACATCTTAAGAAGTCCTCGTTCAAAGCAAAGGACTCTGTTACATGCTTTCGAAGTGAAGCTTCAAGAAGCTCAGACTGTAGCTGGGCTACCTCAAGGAAGAACCGACAATACCGCACAACGTCAAAGTCGGGCTTCTCGAACCCGCCACCGCTCGATGGTGCCCGGTACGAAATGAGTTCGCGAAATGCCTTGAGCTGAAGGACGGAATGCTTGACATCTCGCGAAAGGTCCTTGCTGAAGTGAGCAATGGCGTCGCACGCGATATTTATCGTCTTGGAATGATTGGCTTCGAGAAGTTCGCCGTCATTCCACTTTGCCTGTGGACTCGTGAACAGGATTGCCCTCAGAGCGTGCATGACGGTGTAGTAGCTCAGATATGATACAACCGGTCTCAGATTATTGACTTCCGCGTACGTGAGGCTCTGCGCAAACAGGGAAGACGCCAAGACCATTTTCGAGGCGTAGAACGTTCGTACAACCCATTCCGAATTCAGATCGGAAGTCCAGTTCTTCGTCTGGACGGAGAACTGCTTCAATAGTTCGTGAGAACGGAGCTGGACAGCCTTCTCTGCAGTCAGTGCCGGTAGCTCCTGGAATTCATACCACCACTGTCGGCCAGCATACTTGGAGCGGCTGCCGATCATTCTGGCTACATCGATGTGGGACATATGAACCGATTCGAGAAGCCTGCAGGTTGCTGGATGGTTAGGGCTCAACCCTAACTCTGTGTGGGCAAGTTGGATTGCGCAATGTCCGTACCGACGACTAGAAACGCCCGCACGCGCTATGCGCCTGCCTCCACAAGAGTCGCGGATCTAGGACAAGTTCGACGCGTCGCCGACGAGTTGGGGCGTCGCTTCTCTCCGAAGTTGCAAATTAGCGATGGCGTCAGAAGATACGGATAGACGGCTTCCTACCATCCCACCTTGGTAAGCTCCCCCGTCAAGTTGACAGTTGCAAGGGAGACGGATCAGCGGCCGTGTGCCTCGGCAGATAGGTGAGCGGCGGGACCCGGCCGAGGCTGTCGTGCGGCCGCCGCGTGTTGTACTTCGTCAGAAACGAGGCCGTGAGGGCACGGACCTCGGCGAGCGAATCGAAGACGTACGCATCCAGCACTTCCGCGCGGTACGTCCGGTTGAAGCGTTCGACAAACGCGTTCTGCGACGGCTTGCCGGGTTGGATGTACTGCATCCGGATGCCGTGGGAGTTGCTCCACTCGGTGAGCGCCCACGACGTGAATTCGGGCCCGTTGTCGCAGCGGATCGCGCGGGGCGCGCCATGCTGCGCGATCAGCTCCTCCAAAAGCGCGATGACCCGCACGCTCGGCAGCGAGGGACTCACCTCGATCGCCAGCGCTTCCCGATTCCCCTCGTCGATCACGTTCACCGTCCGAAACCGTCGACCGTCGTACAGCGTGTCCGTCATGAAATCGATCGCCCACGATTCGTTGAGGCCCGTCGGGGCCACCAGCGGCTGCAGGATACGCTTCGGGATCCGCCGGCGCGTGCGGCGCGGCTGATTGAGGCGGAGCGCGCAGTACACGCGATGCACCCGTTTGTGGTTCCACCACGCGCCGTCGAGTCGCAGCTGATCGTAGCACTTCCAGAAGCCCCAGCGACTGTTGTCTTCGACCACCGCCTGCAACGCCTGAATCACGTCACCGTCGCGCGTTGCCGCCGCCGGTGGAGGCTCGTAGTAGGCCGTCCGCGACAATCGCACTGCCTGGCAGGCCCGCGTCACGCTGAGCCCATGGTCCTCGACCAAGACCGCGATCGCCGCCCGCTTCGCGGACGGCCCTACAGTTTTCGGGAGAGCACATCCTTGATGGCCGTGTTCTCGAGCGCGAGCTCGGCGTACATCCGCTTCAGCTTTGCGTTCTCACTTTCCAGTTCCTTCAGGCGGGCCAGCTCGCTGACCGTCGCCCCGCCGTACTTCGAGCGCCACTTGAAGAAGGTCGAGCGGCTCACGCCGGCTTTCCGCAGCACCTCGTCAATGGGCATCCCGCCCTCGACCTGCTTCAATACCGCGACGATCTGGGGCTCGGTGAATCGGGACTTTCGCATGTCGCCTCCTCGGTGGGCGCCACCAAAAGTCTCCGTTACATCGTCAACCTGCTAGGGGAGCTTACCCAACTACTGTCGCGCGAGTGAGGCGGCGCTAAACAAGTACATCGAGGCTGAGGCTGTCGGGAACTTCGGCTATATTGCAGTTCCCAACACGATGAACGATCCCGCGTCGTCGTGGTCGATGCGCGCAATTGACTACAACGTCGTACAGTACCCGACAGAAGGCGATTCACTTGACGTCGTCGGCAACACCACCGGCCGCCATCGCTATAGAGTACAATACGCGATGGCAGCCATTCCCTATCCCCGCGATTCAACCTACATGGTGCTAGGCGGCGTTCTCGAGGGAGCAACCGACGACGGCGACAGCGGCGGACCGGTATTTCGCTACAACGAAGCTGAAGGGACGGTCTCGCTTGCGGGACTCATGTGGGGCAAAAACCCAGTCCCCTATACCTTCTTCAGCTCGTTTGGCGCCGTTAGCGCAGAGCTGGGGGGACTGACAGTGATGGATCGGTACGCCAATGACCATGGACCCTTCGCGATGATCGGGATCCATGCAAACATCGACCCACCGAATGCCAACGAAGAGACGTCGTTCGAGCCGTGGTTCGTCGGGGGAACCGGGCCGTACTCTTGCACGTGGCAAGTGAACGGTTCGCCGATTTCGGCCAACGGATGCTCGCTGACGTACACGAACAATGGCTCGACGTTCAGCGTTCAAGTATCGATGACGGACGTCAACTCTGTGACGAGAAGCGCCATTCAAGAGTTTGCGCCGTTCGATCCATGCTACCCGTACGACTGTGCGCAAATTAGAGAACGTACAGCCGGTGTCGACCTGTTCCGCTCCGTCTCGACATTTCCTCTTCCCCTGAGTAATCCTGCACAGAACGCAAACTTTCCCCGGCTTCAGTTATGGAATGGGACTCGTCACTAAGAGCTATGGGATTCCCAAAAACTGTGAGGTAGACAATGACGAGATTAAGGCTCCTTGGTACCACGACCCCGGCTCTGGTCTGTCTGGCGTGCGGTACAGGTGGCGGGCTCACTAACGCCAACACAGCAGATCCGGCGGCCGCAATACTAACCGTCGCAATGGATAGTACACAGTATCACGTCGTCGCAGGTGCGCTGGGCATTCCGCGAGTCATCGTCCTCGTTTCGGTTCGAAACTCGGGACCCGTGCCGGTATTCTTGATGCGCCGCTGTAGCACGGGATCTGTTCCCTCCGGCCGGTTATCTCGATCTGGAGCCGATACCACTAGTGTTGACTTGCAGCTTGGCCCGGTCTGCGCAGCAGGCGGGACGAGTGACTCCAATCTTCCTGATCCGATTGCTCTCGCCCCTTCAGCCTCATTCTCTTGGGCCGATACCGCCTACGGAACCAGTCAATCACCTCAGGCTCGGGTGACCGGAGCGATGCGACTTGAAGTGAAGGCGCTGACGTCGAATCACAAAGGAAGCCAGGTGCAATCCGGCGACTATCTGACGTTGGACCGGCGTGTGTCGCCCACATTCACAGTCGCGCCGCCGTGAGTAACCGAGCTGTGTGGAGCTCTGCGACACGCTGCTTGAGGCTTTCACTCAGAGTAATGCGGATCAAACGAGGCGGCGATCACAGCGAGTAAGGGGGGGGCGATCCGTGCATCCAGCTGTCCGCGGAGTTGACGCGGGATCAGGTCGAGCGGAGTGGTGACGGTCGCCGAGATGAACCGTGAGGTGGCAGCGCCAGCTCACGGCTGCAAGGTCGGTACAAGCTTCAGCCGCCGGGCGTCGATCGAACGACCGTTATCTTCCAAGCTCGATCCCTGCGCAAGCTCAGCTTGCGGTGAGAGCTGGGCCAGTTCTTGGGGACCATGCCGCACGCCACATTGTCTAGCTCAGCTAGACAGAAAACGTGGGCGGAAGATCACAAGAAGCGGATCCCAAAGGAGGTTCAGGTTCGAGAGAGCAACGCCGCGACACGGGCCTCACGTGACGCGGCGTGTGCGCTCCAGACTGTCGAAGTGGCGCGACAGCTGCAGCCTCAAGTTCCCTACCATCCCACCTTCCTCCCCGCATTCTGCCTATCCAACCACACCCTCAACGGCTCGAAATACTCCGCCATCGCTCCCGCATCCAGATCCCGCTCCCCCGTCATCTCGTAGAGAGTTTCCTGCCACGGCCTACTCTGCCCCGCAGCAAGCATCTTGGCCAGCTTAGCCCCAGCCGCCTTGCTCCCATAGAACGAACACGTGTACAGCGGCCCCACATGCCCCGCCGCCTTGCACATCGCCCGATAGAACTGGAACTCCAGAATGTGCGCCAGGAAATAGCGTGAGTACGGCACATTCCCCGCCACGTGATACTTCGCCCCCGGATCGAAATCTGATTCGCTCCGCGCCACCGGCGGCGCCACGCCCTGATACTTGAGCTTCAGGTCCCACCACGCCTGGTTGTAGTTCGCCGGCGTCACCTCGCCCGCGAACACCTTCCAGCGCCACTGATCCACGAGCAGGCCGAACGGCAGGAAGGCGACCTTGTCGAGCGCTTGCTGCAGCAGGAGCAGCGTGTCGCCGCTCGCGGGAGGGAGCTTGTCGAGCAGCCCCACCTGCTGGAGATACCTGGGAGTGATGCTCAACGCGATCGCATCACCGATCGCTTCGTGAAAGCCATCATTGGCACCGTTCTGATATAGCGGCGTCAGCGTGTTGTAGGCGCGCTGGTAGAAGTTGTGCCCGAGCTCGTGGTGCACCGTCTGGAAGAACTCCGAGGTGACCTCGATGCACATCTTCACGCGCAGGTCGTTGCGCGAGTCCACGTCCCACGCCGAGGCGTGGCAGACGACGTCGCGATCCTTGGGTTGAGGAAGAGCGAACGCTGCCAGAAGGTCTCGGGGAGCTTCTCGAAGCCGAGTGAGGTGAAGAAGCCCTCGCCGTAGCGCACCATCCCGAGCTCATCGACCTTCTTGGCCTTCAGCAACTCACCCACATTCACCGTCTCGGCGCTCCCCTTCGGCGCCACAATGTCATAGATGGTGCCCCACTCCTGCGCCCACATGTTGCCGAGCAGGTGCGCGGGGATCGGACCGTTGGGGGGGACGACCGTGGGACCGTACTTCTCGACCAACTTGCCGCGCACATAGGCGTGCAACGCGAGATAGAGCGGACGGAGCTGGTTCCAGGCGCGGTCCATATCGGCCGCGAAGGCGTCGGGGCTCATGTCGTAGCCCGCGCGCCACATCGCGCCGGTGTTGGCGAAGCCCAAGCCTCGCGCCCCTTCATTAGAGAGGGCCACGAACTCCGTGTACTTGTCGCGCATGGGGACGGAGATCGTGTGCCACCCCTTCCAGGCCTCGAGGAGGGCGGCGGGGTCGCGGCTCGTGGCGAGGATGCGCGAGAGGTCCTGCTGCTGGAAGCACTCGGGCTTGGCGGCGGAGGCCTGCGGCGGGCGGCACCAGGTGCCGCGGCCGTAGGCGCCGTCCAATGAAGCGGCGAGTTGCGAGAGTTTCGTGGCCTTCTTGGGGTCGGCCGGGGGCGGGGCGACCAGCGAGAGCTTGAGCAGGAGGAACTTCCGCTTGAGCTCCGGCGAGAGGGGGGCCTTCTCGAAGCGGACGGCCTCGGTCGCGAGCTTCTGCACGGCAACCGCAAGATCACGCGACGCCTCGGCGTTCAGGATCTCGGTGTCGTCGGTGATGAAGTTCTCCTGCACCCACGCGGCGCGGGAGGCGCGGACGTTCAGGGAGTCGAGCTGATGCTCGGCCTTTGCCAGGAACTTCTGTGCCTCCGCGACCGTCGGGACTTTCGCCGACGATTGCGCGCCGAGTGTGGAGAGCGCGAAGAGCGAGAGGACGACGAGTGCGCGCATCGGGGCTCCGGGGTGGCATTCACGGCCTACCCTCTCAATGTGGTACGTACCGGACTCGGGCGCCATGCAACGCAGAACTCAGGATGTTGCCATAAGACAACATCGAGTAATTGTTGACGAAATCACACAATGCAGATATGTTGTAATACATCAACACACGACGCCAAGACTCAGGCCTACCATGCGCATCGCCACCCCAAAAGACCTCGGCGCGCTCGCACGGGAAGCGCGTCTCACTGCCGGGCTGACCCAGACGGAACTCGGCGCACAGATCGGGGCGAGCCGCTTCTGGGTCGCGCAGTTCGAACGGGGAAAAAGCGGCGCCGAGCTCGGCCTGGCGCTGAAGGCGGTGCGAGTCCTGGGGCTCGTGATCAGCATCGAGCCCCTCGGGACCGCGCACTCGGGTGTTGTGAGGGAGCCGGCACCGGACGCCTACCTCGAGCACGCGGCGCCGAGTATCGATCTCTCCGCGATCCTGGATGGGACGACGCGTTCGGCGACATCGGGCCCCGAGCAGTGATGGCGCCGCGCTCCCGCCTCACACGCTCGGCGCGTGTTCGACTCGTGGTGCTCCTCAACGGCGCACCGGTGGGACACGTGTACGAGGCCGCGCAGGGACGGCTCACCTTCGTGTATGCAGAGTCGTGGCGCAGTTCGGCGCAGGCGTTCCCCCTCTCCATCTCGATGCCATTGGCGGCGCGCGAGCACGGGCACCGTGTGGTGCACGCCTATCTGTGGGGGCTGTTGCCCGACAATCCGAGCGTGGTGGAGTGGTGGGCGCGGCGGTACGGCGTGTCGCCGTATCGCGTGGTGGATCTGCTCGCACACGTGGGAGAGGATTGTGCGGGGGCGGTGCAGCTCGTTCCGCCGGATCGCGTGGACGTGCTGCGGTCGCTCGTCGGCTCGGCAAGCGCCGAGCAGCAGGAGCGTGCGGTGGAGTGGCTCGATACGCACGAGATGGAGGCGCGGTTGCGCGAGCTTCGGCGGAATCCCGCGGCGGGGCGGGCGGTTGCCGACTCGGGGCAGTTCAGCTTGGCGGGGGCGCAACCCAAGACCGCACTCTATCAACACCGCGACGGGCGATGGGGCGTGCCCACAGCATCACTGCCCACGAACCGCATTCTCAAGCCGCCGGCGCTGGGGCTCGATGACCTGGCCTACAACGAACACTTCTGCCTCCTGCTGGCGCGCACGCTCGGGATGCCCGCTGCGGTCTCACGTGTGGAGCAGTTCGGCGACGAGATCGCGATGGTGGTGGAGCGTTATGACCGCGCCGAGGTTGATGGGGTGCTGGTACGCGTGCATCAGGAGGATGTGTGCCAGGCGATGGGCACAATGCCGACCGCCAAGTACGAGGCGGACGGCGGGCCTGCGGTGGCGGATGTGCACGATTTGCTCCGCGGGGCGTCGACGGTTCCCGATGCGGATTGCGCGCGCTTCTTCGACGCGCTCGCGTTCACCTGGCTCATTGCGGGGACGGACGCGCACGCGAAGAACTACTCGATCCTGCACGCCTCCGGCCCGCAGCTGCGGCTCGCGCCATTGTACGATCTGATCACGGTGCTGCCGTATCCGCAGCTCGAGCCCGAGCAGGGGAAGCTGGCGATGTCGGTGGGTGGGGAGCGGCGGATCGCGGCGATCGATGCGACGCATTGGCGTGCGCAGGCGCAGGCGTTGGGAGTGAGTTCGGACTCAAGCGTCGAGCGGGTTCGTGCCATGGCGGCGCGAATTCCTGATGCGGTACACGCGGTAGGTGCTGCGATGGCGACGAGCGATCAGGGGCGCGCGGTGCACGCGTGGTTCGGTGATGCGATCATCGCGCACGCCGATCGGTGCGCGCGGCGGCTGTAGGGCGTCGGGTCACAGTTCCGGCGAGTCCCGCCACTGGCACGAGATACGACAGATACACCGCGTGATACCACACCGGATAGTCATTCCACACGAAGCCCGGATACAGATGATCCGGGATCGACACCGCCACGAAGAACGCCCCCGTGAGCCATGACGCGCGCGGCACCGGATCCGGCGGTGCCGGCCGCGATGGCCGCGATGGCGGCGATCAGGCGGCGGGGGCGGCGTGGCGCGTCCGCGCTGGGCGTCATGCCAGCGGAATATAGAGCTCCGTGAGAAGTTCGTCGGGCTTCGCGTTGCCGGGGTTGTTCACGTACACCTCGTACGCCGGGCAATCGGCGACGCGATGCCCGTGCTGCGGGACCCACTCGCCCATCAGGCGCGCCCAGGTATCGCCGATGGTGTCGTAGGGTCCCTTGTGCACGGTGCAGGCGTAGCGGCCGGCGGGGATGTCGATCTCGACGAGCCCGGCGGGGATCACCGCGTCGGGTGCCACCGAGAGGGCGGCATCGCTGCGCAGCTCCGACTCGGGGGTCTCCTCGGGCGCATCGTGATAGATGGCGAGCATCCTGGTCTGCGGGCCGAAGAGTCCGGCGGGGCCGGCGATGCCGCCGAGTTTGGCGAAGGCTTCGGAGATCCGGTTGTAGGGGCCGATGTGGCGGATGGTGGCGCAGCGCAGCGCGGGGCGTTCGACGATGTCGACGTTCATGGGAGCGACTCCGTGGACGAACCGCACCACCACAGGGCGCGGCTCCGGTGAGAAATGGACGCCGCAGCGGGCGGCGAGGGTGAAGTGGGGCGGAAGTCCGTGGGACTCGCCACGCTTGGCCCGGAACTCCGACGGTGACGCGGCGAAGTGCGCCCCGAAGGCGCGCGTGAAGCTCTCGTGCGTCTCATAGCCCGCGTCGAAGGCGATCCGCGTGACCGGGTGGTCGGTGGTGAGCAGCTGCCACGCCGCGCGCTCGAGGCGGAGCCGACGGTGCAGCTCGAGCGCCGTCTCGCCGACCATGCCGCGGAAGACTCTATGGAAGTGGAAGGGGCTCAGTGCGGCCGACTTGGCGAGCGGGGCCAGGTCGAGTGCTTCGTCGAGGGCGTTGGCGATGCGCTCGACGGAGTCGTGGATGGATCGGGCGTAGAAGGAGAGGGTGTCGGGCTTCATGACACGGATTCTACGATCCTCGAGGGGGGTGCGCTTGACCGTCCTTGCGGAATCGCAGAACGGGATCGCCGTCCGCCCGACGACCGTTACCGGTGAGGATCCGGCGTCGGCTTGGCCGCCTGGGCTATCCGTCGTATGTTAAGCGCCATGAAAACCCTCTCCTGCGACCTCTGCAGCCGCGACTTCTCGGCTGCCTCCTTCGACGAGTGGTTCAAGCAGATGTACACCCACTACATGACGGATCACGCGGACGTGATGGCCGGCATGGCCAGCCGGCCGAAGTCCGAGGGCGAACAGTGGATGGCCGCGGCGAAGGCCCGCTTCGACGCGGCCTGACCGAGCGGACGATCTGCGACGTCACATCGCGCCGCGCCACGCGAGCGCGATGAGGGGCGAGACGATCGCGTAGTGCACGATCGTGAACGCCGTCTCGATCCGCAGAAAGGCGCTCACCGAACGCATGCGATTCTTGGCGGCTACGGCCACCACCGCCAGCGTCCAGGCGAGAAGCCCGAAGAAGGCCCCGAAGCGCAGGGCGCTGGTGAGCCACGCGTCCGGCGCCGTGTCGAACAGCCGAGGGTAGACCCACGCGTACAGGGCGGCCTGCAGGATCATGGTGCCGAGTCCCAGCGGGATCACGGGCTGCGCGCGATAGATCTCGAGCTGGTCGTACTGATGCTTGAAGATCTTCAGGTGCCAGAAGAAGCCGAGGGGGAAGGTCGGCACCAGGTATGCGGCGAACGCGAGCCAGAAGTGGGAGCTCATGGTGGAGCCGAGGCGGGTGAAGGCGTCGTCCGGATCCGCAACAGGATGTCGCGGACCGGACATACATTGCCGACGCTCGGCGCCTCGCGCAACGTGTGTACGTTGAGGCGAACCTCTGCGCTGAGCTATCGCGGGGCGCGCATCGCGGGAACCACCGGCGACGCGACCTCCGCCCCGAGAATGCTGCCCACCACCGCGCCATACATCATGTGCCCGATCAGGCTGCCCATCGCGACCATCGCGGACCCAGAGAAGAACCCCATCCCCATCATCGGCATCACCATGAGCTGAGCCATCAGCCACGGAGCGATCGCATAGATCGCGCCGCGGACGACCGCAGGGCCGGGGAGACGCGAGGCGACGAGTGCGTAGCCGAACGCCAGGATCACGCCGATCATCAGATGCGCCATCCAGCCGAGCGCCGTACTCCCACCCATGACGGAGGCGAGCATCGTGGCGGGGTTCATCGGTGCGAGCCCCATCATGGGCGCAACGAACAGCCCGACCATGGTCATCACGGCGGTGCCGGCGACGCCGGCGAGCATGATCTTCGGAATGGGCAGCGACATGGGCGCGTTCTCCAAGCGAGTGAGTGGTGACGGAGCGCCATCGCGCGCCGCTGAAGGTTATTGTTCCGACATGCCGATCCATTACACGCCCCGAATTCCGCCATGCGCCGATGAGTGAACGGCCCGACTGGACGGCGGGGATTCGCGGCCGCGACGCCGCGGTGCTCGAGGCGGTCATCGGCGAGGCGCTGCCGGGTCTCCTGCGCGCGGCGCGCGCGGCCAAGGTGCCACCGGATGCCGTCGAGGACGTGGTGCAGGCGACGGTTCTGGTGTTCCTGCGACGCGCCGAGGAGTTCGACGGGCGTGCACGCGCCTCGACCTGGATGCAGGGGATCCTCGCCCGAAAGGTCCTCGAGCATCGGCGCTCCGCTCGGCGCGAGGAAGCCGCCGACCCGATCGACGGAGAGTTCGACCGGCAGTTCGATGCGGAGGGTTCGTGGATCGCGCGTCCGCAAACGCCCGGGCGCGACGTGGCGACCGCCGATGTGCAGCGTGCGCTCCGGCGGTGCTTGGAGGAGCTTCCGGTGCGTCAGCGCGAGGCGTTCACGCTCCGCGAGGTGGACGGCATGGATTCGGACGCGTTATGTAAGATTCTCGATGTGACGGCCAATAACCTTGGAGTGCTGCTCTTCCGGGCCCGTGTGCGACTGCGCGCGTGCCTTGAGCAGCACGGCATTGACGGGAGCGCGGATGCTGACCTGTAAGGAGGTAAGCCAGGACCTCGCGTCCGACGCGCTGGAGCGTGCGTCGTGGCGGCGACGCGTGGCCGTCCGGCTGCATCTCATGATGTGCGACGGCTGTCGGCGATTCGCGCGCGAGATCGCCGAACTCGGGAGTGCGACGCGCCGTCTCGCAGGAACGGTGGAGCCCGGCACGGACGACGACGCGCTGCAGCAGCGCCTCATGGGGCAGGTGCGCGAGGCGATCCGGACGGAGACGGACCGCGCGGCGCGGTAGCGCGTTTCGGACTACCGCTCGTCGCCGGCGACCGGCTCTCGGTCCTTCACCTTCTTCAGCACGCGTTGGAACGCAGCCCGCGAGCCCCGCGCGGCCCGAGCCTCCAGGTACTCGCTCGTCAGGAGCGCGGACATCTTCTCGGCCAAGGACGTCGCGATCAACTGATTGATCGAAATCCCTTCCTGCTCTGCGAGCGCGCGTGCCTGCGCGTGCAACGATTCCGGGAGCCGGAGACTGATGGTGCTCATGCGACCTCCTGAAGAAGCGCGAGAAACTCACCAGGCGTGAGCACTCGCAAGCCGAACTGCTCGACGCCCGCGAAGTCTTTCGTGCTGAACGTCACGATGTGTGTGCATTGCGCCTCGACCGCGACTTCCAACACCATGTCATCGTTCGGATCGCGCAGGAACGGGCGCCACAGGTAGAAGATGGTCCGGTGGTGCGCCTGCGCGCAGACGAAATCCACGACGGCGTCGATATCCGCGTGGGTCAGGCCAAGGCTACGCGCCTGCCGAAGTGCCACCGCCTCGTACTCCAGGACGAGCGGCACCGACACACTGATCTCGAAGGCCTCGTCGGCCAACAGTTCCAAGAGTGCGAACGACGCGCCGCGTCGGGAGCGCAAACCGGCGATCAGGACGTTCGTATCGAGGATGACGTGGCGTTGCATCTGGTATTGCATATGATACCAACAATTAGTCCCGCACGCGAGCTGGCCCCACGGGATTCCCCGCAAGAAGCAACGAGGGCCCGCCGAAGTCGGCGGGCCCTCGTCGTTCACCATCTCACGCGGCAGTGCGCCGCGTGGCGTCGCTTAGTGCTTGGACCCCGGCACCCGGTGCGACTCCACCTGGCCGTTGCTGAGCGTCCCACTCACCTGCGCCACCACCACACCGACCGCATCACGCACCGTGATGCTCACCGTGTCCTGCCCGCGCTTGCGGCTCGCATCGAGCGCGGTCACGGAGTAGCTGTACCCGGCCGTGCCGTTCCACTTCCCCATGCCGGTGAAGGTCACGTTGTCGGAGACCGGCGTGCGCTTGCTGCGCGCGTTGAAGGCCGGATCGTCGCTGAACACGGCGGTGAGGATGTTCGTGCTCTTGAACTTGTTCTCCACCGTCTTGCCCGGGCGCGCCGGCTTGGTGGTGATGTTCAACTCGAGCTGGCCGTTCAGCTTGCGCGACGACTCGAACACATGGAACTCGAACTCGGTCTTCGTGTCGCCGGCGGTGAACTTCCCTTCGCCTTCGATGTCGCCCGGAACCACGTTGTCCACGGTGACGGTGAAGCTCGCGGTGCCGGTGTTGCCGGCGGCGTCGGTCGCGGAGCAGGTGACCGTCGTGGTGCCGATCGTGAAGGCGCTGCCGCTGGCCTTGGAGCAGCTGGCAGCGACGGCACCATCGCGATCGTCGGTGGCGCTGACCGCGTACGTCACGGTCGTGCCGGTGAGCGTCGTCGCGGCGCGATTCATGTTCGCGGGGACGGTCACGACCGGGGCGGTCACGTCGGGCGGAGGATTGGAGCCACCACCGCCGAGCAGCGGCGGCATGTCGAGCCCGGTGACGACGATGTTCCTGACGAAGCCGTTGTCGTCATAGAGGCCACCGTACACCGTACCGTCGTCGGTCAGCTGCTGCGGGCCGAAGGTGAAGCCCGGAATCATTCCGAAGGGGCGGAAACCGTTCACCTTGTCCCAGTATCCGTCGATGCCAGATGAATCCACTCCCAGCACCTGGCCGCGGTTGTTGACGCCGTACGCGTACGTCAGCGGCAGGCGTGTGTTCGTGCCATTCGGCTCGATCAGCCACGGGCCTCGGAGCGAGTCGGCGCCACCACCGAACATCGAGAAGTAGCTCCCCGCGTACATGCCGACCTTGTTCGGAAGGCCGCCTTGGAAGTACCAGAAGCCGAACATCGCATCTGGATTCTCGACGCCGATAGCGTGCACCGTGCCATCAGGGTCGGCGGTCGCGAGTTTGTTATTGCAGTTCGACCCCATCACGCGTCCGTCGTCAAGCACGCTGGTGCCGCAGATGCGGTCGCCGCCGAAGAAGCGCATGCCGTTCACGGCGTCCCAGCGGAAGCCGTTGTCAACACCGTTGGCGTCGATCGCGTCGCCGGTGAAGTACTGGCCGCTCGGGCTCCCCGTGGCGGGCCAGCAGTTGCCGCCGGTGGGAGTGGCGAGTTCGTGCCGGCCCGTCGCATCCCACACGATGCACGCGATGCCGTCGAGACTGTTGTCCGCGCCGAAGATCACGCCGTTGTTGCCGATCGACTGCGCACGCTGGTGCGAGCCCGGGTGCACAGTCGTCGCATCGAGGCGCTGAATGCCGTTCGCGGCGTCCCACCGGATCGCGACTTCGTAGCCGTCGGCGGGAGTCCCGTAGCCGATCCAGACGCCGGCGTCGTTGGACATCGTCAGCTGGATATCGACCCAGCCGTAGTCGGCCGGATCGAAGACCGCGATGATGGCGCCGTTCCGCCAGAAAAAGTTGATCGAGTTGGAGTAGTCGCTGGTCCACGACTCGCCCCACCAGGTACCGTTCGGACCTTGGTACTGCAGAGACGCGTTCGGATAGCCCGCAGGTCCGATGACGTTGAGATAGCTGGCGGTCTGCGCCGAGGCGGTGGTCGCGGTGACGCTGAGCGCGCTGGCCGCGACGGTCGCGATCGCGACGGCGGCGGCGAGCCTGCGCACGTGGCGTGCGGGTGCTGCGATGAACGGGTGCATCCTGCCTCCGAAAGAGTTGAGGGCAAGGGTCACCGCTGGCCTCGATCGGCCGTGTGCGGAACCCTCCTACCTCTCCTATCGGAAAATCACCGTTTCAGGGGTCATTTTGACCGGTGTCCGTGACCGAAATGTATCAATATTTGACGGTTACTCGACCTATTCGCGCCCGCTTCGCCCTCCAGCGAGGACGACATCCCGCTCCACTCCCTCAAGCAGCCGCCGATTCAGCCCGAACGTGCTGTCCGACGCCACCAACCGAGCGAAGATCGCGCGCCCTTCATTGAAATGCGCGATCGCCGACCGCCGATCGCCGCGCGCCATCGCGACCTGCCCCGCGTGCTGCTCGGCCTCCCCCAGATCCCGCTGCGAGGTGGCGTTGCCGTCGGCCACGTTCACGCGGGCCACGCGCAACTCGATCGTCGCGGCCTCGTGCGCGGCGCTCAGCTTCGCAGCGTCGCCGGTCGCGAGCAGTGCCTTGGCGAGCAGTCCGTGCACACGCGCGAGCATCCGCTCATCGCTCGGCCCGCCGAGTCCGATGCGCCGCGCCTCGGCGAAGAGGTCGCGTGACGTCTGCGCGCTGGCCACGGCTTCCTGCGTGCGCTGCTGATCGAGCAGGATCTCCGTGCGCACGAACCAGGCGAGTCCCGTATCGAAGCGGTTCTGACTGCGTTCGACCGACGTCCCGAACATCGGACGTGGTGCGCGATCGGTGTGCGTGCGCGGGAGCATCGCACTGTCGGCGTTCAGCGCGCGGTCGATCGCTCGCAGCGCCTCGTCGTGCTTGCCGAGTGTGCGCAGGGCGCGGGCGCGTGCCATCTGCGTGAGCTCGACCGCCATCAGTGGCGCGGCACTCGTGTCGCGTGCGCTCCACTCGATCGCCTCATTCCCGTAGCGCGTGGCGAGCTCGACCCCCTCGGCGGGATCACGCTCGAGCATCGCGAGATTGTACGCGGCGGCGAAACGCGCGGTACCGATGGTGGCATCGTTCGGGTGACGCGCCCAGAGATCATCCAGGATGCGCAGCGCCGAACGATAAGCCGTACGCGAGGCGGGGGAGTTGCCGAGGTTGGTGCCGGTGAGGCCGCCCTGGGAGTAGCCGACGCGGATGTAGGCTTGGGCAACTTCACGTTGAAGGGCGTCGTCGCCGGAGCGCACGGCGCTGAGGCGATCGAGATACTCGACGGCTTTCGCGAGGAGATCGCGTCGTACGGCGACGGTGCCCGGGAGTCGGCGCAACGCATCGTGGCCGTCGAAGATCACCCAGTGGGCGAGGGTGCGCACATCCTCGAAGCGCGCTTCGGCCTCGCGCTGTTCGCGACGTGCGACGCCGGCCTGCCAGAGCGCGACGGTGGCACCGATGATGAGGGCGGCGGCGGTGAGTGTCGCCGAGAGCACGCCCCACTTGTTGCGCTGCACGAAGCGCCTGGTGACGTACCACCGACTCGGCGGGTGCGCGGTGACGGGGCGTCCTTCGCGGAAGCGGCGCAGGTCGGCGGCGAACTGTTCGACCGAGGGATAGCGGCGCTCGGGGAGGAGTTCGAGCGCGCGCTGCACCACCAGCTCGAGATCGGTGCCGCCGGTGTGGAGCGCGCCGAGGAGTTCGCGGAGGATGAGGCCGAGTGAGAAGACGTCGGAGGTGGCGGTGATCGGGTCGCCGTTGATCTGCTCAGGGCTCGCGTAGGCGGGGGTGAAGCGGCGATCGGTGCTGTGCGGGGTGGTAGCGTCCTCGAGATGCTGCGAGATGCCGAAGTCGAGCAGTTTCGGCGCGCCCTCCGCCGTCACCAGGATGTTGGC
>CAZAGK010000047.1:0-24716 GCA_964484775.1 uncultured Gemmatimonas sp. | reverse complement strand
GTGCCCGCCCATTCGAGTGCAGGAGCGCGTACGCCATGACGTCCTTGGCGCGCCACTCCGAAACGATCCGCTGTGCGTCCATCGCCAGCACGTCATCGGCCAGCAAGAGGCCGTACGGCAACCGGACCACGACCCCGCCATCGGTGCGCACCACGCCTTTGCGGCGCAACAGCTGCAACATGTCGTCCGCGTCGGTCCGCGTGCGATATGCGCCGATGATCACCTGATACCAGATGGTGCCTCCGCCAAGGGTCACGGGGGACACCGTCACGGCGGGAAGCAGGATCGCTTTCTCGCCGTCACGAAGGACGGAATTTGCACCCGCGACCGTGTTCGCCGCTACGACATTGACGGCGAAGGGGGCGGCGAGTAGGGAATCGGCACCGTCGCCCGGGGGGTCGTTCAAGGGGATGGTGTCCGCCTTGGGGACGACCAGCTGGACAGGGGTCGTGTCCGCCTTCGTCGTGTCGCGAGGGGCCGCTGCGGGGGGCGGCGTGACGCGCCGCCGCGCACGCGCAGTCATGACCCCCCAGCTGGCCCCGCCCAGGAGCGCGAGCGCCCCCACGATGGCCACCACGCGCTTCCAGACGCCCCCGGAGCCGCCGGCCGCCAAGCGCCCACGGGGAGGCTGGGACGGGGGCGCCGGAGCGTCCGCCGCGCCGAGCAGCTTGAAGGCGCGCAGCCGGTTGTGGGGCACGTCCACCGCGATCACCCCGCCGGCGAGCTCCTCGAGGTGCTCCAGCCCCGCCGCGCCCAACGGGGCGATCAGCAGCAGGAGCCCTCCCGCCTTCTCGAAGCCGCGGACGAGCTTGTCCCAGCGCTCGTGGCGGAACATCGCCTCCGTGGCCACCGGAGGTGTCCCGGCGGGGAGCACGAACATCCCCTCGGCGCTATGCACGGGGCGCGCGACGTCGTTGAGCGAGAGCCCGTCGCGGAAGCAGTCCGTGAGTCCAGCCGCGTCCTCGCCCCCGCCGAGCTCGTAGAGCGGATAGGCGAAGCCGGTCAGGTCACCGACGGCCACCCCTTTGCGCGTGCGCCACCCGTGCGCGATGCCGATGGCCACGCGCGAGGTGGCGTCCGGGTCGAGTCCGACGACAAGCGCGCAGGAGATCCCTTCGAGCGACTCCGCGAGCCGACGTCCTTCGCTCTCCCAGTGCTCGGGGAGACCGAGCACGAGCTCGGTCACGGCGTCGCCTCGTACACCCAGAAGGGGAGCCCGGTGCGCTTGCCGGCCTTGTCGGCGGCATCACGCGACTCGTACGGGCCGGCGATGATCCGCCAGGCGGTGGAGCCGTTGGTCGTCACGGCGACCACCTTGGAGGGATTCCCGTCCACCTTGATCGAGAGCGCCATGGCGCGGGCCCGGTCCTCGGAGAGCAGCGACGCGAAGGCGACGGTCCATCGACCGGTGGCGGCGGCCTTCGCCGGCGCAGCCGCCGGCGGTGGGGTGGGCGCCACGCTCGGGGTCGGTGCAGGGGGGCCGACCACGGCGGGCGCCACCGGGGCTGGCGCGGCACGGGTGGTGTCCTGCGGTGGGCCCACGGGCTGGTCCTCGACCGAGTCGCCATCGAACTTCACCGGCGAGTCGAGTCCTGCCGCGCGCGGCCGGAAGCCGTTCCAGCGCACGAGCGCCCAGCGATCACTGGCGCCGCCCTTGAAGCGCACCCGCTCACGACGCGATTCGGCGTCGACGATCACCATGTCGCTGTCCTGCGCGACGGCGATCCCGCCGTCCGGGCCCACGAGCGGCAGATCCTCGCGCCACTCGGTGCGCACCGCGCCGATCATCCGTCCGGTGCCGATCGCGAAGACGAAGGTCGAGTCGCCCGACGCCGCCTTGAGGAGCAGGTACTGTCCGTCGGAGTCGATCCGCATCGCGGTCACGATGTCCGGCGTATCCACCGTGCGATCGACCTTGTCGGCATAGCGGTCGACGATCGCGAAACGCTTCTTCCCCTCGAGCGCCACGAAGACGCGATCACCACTGGGGGTGGCCACCAGCGCCGTCGCCCGTTCAGGGAGCTTGATCGACTTGGTCCGCACGAAGTCGCGGACGCGGATGCTCGCGAGCCCGGAGTCGCCGGTGAAGTAGATGCGGTCGCCGAGGTCGGTGCGCATCACGAGTTCGGCACGCGGCACCGAGCTGGTGTCGAGGATCCGCGGCTCGGGGGGACGCAGCCGCCGGAGCTTCGAGCGACCGCCTTCGTCGTGCAGGAGCACGAGCGATCCGTCCGGCAGCGGGATCAGCATGCGCGGTGCCGGGGAGGGAGAGTAGTTCCAGTTCCCGCTCGGCGTGGCGCGTGCGACCTGTCCCGCCGGGGTCAGTCCGTAGACCGCCCACCCGTCGGCGCTGATCACGCCGTTGAGCAGCCCCGCACCGGCAGGAGTCGCCACCGCGAGGCGGAGATCGAGACGGCTCGCCAGCCCCTTGTCGTCGAGATAGGCGATCGCCCCCTGGTCCTCGTCGAAGCCGAGGACGCGGCGCATCGGTGGGACGCGCTCGCTGGCGGTCCAGAGGGCGGAGTCGCGTCCGAAGCGATAGGCCTTGGCGGCCCCGCCGTCCCGCGGGACGCGGACGAGGATCGCGTCGGGGCCGTTGGCCGCCGACGCGGAGGAGATGCGGCTCGCGGCGTCACTCCCCGAACAGGCGGTGAGCGCGAGCAGGAAGAGGAGCGTTCTGCGCACGCTGGAATCTAACCGCCTTCGCTCCCGAGAGGAGATGCGTCGGCGCCGCGCCGAACGGCCCATCGGCCGAACGGCAGAACGGCGGCCCGGGAGTCCCGGACCGCCGTTCGCCAGCTGCTGAGCCGTCAGGCGTCAGAACGACGGCCCGATGGACCACCACCAGTAGCCCTTGTGGTTGAACGAGTCGAGCGGGACCGAGTAGTCCCACCGGATGATCGCGAAGTTGAACAGGTTCAGGCGCAGACCGTAGCCGTAGCTGCGCAGCAGGAAGCGCTGCGTGTTGAAGTCATACGTCTTGGGCTTGGCGACGGTGATCGACTGCCCCGAGCTCCACGCCATGCCGGCATCGTAGAAGAAGAGACCGTCGAGCGGCGGGAGCGAGATGGGGAGGAAGCCCAGGTCGAATCGCCGGATGAGCGGGAAGCGCAGTTCGGCGTTCATCACGAGCGTCCGGCTGCCGACGAGCTGCGCCAGCGCGCTGCATTCGTTGATGTTGGCCGATCCGCAGTTCGACGACAGGTAGTTCTCGCGGTCGTACCCGCGGATGTACTGCGGGATGCCGATGTACTTCTGGATCAGGCTCTCGCCCGGGCCCTGCGAGATGTCGGCGTAGAAGCGGGTCGCGAGCGTGAGGAAGCTGAACGCGATCGCGTCATAGCGGCGCAGATCGGCGAGCATGTTCACGAACCCCTTCGAGTCGCGCATGCCGATCCAGGGCGCGACCTCGAGGCGGTAGCGATGACCGTAGATCGGGCCGGTGTAGCTCTGCAGCGCGTTGTCGCTCACGTACGCGACCGTCGGGTTCAGGAAGTTCAGCGACCCCATCCCGCGGATGCTGTCGACGTAGAACCCGGTGCTGTACCCCGAGTTGAAGTCGATCCCGTTGGAGAGATAGACCTGACTGCGGTCGATGTTCGTGAAGGCGCCGCCGAACTCGAAGCGCGTGAACCGGTTGAGCGGATAGATGGCGTTGTAGTTCGCCGTCCGCACGATGTACCGCAGCAGCGACTGGCGCTGGTAGTACTGGTTCGAGCCGACCTGGTCCGCCGAGTAGCCGGTGAACAGATAGTACGGGCTCTGGTTGATCCCGGTCGAGAAGTTGAGACGGTTCGAGTAGTTGGTGTAGTTGAGCGCGACCTGCGCCTCTTCCACGCGACCGTTGATCGCGAGGCCGGCGAGCAGCTGCCGGTTGCCGAGCAGGTCGGCGAACAGGATGGCGGTGCCGCCGTAGACGCCGCGCTGATAGTTGTCCTGCGCGTAGCCGATCTGCGGACGCTGCACCGCTTCGGCGTTCAGCGAGGCCTTGTAGGGCTCGTCCTTGATGCTCGCGTCGCTCGGGAGCGCGAGCGCGGCGCTGTCCATGAGCGCGGCGACCGACACCGGGTTCGACGACCCAGGAGTGCCCGGCGCCGGGAGCTCGCCCGAGGCGCGCATCCCGCCCGTGCCGCGATAGATCGACACGCGACGCGGGTTGGCCGGGACCGCAGCCGCCGAATCCGCCGCTGCCTTCGCGATGCCGGAGAGGGCGCTCGCCGCCTGCGCCTTGCGCGCATTCGCCGAGTCCGGCCCCGAGATCGCCGCGCCACCGGTCACGCCGCTCGCGACCACCGCCGTCGGCGCGCGATACGGCTCCTTCTTGAGCTGACGCGGATTGGAGATCGACCACACGGTGTAGTCGTTGTTGTCGAAATACACGAACGCGAGCTTGTCCGCCTGGCGCGCCCAGGTGATCGCCGGGCTGTTCTCGGTCATCGAGAGCACACCGCCCACATAGCGCGTCAGCTGGTAGTGCTCCTTCGCGTCGAAGTCGTACAGGAAGATCTGCGCGATCCCCGTGCGGTCGCTGATGAAGGCGATCGACTTGCCGTCCGGCGCCCAAGCCGGATTGAGGTTCTTGCCGTCCTGTCCGGGGATCGTCTCGATCATCCCGGTCTCGACGTCGAGCAGGTTGATCTGCCACTTCCCGAAGCGGAGCATCGCGAGGTCGGTCTTGGGACCGCGGTCGCTCACGAACGCGATCTTGCGGCCGTCCGGCGACCAGTTGGGCATCAGCCCCGCGTACCAGTCCGTGGTGAGCTGGCGGAGGTTCCGGCCGTCGGCGTCGATCACATAGATGTTGGTCGCGCCCCCTTTGCTCCCGCTGAACGCGATCTTCTTGCCGTCGGGGGAGAAGGTCGGCCCGACCATCGCGTCGAGCTCCGTGTCCAGACGACGGATCACGTTGCGCGACTTCACGTCGAGCAGGAAGAGCACGTCCTTCCCCTTCCGCATACCGGTGTACGCGAGCGTACGGCCGTCGGGGGAGAAGGCGCTCTGCGAGTACACGTAGCGCAGTTCTTCCGTCTCCGGATTGAGCACGCTGTTCGTCAGACGCTTGAGCCGCTTGCCGGTGGTCGCATCCGCCAGATACAGGTCGAGGAAGACCTCGGCGCGCAGGAGCGAGCCGGTCGAGATGTACGCGATCTGCTTGCCGTCGCTCGAGAGCGCCGGCGCGACGTACACGGGGATGATGCCGCCGGTCTTCTTCTCGTTCAGCAGGGGCTGTGCGGTCTTGCGCGGGCGCTCGAGCGTGGCCACGGCGGGGAGATACTGCGTCTGCAGCGTCTCCTTCCACTCGTCGCCGAGCTCCTCGAGCTCATAGCCCGTGTGGCGCTTGAAGCCACGCTCCACGCCGATGGTCGCCGAGGCCTGCAGGATCTCCCCGACGATCTCGTCCCCCCACCGCTGCCCCACGTAGCGCCAGAACGACTCCCCGTAGCGGTAGGGGAAGAAGCGGTCCGGCTGCTCGTTGAGCTGCTGGATGGTCGGGAGATTGCCGTTGACGGCCGCGTCGCGCATGATCGCGTCGGTGGCCTTGTGGTCCGGACCGATCGAGAGGTACTCGGCCATCCCTTCGGCGAACCAGAGCGGGAGGTTGTCCCCCTCGAGCATCTGCTGCGCACCACCGGTGCGCCCCTTGAACATGATGTCGTACTGGAACTGGTGCACCATCTCGTGCGCCATCACGTGCTCGACCTCGGCGAGATCGCTGCCGAAGAAGAACATGTTGCGCTGGTGCATGGCGTCGGTGACGCCACCCGTGCCCTCGCCGAGGTCGCCGGTGACGTTGTTCTGGGCGAAGTCGCCGCGCGACGCGAAGACGACGATCGGCTTCCGTTCCTTGAAGGTGTAGCCCATCAGGCGCGAGAGGCGCGCATAGGACCGTTCGGCCATGCGGGCCGCGATCTTGGCACCCTCGGCCATCCCCTGGTAGTAATGGACGTCGAAGTGCTCGGTCTTGTAGACCCGCCACTTGAAGACCTGGAACTGGACCTGGTTCTGGCCGAAGTAGCCCTGGGCGCCGGCGGCGGAGGGCGCGAGCGCGGCGAGGCCGCCGAGGGCCAGCAACGCGGCCGCGGCGATGGGGCGGGGACGAGCAGTGATCCAGCGACGGGACATCAGCGAACCCCCTCTCAGGGTGTCACGGCGAGTTCCGGGGCGTCGCCCCAGAGCCGCTCGAGTTGGTAGTACGACCGCATGGACGGGTGGAACACATGCACCACGAAATGCATGAAATCGAGCAGGACCCACCGGCCCTCCTCCAATCCCTCTACCGATACGACCCCCATGCCGTCACGGGCCATCTCCTCGACCACGTGCCGGGCCACGGCGCGGACGTGCGTGTCGGAGGTCCCCGAAGCGACGATGAAGTAGTCGGTCATGTCGGTGACGCCATGCAGATCGAGCAACACGACGTCATCGGCCTTGTTGTCGAGACAGATCGCGGCGGCCTGCCGCGCCCGCTCGAGCCCCACAGTCTTCCCAGTTCGTGACGCTGCACTCATGACACGTGAACGCGGATGGACCCTATTCGGGTTCTAGGACGATCGCCGAGGAATGTTCCGTGTGCGCGACACGGCCGCCGCGGGCCTGTGGGGAGGCGTGCGGCGGGGCTTCCGGGAAACAATAACGCCCCGCAGAGCGGGGCGTCAGTGAAGCGGGTCCGGAGGGCCCGACTTGGTGGTGCCGGGGGAACTAGGCCTTGATGATCCAGACCTTGATCTCGGGCTTCACGTCGGCGTGAAGCTTGATCGGCACCTTGTACACGCCGAGGGCGCGGATCGGCTCCGGCAGGTCGATCATGCGCTTCTCGACTTCCGGGAACCCCTGGGCTTCCAGCTGGTGCTGGATGTCCGCCGAGGTGACCGAGCCGAAGAGCTTGCCTTCCTCGCCGACGCGGGCCGAGAAGGTGAGCGAGACCTGCTCGAGCTTGTTCGCGTACTCCTGAGCGGTGGCGACGCGCGCGGCTTCCGCCGCCTCGAGGCGCTCCTTCTCCTGGGCGATGCGCTTCTTGTTGCCCGGGGTCGCCTCATACGCGGCGCCGCGGGGCAGGAGGAAGTTGCGCGCGAACCCCGCCGAGACCTTCACGATGTCGCCCGGGTGTCCGAGCTTGTCGACCGCCTGCCGCAGAATGACTTCCATGGGACCCTCTCTCAATCGTTAGGATTTGCGCCCGGCGCGTCTGCGCCAGTCCAACCACGTATCACCTACACCCAACCCGAGCGCCAGCGGGCCGACCACATACCAGAAGAAGGCCGCGAACAGCACGAGCAGGAACGTCACGATCCGACCGGGGGCGAGGATCCAGACCAGCACGCCGAATCCGCGTGCCGCATACAACGCCCCGAAGAACAACAACAGATTGTAGCCGAGCAACTGCAATGGGGCGAACCCCGGCAACACGACCAGCACCAGTCCGGCGATGAATCCCCACACGAGCTGATCGTTGAAGCGGAACTCCCGCACCCGTGAGAGTGCCGGGCCCAACCGCACCCGTCCGACCCGGTGGTACAGCGCCCAGGCCAGCGCCAGGGCGAGCAGCGATTCCAGCGCCAGCATCGCAGGGAAGAGCTGCCCCCCGCGCCGTGCGAGGATCGGCAACTGCCGCTCCCCGTCCTGCATGATCGTCACGAACTCCGGATTCGTCTCGACGAAGGACTTGACCTCCATCGTCTCCTGCGACTTGTGCCAGTTGTCCAGCGTCTCCCGCTCCCGCCGGTCGAACTCCCCTTGCACCGTCTGGACGAGTCGAGCCGGACCGTCCGGTACCGCGAACACCGCGCTGGCCGCGAGGACCAGGGTGATGCCGATCGATCCGAGCGCGCGGGGCAGGAAGGGCGAAGGCGCCTCGCGCGGCTGGAACAATGCACTCGCCCCGAAGGCGGCCGCGAGGAAGAGCGACCATCCGGTCGTCAGCAACTCGGCCGTGTCCCCGCCCGCGGTGAAGCGCGGCAGGAGCACGTACACCGCGACCGCCACCCAGAGGAGCATGAGGCCGAGGCGTCCTCCCCGCATCCATCCCACCACCGCGCACACGGCGCAGGCCGGTGCGAGCAGCGGGACGATGTTCTCCACCGGCAGGAGCAGGCGGAGGGGGGAGATCGGGATCATGAGAAACAGCAGGAACACCAACACGACGCGGCCCCACCCACGCTCGCGCTCGGTCTCGAGCGCGCCCTCGCCCGGGGGATCCCGGCGAGCTGTACTGCCGGCCCCGTCGTCCATCACGAGACCAGCCTTACGGCTGGCCGCCCCGCATGTACGGCAACAGCGCGAGGTAACGGGCCTTCTTGATGGCCCGCGCCAACTGGCGCTGGTGACGGGCGTCGACGCCGCTCAGCCGGCTCGGCAGGATCTTGCCGTTCTCGGTGATGAAGCGGGCGAGGAAACGCTCGTCCTTGTAGTCCACGAAGCGGATACCGGCTTCGGTGATCGGGCACGACTTCTTCTGGCGGCGCATGAGTTAATCCTCGTCGTCGTCGTCATCGTCGCCGCGGGCGCGGGCGGCGAGCTGCTCTTCGGTCATCGGCGGCGCGCCGAGCTCGTGCTCGTCGACCGAGATGAGCCAACGGACCACGCTGTCGTCGAGCTTGAGCGAACGCTCGAACTCGGGCAGGGCGGTGGGGTCGCACTCGAAGTTCGCGACGATGTAGTAGCCCGACTCCTTGGAGCCGATCTTGTACGCGAGCTGGCGGCGGCCCCAATGGTTCAGGGCGATCTCACCCGTCGCTCCGAGGAGCGCGTGGTGCTTGGTCAGCTTTTCATTGATGGCGGCGTCTTCGAGTGCAGAATCGAAGATGTACACCGCCTCGTAGGCACGAGACACTGTGGGCAATCCTCCCTTTGGTCTGTAACGCCCGTCGCGGGTTGCCGGCGCGGCGGGAGAGTGATCCGAGGTCCCCGGGTGGGGACCGGATCGTGATGGATGAACTACGACAGCCCTTGAACATACCCGCGCCCGGGGATGGAGTCAACGGCAGACACCTCCCGGCCACCACCCGCTGATTGCCCCCGTCGAGCGTCCCGGACTATCTTCCGGCATGCCTCGTGCGCTCACCCGCTCCGACCTCGTCGTCGCCTCGCCGCAGCAGGTCTCCACCACCCTCTCCGGAGAGGCGGTCATCCTGCATCTGGCCGACGGCGTCTATTTCGGCCTCAACAAGGTCGGCGCCCGCGTCTGGGGAATGATGCAGACCCCGGTCGCCCTCTCCGCGGTCGCCGAGGGGATCGTCGCCGAGTTCGAGACCGACCTCGCCACCGCCGAGGCCGATGTCCTGCGCATCGCCGATGAGTTGGCGGCGAAGGGACTGATCGACCTTGTGGCCGCGCCGACTCCGTAGCCTCCTCGCGCTGGCGCCGGCCGAACGCGGACTGGCGCTGCGCGCCGTCGCCTGGCTGGGGGTGTTCCGTGTCGCGATCCACCTGGTCTCCTTCCCGCGACTCCGTCGCTGGGTCGAAGCGCGGCCCCACGGGGGGACCTCCGCGGAGCCCGCGCACGCGGCGCCCCTCGCCGTCCGACGTGCCCTGAGCCGGGCCGAACGCTCCGTCCCCGGGGCGACGTGCCTGGCGCAGGCGCTCACCGCTGAGCTGCTCCTGCGGGAACTCGGCGCCCCGGCCGTCCTGCGGCTCGGCGTCTCCACCGAGCCGGTCGCCGGCCGGGCGCTCGACGCCCATGCGTGGGTCGAGAGCGACGGGATGGTCGTCGTCGGGGATGCCGACTTCGAGCGCTACTCCCCGCTCGCATCCTTCTCGACGCACGCGTGATCCCTCGCCGTGAGCGCCTCCGCGACCCGGGGTCGCCGTGAGCGCGTTCGCGGCGATCATCGCGCGCGACCCTGCGCCGTGGAGCGCCCTCTGCTCGGCGGACGCGAGCAGCGCACCACTCCGTCGCGCGCTCGAGGCCACGCCGCACGAAATGATCGGCGTGCACGTCGACGCGCACGCGCTCATGCTCCACGCGCTCGTCACCACCCGCGACGGAGCGACCGTCGGACCGCACCGCTCCCCGCGCGGCACCGTGCTCACGGGCAATATCAGGATCGACGACCAGCGCACGCTCCGGGCGGCGCTCGCCGCGGCCGGTGGCGACGTCCCGCCGCTCGGTGCCGACGAGGCCCTCGTGCTGGCCGCCTGGGAGTGCTGGGGAGAACGCTGCCTGGCGCATCTGCTCGGCGACTTCGCCTTCGTGCTCTGGGATCCCGCCGCGCAGCGCGGGATCGCGGCGCGCGATGCGCTCGGGATGCGGCCGCTCTTCCACGCGCGGGTGGAAGGCGGCATCGTCTGTGCCTCGTCGATCCCCGTGCTCCGGGCGCATCCCGAGGTCAGCGCACGCCTCCATGATCCATCGATCGCTTCGCTGTTGGCCTACGACATGCGCATGGATCCGGAGCGCACGACCTTCGAGGATGTCCATCGCCTGCCAGCGGGACACCTGCTGCGACTCGGCGGCGACGCCGATCTCCCGCGTCCCGTGCGCTACTGGACGCCTCCGGCGCCGGCTCCGACGAGACTCCGCGAGGACGAGGTCGTGGACGCCACCCGCGCGCTCCTCGACGAGGTCGTGCGCGATCGGCTCCGGCTCTCGAAGGTCGTGGTGCCGCTCTCGGGAGGGCTCGATTCGCCCGGACTGCTCGTGACCGCGCGACGGGCGCGACCGGACATCGAACTCGTCGCCTTCACGCTGGTGGATCCGACCCGCGGCGGCATGGACGAGGCGCCGCTCGCGGCGATGGTCGCGGCCCGTCACGGCGTGCGACACGTCATCCGCGAGGAACGGCTCGAGGGGCTGCGGTTCGGGACCACCGCGCACGAGTTCCCGGCCGAGCCGACCGGGAACATCTGCCACTTGTACGAGATGCGCGTGCTCCGTGCGATGGCGGAACTCGGGAACGTCCAGCTGAACGGTGAGGACGGCGACGCCCTGTTGATGTCCCCCGATCTCGGCGAGGAGATCGCTCGGTTCGGCGCGTGGCGCACGCTCACAGCGTTGTTCCGCTTCGGGAGAGTGCGTCGGCGTCGCCCCGATCTGGGCCTGCGTTGGCGCGCGCGCTGGGAGGATCGTGGCGAAGGGACCACGTTCCCGCCGTGGATGCGCGCCGAGTGGCACGCGAGCGTCCTGGAGGATCCGCCGATGCCGCGCACCACCCGCCCGCGGCTGATGCAGTCGCTGATGCACCCCCACTGGCAGGAGATGGCGGAGGGGGACTGGGGCGTGGAATGCGGGCTCGCGCACGAACCGTCGTGGCCGCTGATGGACCTGCGTCTCGTCGAGTTCGTGATGGGATTGCCCATGGCGCCGTGGCTGCAGCGCAAGGAACTCTGGCGACGCGTCTTCCGGGATGCGTTGCCTCCCGAGATCCTCACGCGGGCCAAGACATCGCTGTCGGTCGCGCCGACCTCGATCGCCGATCGGTGGCGTGCGGAGCAGCAGGGCCGTCCCCCCGTCGTCAGCGATCGGGTGGCGCGCTGGGTCGATCCGGCGCGAGTGAACGAGCTGTTGCGGAGCGGTTCGGGGGCGGAGATCGGCGAGGCGTGGCGGGCGCTCGGCCTTGATGCCTGGCTCCGCGCGACCCTAGGTTAGCGCACCATGTATTCTCTCGCGCACTATCAGCGGATGTTCGCGGACCCGTTGCGCGGCGGCCGGATGTCGGCCGCCCTGCGCTCGCTGGTGCGTCCCGACGACATCGTGCTCGAGGTCGGCGCGGGGCCAGGGCACCTCGCGGTGATCGCCGCAATCGCCGGCGCGCGGCACGTCTACGCCGTGGAGACGTCCGAGTTCGTCGGGCTCGGCGCTGAACTGGCGGCGCTGCACGGCGTTTCGGATCGGATCACCTGGAAGCACGCCGATGTGCGCGACATCGAGCTCCCGGAGCGCGCGACGGTGCTCGTCGCGGATCTCCGCGTGTCGCACGCGTACTTCGGCGACGGGATCGCGGTGCTCAACGACGTGCGGCGACGACTCTGCGTGCCGGGGGTCCGTGAGCTGACGCGGCGGGACGTACACTTCGTCGCGCCGTGCGAGCTCCCGCCCGATCGCCCGTGGCTCGCGGAGGTCTCGCCGCACGGGGTGGACAGCACGCCGGTGCTACGACGGATCGCCCGCTCGGAGCGGGGGCTCTCGGAGTTCAAGTCGGAGTGGCTGCTAGGCGAGGCGACGCAGTGGGGAGAACTGCCATATGCGATCGATGCGCCCGTGGACGCCGATGCCAAGGTCTCCTGGCAGGCGTCGCGCGACGGCACGCTGAACGCGCTCGTGATCTGGTTCGATGCGGAGTTCGCCGACGGCCAGTGGCTCACGCACGGGCCGGATCAGCCGATGCTGCCGTGGGGACGCCAACGACTGCCGATCGTGGACCCGATCCCGGTCGTGCGCGGCGACCGGATCGACGCCGCTTTCGCCTTCACCCTGATCGACGGGGAGTACGTCCGCCGTTGGGCCGTGACCGTGACCCCACCGGAGGGGAGCGGGCGGGTGCCGAGCCGCCGCGCACACTCCACCCTCGATCAACTGGTGCTGACGCCCGAGTCCCTTCAGGGGCGGTCGATCCGGTCCCGTCCCGACCTCGGGCCCGGCCAGCCGATGGTGGTCCGGGCGCTCGGACTCTCCGACGGTACACGGACGCTCGCCGAGATCGGAGAGGCGCTGCTCCGGGAGTTCCCGGCCAGCTTCGCGTCGGCCCGGGAAGCGACCTTGTTCGCCACCCGGATCGCGTCGGCATTGCCATCGACCCCGGGGGAGTAGCGACAGCAGGGCGGTGTAGCGTATATATTCAGTGTAGACTTTCGTGCGTACTTCGGAGGGGAGGGAACATGAGTGAACACAACGAACCGAATGCCACGTCGCAGCCTGCTCGGCAGAGGTATGTCGCGCCGGAGCTGCGCGAGTTCGGATCGCTCTCCGACTTGACCCGTGCGCTCTCCACGAAGACCTCGCGTCCGATCGATACGGCGACGAAGGGCACGAAGAATCGTTCCGTCTGACCTTCGGGTCGTCACGGTGCGCGGACCGCACCGATGAAGGTGCATCAGTACATCGCCTATGGTCTGCGGATCGAAGCGGATCGCGAGATCCCCGGGCTTCGCTCCGCGAGCGGCGTCGGCCGATCGGACGTTGAGCTGAGCTTCACGCGCGTCCCGGATTGGCATCAGCGGCCGATCGATCCCGACCGCGTTCTGCGTCGCGAACCTACCGCGCGCGAGCTCCCCGCCGATCTGCAGGTCGCATGGGTGCGCGGCGGCGACGGCGTGCGTTTCGACCTGACGGACGGCAATCAGTTCTTCCTCTCGAGCGATGGTACGCGGATCTGGGCGCGCTCCCGCGACGCCCGCAGTGCCGCGGACGCACTCGGGTACGTCGGCGGCCCGATCCTCGGGTATGTGCTTCGCCTCCGCGGCGTGCTCGCGCTGCATGCGAGTGGGGTGTCGCTCGGCGGTCGCGCTGTCGCGTTCGTCGGTCCCTCGGGTGCGGGGAAGTCCACCTTCGCGGCGACCTTCGACGCCGCGGGTGATGCCGTCATCGCCGATGACGTCTTCGCCTTCCGCGAAGACGCCTCGGGATTCGCCGCGTGGCCCGCGCTCGATCACGTGCGCGTGGACGAGGCCAGTGTGGCCGCGCTGCATCCCGACTCCACCGCGCGCCTCGAGCTGATCGGCCCCACCTGGGACAAGCATGTACTGCCGCTGCGCACGGTCGCTCCGGACCCCACCCGGCCGATCCCCGTCGCCGCGATCTTCCGCGTCACCCCGCACGACCGCGATGAGGCGGCGATCGCGACGCGCGCGGATCCGCAGGAGGCGCTGCTCACGCTGTTGCCGCACACGTCGTCGGCCGCGCTGCTCGACGGCGACCTGCGTCGCTCCGATTTCGAGGCGCTCTCGCGCCTCGTGCATCGGGTGCCCGTCTACTTCCTCGAACTGCAACACGGGTTCTCGCATCTCGCGCAGGCGGCACAGGTGGTGCGCCGCACCGTCGGAGGCTGACGCGATGTCCGACATTCGGATGTCGCCCGAGATGCGATTGCTGGTGGCCGCCGCACGGCACGGCACGGGGGATCCGGACGCCGCTGCGGTGCGGCACGCCGTTGCGAGCATCGAGAACTGGGCGTTGCTCGAGGAGATGGCGGATGCCCATCGGCTCGTCCCGTTCGTGGCCGAGGCGCTCTCGGTGGCGTCGGAACTGGTCCCGGCGGACACGATGCGCGGGTTCGTCGAACGTCGCTTGGCGATCGCCGAGCGCTCGCAGCGCGCGCTCGACGAATCCGGACGCCTGCAGGAGCGACTGACGGCCGCCGGCGTCCCGAGTCTGATCTACAAGGGGCCACTGCTCGCCCACCGCGCCTATGGCAGCGCGTCGATGCGCGAGTGCCTCGACATCGATCTCGTCGTGAACGAGTCGGACGTCGAGCGGGCGGCCGCCGTGCTCGCCGCCGAGGGATTCGTGGTACGCGACGGACTCTCGTTGCGGACGGCACGCGTCGTGAACGCGGTGTTCGGGCAGATCCCCTTCGAGCCCACCGCGGATCCCGACGCCTTCGACGTGGACCTGCACTGGCGCTTCTGCAATCCCACCCTGCCGTGGAGCCCGCCGCTCGCGCAGGTGCTCGCGCGCTGCGCCCCGGTGTCGCTGAACGGCCGCAGCTACGCGGCGCCGGATGCGACCGAGGAACTGCTGCTGCAACTCCTGCACGTCGCGCGCCATCAGTGGCGCTCGCTCGAGTGGCTGCTCCTGGTCCGCGCGTTGATGCGTGACCCGAGCGTCGACGGTGCCGCGCTGCTGCGCGCCGCACAGGACGGCGTGCGCGGCAGGCGCGCGGTGTTGATCGGGTGCGAGGTGGCGCGGCTGATGCTCGGCGGCACGCCGCCCAAGGAGGTCGCCGCGGAGATCGCACGGGACGAGGACGTGCAGCGCTTCGCGGCGGAGATCGCCCGCACGGTGCTCGGTCGCGATCGACTCGGCGCCCGCGATCGCGGGTGGGTGCTGCGCGCGCTCGATTCCCGGCGCGACCGCCTCACGCTCCTCGTCGGTGAGGCGGCGATCCCTACGCCGCGTGAAGCGGAGGTGGTGGTGCTCCCGGAAGCGCTGGCGCCGCTCTACTGGCCACTGCGCTGGATCCGTCTCCTCGCCCGGACGATCGGGATCGGCCGTCGCTAGGGCGAGGGGTAATCGTCCGGTTCAGACGTTGAAGCGGAAGAGCAGCACGTCGCCGTCCTGCACGACGTATTCCTTCCCTTCGGAGCGGACCGCTCCCTTCTCGCGCGCCCCCTTCCATCCCTCGTGCGCGACGAAGTCGGAGTACGACACCGTCTCGGCGCGGATGAAGCCGCGCTCGAAGTCGGTGTGGATCACACCCGCCGCCTTCGGCCCGGTGTCGCCGCGGTGGATGGTCCAGGCGCGGACCTCCTTCTCACCGGCGGTGAAGTAGGTCTGCAATCCGAGCAGGTGATAGCCGGCGCGGATCAGGCGGTCGAGACCGGCGGACTCGAGTCCGATCGAGGCGAGGAAGTCGGCGCGATCCTCGGGCGCGAGCTCGGCGAGTTCGGCTTCGATGCGCGCCGAGAAGGGGACGACCTCGGCCTGTTCGTTGGAGTCGGCGATCGCCGCACGGAGCGCGGTGAGATACTTCCCCTCGTCGCCGGCGAGTTCGGCGTCGGTGACGTTCGCGGCGTAGAGCACCGGCTTCACCGTGAGGAGCTGCAGCGGTTGGAGCAGCGCCTTGTCGTCGGCCGAGAGATCGACGTGCCAGAGCGCCTTCCCCTCGGCGAGCGCGGCGTGCGCCTTCTCGAGGGTCGGTAGCTCGGCGCTCGCTTCCTTGTCGCCCGTGCGCGCGGCGCGCTTGGACTTGTCGAGACGCTTCTCCACCGCGCCGAGGTCGGCCAGGGCGAGCTCGAACTCGATCACTTCGCGGTCGCGCACCGGGTCCACGCCGCCCATCACGTGCGTGACGTCGGGGTCGTCGAAGCAGCGGACCACGTGCACGATCGCGTCGCACTCGCGGATGTTGGCGAGGAACTTGTTGCCGAGCCCTTCGCCGTCGGCGGCGCCCTTCACGAGGCCGGCGATGTCCACGAACTGCACCGCGGCGGGGAGGGTGCGCTCGGGATGCACGATCTCGGCGAGCTTGTCGAGGCGCGGGTCGGGGACGTTGACCATGCCGACGTTCGGCTCGACGGTGCAGAACGGATAGTTCGCCGCATCGGCCTTGGCGGCCGTGAGGGCGTTGAACAGCGTGGACTTGCCGACGTTCGGCAGGCCGACAATGCCAAGCTTCAGCATCTCAGATGGGCTGGAAGGAAGATCGAGCGTTCAGGGGGAACCTGAGAAATCTAAACGGTCGCGGCCGGCGCGTCGGGCCGACCGTCGGCGTCGGCGATGGCACGCAGCAGGAAGGCGGCGAGCGCTGGCGCCGGCTCGGGGTCGCGCACCAGCCGCTCCCGGGCCGCCGGGTCGAGCAGTCGGTCGCGCCCCGAGGCGCGGAAGCCGGGGTCGCGAGCGAGCCGCACCGCGATCTCGACGTACTCGGCCTCGCTCGCGGCGATGGTGCGCGTCTCCCCGAGTCGTCCGAGCATCGCCGCGCTCTGCCGCGTGCGGAAGAGCGTCCCCGGCAGACAGAGCATCGGGAGCCCGAAGGCGATGGCGTTGACCGCGGTGTAGCCGGCGGACCAGCCGATCGGGTCGAGCAGGGCGTCGCACACGCTGACGAGGTTGTCGAACTCGATCGGCATCAGCATCGGGAGGGCGCGTTCGTGCTGCGACCAGTCGAGTCCCGCCTCGCGGAAGGTGCCGGCGAGCCGCTCCCGCACGAGATCGGCGCCGAGCAGGTGTCCCATGGCGAAGATGAACCGTGCCTCGGGGAGGCGACGCGCGATCTCGGCGAGGACGCGATCGAACGACGGGAGGAACTTGGAGATCGTCTGCGCGCAGAGGAAGGCGACCTCGCCCTCGCCGATCCCGAAATCGGCGCGGCGATGGATGTGCAGCGGCCGCATCGCCTCGGGGAGCCGGAACGTCGTGCCGAGTCCGGGGAGGCGCACGAGCCGCTCGGTGTAATGCGCCTCGGCCCCGGCCAGCTCGACCGCATCGCCGGTGAGGAAATAGTCGACCGTCGGGAGGCCGCTCGTGATCGGATGGCCCCAGGTCACGCACTGCACCGGCGCGAGCCGCTGCGCGGCCAGGACCGACGTCCCGGGTGAGAGTCCGATATCGAGATAGATGATCGCATCCGGCGCGTCCTCGCGGATCGCCGCTTCGACGACCGCCACATCCTCGCTGCTCACGAAGCGCGCGACCTTCGCCTCGAGCGATGCCGAGAGTTCGTCGCGCTCGCGCTGCACGGCGTAGCAGCGCACGTCGAACCGCGCGGGGTCGAGTCCGGTGATCCACTCGGCGAACAGCTCGCTGACCACGTGGCGACGGAGGGTGTCGCTCACGAAGGCGATCCGCGGACGGCTGTCGTGCGCGGCACGGGGGAGCGGTCGCGCCGAGGCGCGGGGCTCGACGATCGCGCACAGCCAGCGTCCCCACGCGCCGAGCACGTCGCTCGAGTCGTCGCCCAGGTAGTCCAGATAGAACGGGCGCAGGCGCGCGGTGGCGTTGACGAGTTCGCGGCGGGGGAGCGCCGCGAGCGCCGGATCGTCGAGGGTGAGCGATCGCACGCCGTCCAGGAGGCGCGCGCGCCACGCTTCGAGCGAGCGCTGGTCCGCGAAGACGCCGGGGAAGGCGAGTCGCTCGAGCAGCAGGAGTTCGGCGTCGTCGGGGAAGTGTCGACGTGCGCGAGCGAGGGTCTCGAGCGCTTCGTCGCCGAGTCCGGCCTCGAGCAGGTCGTGCACGAGTCGGCGCCAGAGTGCGCGATCGGGGTCGGCATCGCGGGCACCGCGCCGCAGCGCTTCGAGCGCGAGGGCCATGCGCCCCGTGCGCCCGAACTGCTTGGAGAGCCGTACGTAGGGTTCGGCGACGCGTGGCGCCGCGGCGATCAGCGCTTCGGACTCGGCGATCGCGTCGGCGAAGGTGCGGCGCCGCGCGGCATAGAACTCGCGCAGGGCGTCGGCGTGATGTCGCTGGAGCGCGTCGAGGTGCGAGAGGTCGTCGGGGAGCAGCAGATGTCCGGCCTCGTCCGAGCGGACGAGCCCCAGCGGCGGCACCGTCATGACTCGGCGGGGAGCTTGCCGGGGAAGCGGTTCATCGTGGGGGCCATCCCTTCGTGGAGCCAGAGTTCGATGGCCTCGACGAGGGTGGGGAAGAGTGCGCGGATCTCGTCGGCCTCGATCTTGCCGAACTTCCCGAGCACGTAGTCGCGCAGCACGCCGATCTGTCGTTCCGACTCCGCCGGTCCCACGCCGATGCGGAGGCGTCCGTAGTCCTGCGTGTGCAGGTGCTGCTCGATGCTCTTGAGCCCGTTGTGTCCGCCGGCGGAGCCCTTGGCGCGGAAGCGATAGCGTCCGACGGGGAGGGCGACCTCGTCGACGACGACGAGCAGGTCGGTGGCGGCGGACCAGAAGGGGCGGCGCTTGTAGTGGTGCAGCGCCTCCCCGCTCAGGTTCATGTAGGTCTGCGGTTTGACGAGGCGGACCTTGATGTTGCCGACCAGCCCACTGGCGACGTGGGCCTGGCCGTCCTTCTTCCATCCATCGAAACGCCAAACGTCGGCAAGCAGGTCGATGACCCACCAGCCGACGTTGTGCCGGGTGTCGGCATATTCGCGCCCCGGGTTGCCGAGGCCGACGATGACCTTCACCGCTCAGGCCGCGCGCGGAGCACGCACATGCGGGGAGATTACTTCTTCTCCTCGGCGGCCGCGTCCTCGTCCGCCTTGGCCTTGCGGATGAGCTCCGGCTCGGCGGCAGCAGCGGCTTCGGCCGGGGTCGGCTCGGCCGAGGCCTTCGGGATGGCCACGAGGCAGATCGTCTCGTCGCCGTCGGTGATGACTTCCACGCCCTCGGGGATCTTGATGTCGCGGACGTGATACGAGTGACCGACGGCGAGGTTCGCGACGTTCATCTCGAGATGGTTCGGGATGTTGGCCGGGTCGCAGGCGATCATGACCTCGCGCATCACTTCCTCGAGGATGCCGCCGCCCTCGCGCACGCCCGTGGCGGTGCCGACGAAGGTGAGGGGCACCTTCATGGTGACCTTCTCGCCGGCCACCAGCTCCTGGAAGTCCACGTGCTGGATGAAGCGCTTGAACGAGTGGCGCTGGATCTCGCGGATCAGCGTCTTGGCGCTGGTGCCGTTGTCGAAGGTGAGCTCGAAGACGGTCGTCTTGTAGGCGACCTTCTCGAGCAGACGCTCGAAGGTGTGGTTGTGCAGCGTGAGCGACTGCGGCTCGCGGCCATGGCCGTAGATCACGGCGGGGATCTCCCCGGCGGCGCGGAGCTTGCGCGCGGCACCCTTGCCGACGGTGGAACGGAACTTGGCGCTGACGGTCGTGGTAGCCATCGAAAACCGAATCCTGCGAGAACGTGAATGAGGGAGTGTGCGCTACGGGGGTGCCCGGTCACTGCCTACCGGCCCGGCGTCGCACGGGAGCTCCAGAGGTGGTGCGGTGGTGCGTGGAACGGTGTTGCGCCTGCGTCCTGCGGACTGCCTACTGCTCGAACAACGAACTCACGCTCTGATCGGCGTGGGTGAAGCGGATCGCCTTGGCCAGCAGCTCGCCGACCGAGAGGATCTTGAGGGTGCTGAACTGCCGTTCCTCCGGGATGTAGATGCTGTTCGTGACCGCCACTTCCGTGATCGGTGCATCGGACAGCCGCTGCTTCGCCGGACCGGACAGCAGCGCGTGCGTGGCGCACACGTAGATGTCCTTGGCTCCCAACTTCTTCAGGGCGCGCGCCGCTTCGCTCACGGTGCCCGCCGTATCGATCATGTCATCGGGGATGAGCACATCCATCCCCTCGACCTCTCCGACCACGTTCACGACCTCGGCCACATTCGCCGTCGGGCGACGCTTGTCGATGATGGCGAGGCTGCCGTTCAACCGCTTGGCGAACCCACGGGCCATCTTCGCGCTGCCGACGTCCGGTGCGACCACCACCAGATTGGTCAGGTTCTTCTTGCGATAGTGCGCGGTGAACACCGGTGCCGCATAGAGGTGATCGACCGGGATGTCGAAGAAGCCCTGCAACTGATGCTGGTGGAAATCGAGTCCGAGGACCCGATCCGCCCCGGCGCGCATGATCATGTTGGCCATGAGCTTGGCGCCGATGGCGACGCGCGGCTGGTCCTTGCGGTCCTGTCGCGCATAGCCGTAGTAGGGCAGTACCACCGTGATTCTCGCCGCCGAAGCCCGTCGCACCGCGTCCACGAGGAGCAGCAGCTCCAGCATGTTCTCGGCCGGCGGGTTCGTCGGTTGCACAATGAAAACATCCGCACCACGGATGTTCTCGTCGATGCGGACGAACACCTCACCATCGGCAAAACGGTTGACGGTGCACTTGCAGAGATCCACGCCCAGGCTGCTCGCGATGGATTCCGCGAGGGCCCGATTCCCGGTCCCCGTGAGGACCCGAAACCCATGCATCGGTACCGACAAGCCGTCCATTTGCCGTAGCCTTGAAAGCTAGAAGATTTTCACCCCCCGGTCAACGCCGGGGAGCGCCCAACGACCCCTCACTCGCCCATTGCCCCCAGTGGATTCGAACCACTATTCGCGGCTCCAAAGGCCGCTGTCCTGCCATTGGACGAGAGGGCAGCTTGTGTACAGCCTTACAAACTTAGGCGATAGCGGCCGCCCGGGCTACGGGCGGACGGACGTTCGTCGGCCGGCGCCCGGTCCGCGTTCCTAACGATCGGACCCATCGCGACGTCCAACGGAGACCCGGATCGCAATTCCGGTACCCGGGATGCACTTTGTGGGAGGTGGCCCAGCGGCCATCGTGGCGACGATGTCACAGCGACGGGAGCGATCCCGCGTAGCGCAGGAACGCCCCCGGACGCGCGGGCGCGGACATCGGAGAGACGGACGCCATGTGGTCGGATCCTGAAGTCGCAGCAGTCGTCACACCGATCAACCGCCTGCTCATCGCCGCCGGGCGCTACGGCACCGGGAGCCCGGACGATCCCGAGGTCCGGGCCGCCGCGGCCGCGATCCCCGACTGGGACCGTGCCTTCGAGACCGCGAAGTCGCACCGACTCGTGCCGTTCGTGATGTACGCGCTGACGCGGGCCGGCGCCGAGGTGCCGCAGGCGACCGTCTCGCGCCTGATGCATCGCTGCGTCGAGGTCGCGCTGCGCTCCAATCGGGCGCTCGAGGAGACGGCACGGCTGCAGCAGGCGCTGCTGGGCGCAGGGGTCCGCTCGTTCGCCTACAAGGGGCCGGCCCTCGCCGCCCGCGCCTACGGCAACACCAGCTGGCGCGACAGCGTGGACCTGGACCTCGTCGTCGAGCCCGGGAGGATCGCCGACGCGATCGCGGTCCTGCAGCGCGAGGGCTACAGGCTCCCGCCGGGGATGTCGGTGCGCCGCGCGCTCACCGTGCACACGGCCCACGGACAGCTCCACATGGATCCCGTCGACCCCACGATGCCGGGAGGCGTGGACCTGCACTGGCGGTGGTCGAATCCCTCGGTCGACTGGAGCCCACCCATCGGGTCGCTCTTCGCGCATGCGACGGTGCTCGAGGCGGGCGGCGTCTCGCTGACGGTCGTGGATGCGACGCACGAGCTGCTGCTCCAGCTGCTGCACGGGGCGCGCCATCAGTGGCGCTCGATCGAGTGGCTCCTGCTGGTCAAGGCACTGCTGCGGCGCCCGGAGCTGGACCCGTCGCTCCTGCTGGAGCGATCGGTGCTCGGGATCCGTGGCCGACGCGCGGTGCTCATCGGGTGCGAGCTCGCGCGGCTCGTCTTCGCCGCCGATCTGCCTCCCGTGATCGACGCCGCGATCGAGGCCGATCTCTCGATCGCGGCGATGGCGCGCGCGATGGCGGCGGCGCTCGTCTCGAGCGACACGATGCTGCCGCGGGATCATCGCCTCCTGCGGGCGTCGCTCGACGGGAAGCGCGATCTGGCGCGCTACTGGATCGTCAGCGGGTTGGCGCCGACGCCACGCGAGGCCGAGTGGGTGCGCCTCCCGGAGTTCGCGATCCCGCTCTACTGGCCGGTGCGCTTGCTCCGGCTCGCGACCGTGGTGCTCGCGATCTCCGAACCCTCCGGACTCGAGGTGCCCTCGCTGCTCTGAGGGCACCCGCTGGCGATCAGTCGAGCCGCTCGACGGGGGCGACTTCCGAGACGGTGCGCGTGAGGATGCGCGCGCCGTGCGTGGCCTGGCGGGCGCGCGCCTCGTCGTCGAAGACGCCGAACAGGGTGGAGCCCGATCCGGTCATCCGCGCGATGGACGCACCATCCGCCTCGAGGGCGACACGACGGGGCTCCAACTCGGGATGACGCGCCATCACGGGCAGTTCGAGGTCGTTCACCGCTTGCGCACCGATGGCTTCCCAGGTGGGTGGATACGGGAGCGGCTCCGGGATGCGGCTGTAGGGTCGGTCGCCCCGGTCGCTCGCGAACCACCCGAACGCGTCCTTGCTCGACACGGCGAACCCGGGGCGATCGAGCACGATCGCGCGTTCGGGGAGCGGCAGCAGAGGCATCAGGGTGGCACCGGTGCCGGTGCCGATCGCGGTCGCATGGCCGAGCAGCAGGAAGGGGACATCGGCGCCCAGTCGGTTCCCAAGCGCGAGCAGCGCCTCGATGCCGAGCGGTGTCGGCGCCAGCGCGTTCAGCGCCCGCAGGACGGCCGCAGCGTCGGCGCTGCCGCCTCCCATCCCGCCGCCGATCGGGATGCGCTTCTCGATCGTGATCGCGAACCCGGTATCCCAGCCGGTCGCCTCGAGGAAGCTGACCGCCGCGCGCCACCCGAGGTTCTCCTCGGTCGGCCCGGCCGCGGCCACATCGCAGTCGAGCGAGCGTCCCGGGACGCCGGTGCGCACGGTGACCGTGTCGGCCAGCGCGACGACCTGGAACAGCGTGTAGAGCTCGTGATATCCGTTCGGCGCGCGACCGGTGATCCGGAGCAGCAGGTTGAGCTTGGCCTGCGCCGCGACGCGCGCGGTCGATCCGGACGAGGCCACCTTCGTGGAGTCCGTCGTGCTCACGTCGATTTGGCTCCGCTGCTGAAGTCGGAGAGATGGAGATTCAAGCGGGTCAGGTAGAACGCGCCGATCACGGTGATGGGGATGTAGGAGAGGATGTGGAAGCCGAGTCCGAAGCTCACGGCCTGGGTCTCGCTCACGCCGTACAGGCCGAGCCCGACCTTGGCCGCCCCTTCGAAGAAGCCGAAGAATCCGGGGGACGAGGGGATCGCCACGCCGATCGCGATGATCCCCTGCAGGAAGAGCGCGGCGGTCAACGGTGCGTCGATCCCGAGCGCGCGGAAGCCGAGCCAGAACGCGAAGGCATTGCACAGCCAGTGCAGCAGCGCCCAGAAGAACACCTCGGCCACGAGCTTGGGCGAGCGGAGCACGCCGAGTCCCGACGCGAAGCCTTCGAGCAGCGGGCGCAGGCGCGCCGCGAGTTTCGGCGCGATCCGTCCGGCCGTGGCGTCGTAGAGCGCGAAGAGCCGGTCGGGCGCGAAGACCATCGCCACGAGCACGAGCAGCACGGCGGCCAGGAAGAGCGCCGCGCCGCGCATCGAGAGTGCCACGCCCGCCGCCGCCGGCGAGTCCTTGGGGAAGCCGGGGTCGAAGGTCGCGACGATCATGAGCAGCAGCACGATCACGCCGTCGAACAACCGATCGACCGCGAGCGAGGCGAAGGCGGCGGTGAACTTGACCGTCGGCTCGGAGCGGGAGAGCACGAAGGGGCGTGCGAACTCGCCGGCGCGTCCCGGGGCGACGTTGTTCATCATCATCCCCACGGCGGTGGCCTGCCAGAGGGAGGAGAAGGGAAGACGGCCGGCGACGGGTTCGAGCAGCGCCCGCCAGCGCCGCGCGCGGAGCGGGAAGATCGCCGTCGCGCAGGCGGTGCAGGCGATCCAGAGCGCCAGATTCGACCGTGAGAGCACGCCCCATACGAGGGCGAGGTCCACGTCGTGCAATGTCCACCAGAGTGCCCCGGCGCTGAGGACGAACCCCAGCGCGCCGCGCCAGCCGAGTTTCACGTGCTATTCCGTGGTGGCGAGACGCAGCAGGTCGCGGAGCTCGCCGAAGCGATCGCGGTCGGGGAGGGTGCCCGCGGCGGCCGCGGCGTCGGCGAGGGCGATCGCCCGCGTGAGCGCGGCGCGTCCGCGGTACAGCAAGGATTCGATGGGGACGAGTTCCTCGTCGGAGTCATCCGCCTCCGGCGCCATCCCGGACAGGCCGGCGATCCCGGCGCCGAGCAGCGCGTCGAGATCCTGCCCCGACGGGGCCGGGAGGTCGATGGGCGCGCCGTGACCCCGCCGGACCAGATGCGGGCCGGCGTCGTCGTGGAACAGCGCGCTGATCGGCACCAGAGGAGCGGTGCCGGTCGCGCGGGGCGTCGGGGTGTCGGCGCTCATGCGGTCTCCGCGAGGGTCCTGAGGGAGGGCATCCCCCACGAAAGAGAACGCGCGGACCCCCGCCCGGGCAACGGGTCAGCGACGGGCGGCATCCATGACCCGACGCATCTCGCGCACCGCCTCACCCATCCCGGTGAAGATCGCCATCGAGACGATCGTGTGGCCGATGTTGAGCTCCTCGATCTCGGGGATGGAGGCGATCGGTGCCACGTTCCGCACGGTCAGCCCGTGGCCGGCGTGGACC
>CAZAGK010000046.1:7162-24799 GCA_964484775.1 uncultured Gemmatimonas sp. | reverse complement strand
GTGGAAGCCCGGGCGGGCCGGACGCGTTATGCGTCGGGCCCGCTGTCGTTGTGGGGGGACGGCTAGCGCTTGGTCGTCTCGCCCTTGAGGATCCCCTGGCGGATGCGCTGCGCCTTCGGGCTCGCCGCCGGATCGGGTTCGAGCTTGCGGTCGATGAGCACGGCCAAGCGTACCGGGATCTGCAGGGTGAGGCGCTTGCCGTCGCGCATCAGTTCCACGGGGACCGTTGCCCCCGCTCGCGTGGCGTATTTCGCGCGCCAGCGCTGCCAGTTGGGATCGCCGGTGGAGACGCCGTCGACGGTGACGAGGAGATCGTTGACCTTCATCCCGCCGGCCGCAGCGGCACTGTTGGGATCCACCGCGCCGACCCGGACCCCCAGAGAGTCGGTGGTGAGCGAGATGCCGAAGCGCGCCTCGCTCGTCGAGTCGGTCCGGATGCGCCATCCCCCTCTGGCGAGCCAGCTCCCCATCGGGAAGGGTTCGCGGCCATCGATGTAGCGCGCGGCGAAATCGGTGAACTTCATCCCCTTCGCCGCGCGGCTGACGGCGCTCCACCACTCCTCCGGGGTGAACCCGCGTCCCTGGCGATAGTCGTTGGCGTACAGCTCGCGGAAGACGTCGTCGAGGGAGGCGCTGTTGTCGGAGGCCTCGCGGATCATGATGTCCAGCGCGAGCCCGGCGAGCGATCCCTTGTCGTAGTAGATGTCGCTCGTGCCGTCGGTCATGTGCAACCACGTCTGGAGCGACGCGTCCTCGAGCGCGTTCGGCACGGTGGCCTCGACGTGTTCGAGCTTCCGCTGCGTGGTGCCGAGGAAGTCGGGCTCCTTCCAGACGCCGCCGCGCACGAGGGAGAGGTCGGGGTAGTAGTCGGTGATCCCCTCGCTGACCCAGAGCCACGGGGTGGGCTGCGCCGCATCGTAGCGGTATGGCCAGAGGTCGACCGGGCGCAGCCGCTTCACATTGAAGGCGTGGAAGATCTCGTGCACGTAGACGCTGATGACGATGTCCTCATCGAGCGCCTCCGAATCGACGATCGCGACGTTGGAGTTCTCGTGCTCCAAGGCGCTGATCCCGCCGAATCCTCGTTCGACGATCTGCATCTGCTCGTATCGACGCCAGGGCGTGTCCCCGAACACCGCGGTCTGCTTGGGGACGGCCCGCTTCATCTGGTCGAGGAGCTTCGCCCGTTGGCCGGCCGTCGTGCTCCCGGCCGGATACGACGACAGCCGGAACCAGACCCCGGCGACGAGCGCGCTGTCGATATCGAATCGGCCGATGAAGAACGGATGATCCACGAGTTCGTGGTACGTGGGCGCGCTGAACACGCGGGGAGCGGTCGCGGTCATCCCGGTCGCGACATGCCAGGCCGGCTCGGTGGTGACGGTCACCGTCGAGACGAACTCGAGCGGGCGACCCTCGGGATACATGAAGGCGCTCGTCCCGTTGACCAATGCGAACTCGTCGCGCGCCCAGTTCCCCGCGTTGTCGAGGGAATCGGCGCGGAGTCGATACGAGACCTTCACCTCGCCGGGTGCATCGGAATAGATGCGCCAGGTGTCGGGATCGCTCTTGTCCCAGCGGAGCTCCTTCCCTTTCGCCGTGGCATGGAACGCCGAGACGTACCGCGCCCAGTTGTTCACCTCGTAGGATCCCGGCGTCCAGACCGGGAGCGAGAGGAGGACCGGATCGCGATTGGTCGCGGTGAAGGTCATCGAGATGTCCACCGAGCGCTCGACACCCAGGATCGGAGTGAAGCTGATGCCGTAGCGGATGTCGGTGAGCGGCGCGGAACGCACGGCCGCCGAACGGGACTGGGCGCCGAGCGGAAGCGCGAGCAGGAGGAGCAGCAGCGAACGGACCGGACGGGTCACGGGGCCTCGTCGAACCATGGGATATGACACACAGCGGCAGGGACGGCGGTCGCCGTTCCTCCCACCCTATTGGAAAGCAATCGCCGACCGATGGTTGCTGACAAGCCCTGCGCGCCCGCACATTCCGTGGATGTCGACATCCCACGAACCGTACATCTCCGCCGACCGCTCCCTGACCGAGTTCACCGTCGGTGCGGTGGTCCTCGGCTGCGTGCTCGGGCTCATCTTCGCCGCCTCGAGCGTCTACCTCGCGCTGAAGGTCGGCCTCACGGTGAGCGCCTCGATCCCGATCGCGGTCCTCTCGATCACGATCTTCCGCTCGATCAACAAGGCGCTCGGGAACACCGAGACGCAGATCCTGCGGAACAACCTCGTGCAGACGGTGGGCTCCGCCGGTGAGTCGATCGCGGCGGGGGTGGTCTTCACCCTCCCCGCCCTCCTGCTCCTGGGCTATACCCTCCCTTGGACGAAGGTCGCGGCCATCGCGCTCGTGGGCGGACTGTTGGGGATCCTCCTGATGATCCCGCTCCGGCGGTCGCTCATCGTCAAGGAGCACGACACCCTCAAGTACCCCGAGGGGACGGCGTGCGCCGAGGTGCTGATCGTCGGCGAGGAGCGCGGCGTGCAGGCCAAGACGGTCTTCCTCGGCTTCGGACTCGGCGCGCTCTACAAGTTCCTGAACATCGGCGCGCAGCTCTGGCAGGAGGTGCCGGCCAAGATCCTCTCGCGCGTGCTCCCCAACGGCAAGAGCGAACTGATCGGCGAGATCCGCGCCGAGGTGAGTCCCGAGCTCACCGGCGTGGGCTATATCATCGGGCCGCGCATCGGCGGGTATCTGTTCGCCGGCGGCATGCTCTCGTTCTTCGTCCTGATCCCCGCCATCAAGCTCTTCGGCGCCGGGCTCACGACCCCGATCTTCCCCGCGACGGCGCTCATCAGCAGCATGACGCCGATGCAGGTGCGGTCGAACTATGTGTTCTATATCGGTGCCGGCGCGGTGACCGCCGCCGGTCTGATCTCGCTGGTCCGCGCACTCCCGATGATCTGGCAGGCGATGATCGCCGGCTTCGGCGACGTTCGCGGGGTCGCGACCGGGCCGGTGAAGCGCACCGAGCAGGAAGTCTCGATGAAGTGGGTGGTCGGTGGCGTGATCGCCTGCGGCGTGGCGATGGTCGCGCTGCCGCAGATCGGGATCAACGTGGCCGGCGCGGTGCTCGCGATCGTCTTCGCCTTCCTCTTCGTCTCGGTCTCCAGCCGCATCTGCGGGCAGATCGGCGCGTCGTCGAACCCGATCTCGGGGATGACGGTGGCGGCCGTGCTGATGACTTCGCTGATCTTCTTCGCCGTGGGGTGGACGGGGATCGAGCATCGCGTGCTCGCGCTGTCGATCGGCGGTGTCGTGTGCATCGCGGCCGCCGTGGGCGCGGCGACGTCGCAGGACCTCAAGACCGGGTTCCTCGTCGGCGCCACCCCGCGTTCGCAGCAGATCGGCCTGCTCTTCGGCGTCACCACCTCGGCGATCATGATCGGCGGGATGATCTCGTTCCTGAACGACGCGCGCACCACGATCGTCGCGCGCGAGTATCCCGGCGTGCAGGTCGCGGCCTACGACGCCGAACCGATGACGCTCGACGGCACGTCGTACAAGGTCGGCCGTCTGTTCGAGCGCACGGGCGATGCCCCCGCGGGCCGCTATCTCGTGGACAATGCCGGCGCGATCAAGTACCTGGTCGACCCCGGGATCGGCGGACGCGAGGAGACCGACTACAAGGGGAACAAGGCGACCAAGTTCGATTCCCCCAAGGCGCAGATCATGGCGCTGGTGGTGGACGGTATCCTCACGCAGAAGCTCCCGTGGGGACTCATCCTGATCGGCGCGTTCATCGCCGTCGTCATGGAACTGCTCGGACTGCCGTCGCTGGCGGTCGCCGTGGGGACCTATCTCCCCATCTCGACCTCGGCGACGATCTTCATGGGCGGGATCGTCCGCTGGCTCGTGGAGCGGAAGCCCTCGCAGGGGATGGACACGGGCGACTCCGGCCCCGGCGTGCTCTTCTCGTCCGGACTGATCGCCGGTGGCGCGATCCTCGGCGTCGCGCTCGCCGCGCTGCAGGCGGCGAAGGTCGACCACCTGATCACGGCGAAGTACCTCATCGGCGATTCGATCAGCACGCTGACGGAGAATCCGCTCGTGGCGATCGCGGCGTACGTGCTCTTCCTCGCGATCCCGCTCTACAAGATGGGGCGGAAGGCGTCGGCCTGATCATCGCTTAAGTTCCGCCCATCGGTCTTCCACTTCTCTCCGCATCCGGTCATGCGTCTCCTCCGCTCCGCCTCTTCCTCGTTCGCGATCCTCTCCACGGCGATCGCCCTCGGCGTTTCCACGCCGCTCGCCGCCCAGCAGGCCCCGGCCGACCTGATCGTCACCAATGCACGCGTCTACACCGTGGACGAGGCGCATCCGCTGGCGGAGGCGTTCGCGGTCCGCGGCGGACGGGTCGCCTTCGTCGGCGACGCCCGAGGCGCTCTGACGCTCCGCGGGCCGCAGACGCGGGTGGTGGACCTCGGCGGCAAGACGGTGATCCCGGGGATGGTGGATGCGCACGGCCACGTCTCCGGACTCGGCTCCGCGCTCGCGATCGTCGACCTCACCGGCGCGGCGAGCTATGACGAGATCATCGCCCGCGTCGTCGCGAAGTCCAAGACCGTCGCGCCGGGCGCGTGGATCACCGGTCGCGGGTGGGATCAGAACCGGTGGGGGAACACCGCCTTCCCGACGCACGACAAGCTGACGGCGGCCCTGCCGAACAATCCTGTCTGGCTGACGCGCGTCGATGGACATGCGGGGCTCGCGAACAAGAAGGCGATGGATGCCGCGGGGCTCTCGGCGGCCACCAAGGATCCGAGCGGCGGCCATATCGAACGCGCAGCGGACGGCACGCCGAGCGGGGTGTTCGTCGACAACGCGCAGGGACTCGTGGGGCGTGTCGTGCCGGGACCTACGCGCGATGAGCTCAAGCGGCAGATCCAGTCGGCGATCGCCGAGGCGCAGCGTTGGGGACTCACGGGGGTGCACGACGCGGGCGAGGGCGAGCAGGTGCTCGACATCTTCGAGGAACTCGGCAAGGCGGGGCAGCTGAACTTCCGCCTATACGCGATGATCAGCGGCGGGAAGGACGAGTCGGCGCTGCTCGACAAGTGGTTCGCGCGTGGTCCGCAGAGCGGCCTCTACGGCGGCATGCTCTGGATCCGCAGCATCAAGCTCTATGCCGACGGCGCGCTCGGATCGCGCGGCGCGGCGCTGCTCGACCCCTACAGCGACGACGCCAAGAACAGCGGCCTGATCCTCACCCCGCCCGAGTACATCAAGTCGGTGGCGGTGAAGGCGCTCAAGAGCGGGTTCCAGGTGAACACGCACGCGATCGGCGATCGCGGCAACCGCGTGGCGCTCGATCTGTACGAGGCCGCGCTGAAGGAGGTGCCGACCGCGGATCATCGCTTCCGCGTGGAGCATGCGCAGATCGTCGATCATGCCGACATCCCGCGTTTCGTGAAGCTCGGCGTGATCCCGTCGATGCAGGCGAGCCACCAGACGAGCGACATGTACTGGGCCGGTACGCGCCTCGGCGTCTCGCGCCTCAACGGCGCGTACGCGTGGCGTTCGTTCATCGACGCCGGGATCATCGTGCCGAACGGATCGGACTTCCCGGTGGAGCAGGTGAACCCGCTGATCTCCTTCCACGCCGCCTTCACGCGGCAGGACGCGGACAACTGGCCCCCCGCCGGCTGGTATCCCGATCAGCGCATGACGCGCGACGAAGCGCTCAAGTCGATCACGCTCTGGCCGGCCTACGCCGCCTTCCAGGAGAAGGAAATGGGCTCGTTGACGCTCGGGAAGTTCGCCGACTTCGTCGTGCTCGATCAGGATCTGATGCGCGTGGCGCCCGAACTGGTGCTCAAGACGCGCGTGCTCTCCACCTGGGTGGCCGGCAAGCCGGTGTACGAGGCCAAGGTCTCGCCGTGAACTCGGTCCGCACGCTCGCGGTGATCCGCATGGCGATGACCTCGGGGATCATCGCCTTCGCGAGCGCCGTGTACTACATGCGACACTCGGCCAACGCGCCGGATCCTGCTGGGAACGTGGAGACGCTGCGGCGGATGGCGCTCGGCGCGGCGGTGCTGTCGGTCATCGGGATCGGGATCCTGCGGCAACGGCTCGCGGGTGCGCCGGTCGAACGGCGCAACGCGATGGCCGTGGTCGGCTGGGCGATCGGCGAGTTCGGTGCCATCGCGGGGATCGCGTGCTACTTCGTGAGCGGGGTCGAGGCGACCGCCGCGCCGGGGATGCTGGCGTACGTGATCGGCCTGATCATGTTCCCCATCCGTCGTCAGCAGGGCTAGTGCGCGTCGTCTCGCTCCTCCCTGCCGCGACGGAGATGGTCGCGGCGCTCGGTGCGTCGGAGTTCCTCGTCGGCGTCTCGCATGAGTGCGACCATCCTGCGTTCGTCGGATCGAGGGCGCGCGTGACCTCCAGTGCGGTCGACGCCCATGCGCCTCCGGCGGAGATCGATGCGCGGGTGCGCGAACTGCACGATGCCGGCGCGAGCCTCTATGCGATGGACGAATCGCTGATCCGTGCGCTCCATCCGGATGTCATCGTCACCCAGGCGCTCTGCGATGTCTGCGCCGTGACCGAGACCGACGTGCGCGCACTCGCGGCGCAGCTCGAACCGCCACCGAGGATCGTCACCATCTCCGCCACGACCCTCGACGGGGTGTTCGACGACCTCGCGCGCGTCGCGACCGCGATCGACCGCGAGGATGAGGCGACGGAGTTCACGCTCGGCGCACGCGCGCGCATCCGCGCGGTGCACGAGACGCTCAAGGCCGCACAGGCCCCGCGCCCTCGCGTCGCCTTCCTCGAATGGACATCGCCCGTGTTCCCCGGTGGGCACTGGGTGCCGGAGATGATCAAGCGCGCGGGCGGCATCGATGTGCTCGCCGTTGCCGGTGCGCACGCGACGACGATCGACCTCGCGACCGTCGAGGCCGCCGAACCGGAGATCGTGATCATCGCCCCGTGCGGCTACGATCTGTCCCGCGCATCGACCGAAGCGCAGGGACTCCTCGAGACTCCTGGATGGGAGTTCCTCCGCCGGACCGCGGTCTGGGCGCTCGACGCGAACGCCTTCACGAGCCGACCGGGACCGCGCCTGATCGACGGGATCGAGATCCTGGCGCGGACCTTCAACCCCGACTGCTTCACGCCGCTCGACGGCACGCACGCACGCCGGATCCACGGTTAGTCAGCCAGAGAGGGCGCGACTTCCCCCACCCCCTCTCCGGCGCTACGATGGATGATGCGGTTCGCGTGCCGAAGGCACAGCGGTTACTTCCTCACTACCCGCCCTCCGTTGCACATGCTCACGCCGTCCTCGGTCGCCTTCCTCAAGCGTCTGCTCGACACACCCGGCCCCTCCGGCTACGAAGCCGCCACCGCCAAGGTCTGGCGTGACGAAGCGCGGTCCTTCTCGACCGTCACCTGTGACGTGCACGGCAACAGCATGGCCGAGGTCGCCGGGAGTGGTGGACCGACGATCATGCTCGCCGGACACATCGACGAGATCGGGGTGATCATCAACTACATCGACGACGACGGCTTCCTGTACATCGGGCCGATCGGCGGATGGGACCCGCAGGTGCTCGTCGCACAGCGCATCCGTTTCGCCGGCAAGGCGGGCGATGTCCTTGGCGTGGTCGGCAAGAAGCCGATCCATCTGATGAAGCCGGAGGATCGCGAGAAGGCGTCCAAGTTCACCGATCTCTGGGTGGACATCGGCTGCTCGACGCGCGCGCAGGCCGAAGCGCTCGTCTCGATCGGCGACGCCGGGGTGATCGACCAGAAGACCCTCGACTTCCCGAACGACCGGATCGTGTCGCGGTCGATCGACGACCGGATCGGCGCCTTCGTGGTGCTCGAGGCGCTGCGTCGCTACGCGGCGGACCCGGGCGATGCCCGCGTCGTCGCCGTCGCCACGACGCAGGAGGAGATCGGCTACCGTGGGGGCGGTGCCCTCGTGGGCGCGCAACGCGTGGACCCGGCGATGGCCATCGTCGTGGACGTCACTTTCGCGACCGATCATCCCACCGTCGAGAAGAAGGAACTCGGCGAGCACAAGCTCGGCGGCGGCCCGGTGCTCACGCGCGGCTCGATCGTCTCCCCGGTCGCGTTCCGCATCATCCGCGACACGGCGGACTCGATGCGCATCCCGTACAGCCTCCACGCGGCCGGCCGCGACACCAGCACCGATGCCGACGGGATCCACCTCGCCCGACAGGGCGTCGCGACCGCGCTCATCTCGGTGCCGAACCGCTACATGCACTCGCCGAACGAGATGGTCAGCCTCGTCGACCTCGACCGTACCGCGACGTTGATCGCCGCCGCCTGCAAGGCGGTGACGTCGTCCACCGACTTCACCAACCGATAGTCCTCATATGTCACGCCGTCCCCTGCTCCCACTCGTCGCGCTCCTCGCCGGTGCCTGCGCCAGCGGCTCCACGTCGGCGGTCTCGTCGTCGGCCGCCCCGGTGCGCTCGGCCGCGAACGACGCGGCCACGATCGCGCGTGATATCGCGTACCTCGCCGACCCCCGTCTCGAAGGCCGGGGCACCGGCACGGCCGGCAATGACAGTGCGGCCGCGTATCTGGTGCGTCGCTACGCCGAGATGGGCCTTACCGGAAAGCTGCAGAAGTTCGTCGCCAAGGAACCGGTGCGCGGTGGTGAGCCCCGTTCGCTCCCCACGCAGAACGTCTACGCGGTGGTCCCCGGTCGCGATGCGTCGCTCCGCGCCGAGTATGTGATCATCGGCGCGCACTTCGACCACCTCGGTCGCAGCACCACCGGTGCGCTCGATCCGGAGGCGGGGAACGTGATCCACCCCGGCGCTGACGACAACGCGAGCGGCACGGCCGCCGTGCTCGCGCTCGCCGATCGCCTCAAGCGTGCTCCGACGCGGCGCAGCGTGATCCTCGTGAACTTCACCGGCGAGGAGCTCGGCCTGCTCGGCTCGGCGTATTTCGCCGACCACGCTCCGGTCCCCGTCGCCAGCGTGCAGGCGATGGTGAACTTCGACATGATCGGCCGCCTGCGGAACGACAAGCTGATCGTGTACGGCGTCGCGACAGCCACCGAGATGCCCGACGTGCTCGCCAAGGCGAACAGTGGCGGCCTCAAGCTCAATGCCGTCGGCGACGGCTTCGGCCCCTCCGACCACGCGTCGTTCTACGCCAAGGACATGCCGGTCCTGCACATGTTCACGGATCTGCACGACGAGTACCATCGCGCCACCGACGTCGCGTCCAAGATCGACGCTGCCGGTGAAGTGCGCGTCGTCGACTTCGCCGAGCGCGTGGTGCGTGATCTGGCGGATCGTCCCGCGCGCCTGACCTTCACCAAGGCGCCGACGACCTCGAACCCGCGCGCCGCCGAGCGCACCGGGAGCGGCGTTTACCTCGGCTCGATCCCCGACATGGGTGCCGGCGATGTGGTGGGGATGAAGATCACCGGCGTGCGCGCCGGAAGTCCGGCGGACGTCGGCGGACTGAAGACCGGTGACGTGATCGTCGAGTTCGACGGTGCCGTCGTCAAGGACATCTACACGTACACCGACGCGCTCAATGCCCACAAGCCGGGCGACGTCGTGAAGATCGTCGTGCTCCGTGGCACCGAACGCGTGACGCTCACCGTCACGCTCGGCAAGCGCGGCTGACCAACACCAGGAGATCCTCGATGCACCGTCTCAGTGTCCTGACCGTCGCGCTCGCTCTCACGACCGCGCTCGGCGCGCAGCAACCGCAGAAGGGGAGCGGCACCGTGGTGTTGCACGCCGCGCGCGTCGTCGACGGCACCGGAGCGGCCCCGATCGTCAATGGCGTGGTCGTCGTCACCGATGACCGGATCGTCGCCGTCGGGACCGAAGCATCGGTGAAGGTCCCCGCCGGCGCCACGCGGATCGAACTCGGCGACGCCACGCTGCTCCCTGGGTTCGTGGATGCTCACGTGCATCTGATCGGTCGCGACCTCGCCGATCCAGGCTCCGCGGAACAGAACACCAAGGACTACCCCGGGTTCGGGGCGATCCTCGGCACCGTCTTCGCGCGTCGGACCCTGCTCGACGGCTTCACCGCCGTGCGCAATCTCGGAGCCTCCGATTTCTATGATGTCTCGCTCCGCCAGGCGATCGAGGCCGGGTACGTCGCCGGCCCCCGCATGCGCGTCGCCGCCCACTCGCTCGGCATCACCGGGGGCCACTGCGATGAGAACGGCTATCGCCCCGGCCTGCTCGATGGCGACTACAAGACCGGGATCGCCGACGGTCCCGACGCCGTCCGCGCGGCGGTCCGGTATCAGGCCAAGTACGGCGCCGATGTCATCAAGACCTGCGCCACCGGGGGCGTGCTCTCCGCTGGTGACGCCGTCGGTGTCCCTCAGTACACCTACGAAGAACTGAAGGCGATGGTCGACGAGGCGACGAAGCTCGAGCGCAAGGTCGCCGCGCACGCCCATGGCACCGAAGGGATCAAGATCGCCACCCGCGCCGGCGTCGCCAGCATCGAACACGGCTCCTTCCTCGATGAGGAAGGCGCACGCCTGATGGCGCAGAAGGGGACCTACCTCGTGCCGACGATGTCGGCCGGCGAGGCCACCGAGGCCGCGGTGAAGGCTGGGATCCTCAAGGGACTGATGGCGGAGAAGGCGCTCGCGGCCGGGAAGGCGATGCGCAACGCGACGAAGATCGCCAAGGCGGCCGGCGTGAAGATCGCCCTCGGCACCGATGCCGGCGTCGGCGCCCACGGCACCAACGCCCACGAGTTCACCCTGCTCGTGAACTGGGGCGGACTGACGCCGATGGAGGCGATCGTCGCCGGGACCTCGAACGCCGCCACGCTGCTCGGCTGGGAGGACCGGATCGGCACACTGAGCACCGGGAAGTTCGCCGACATCGTCGCGGTGCCGGGAGATCCCACGAAGGACATCACGCTCATGGAGAAGGTCTCGTTCGTGATGAAGAACGGCGTCGTCTACAAGCGCACCGACGGCAAGTCGCCGGTCGCGCAGTAGCCGACGGGGGGGCAGCGTGCCGCTCCACGCCTGGACGAGTGCGCGGTACGTGGTCCCCCTGCCCGCTGGTCACCGGTTCCCCATCACCAAGTACGCGCTGTTGCGCGACCGGGTGCTCGCCGAAGGACTGGTCACGCCGGAGTTCCTGCACGAACCCGGTCGCGCGTCCCGCGACGACCTCCTGCTCGTCCACGAGGCACAGTACGTGGATGCGGTGCTGACCGGGACGCTCGATCCCGCCGCGCAACGAATGGTGGGGTTCCCATGGTCCCCGGAACTCGCCGAGCGGTCGCTACGCGCGGTCGGGGGCACGGTGGCGGCCGCGCGTGCCGCGCTCTCCCACGGCGTGACGATCAACCTCGCAGGCGGCACGCATCACGCCTTCGCCTCGCATGGTGAGGGGTTCTGCGTCTTCAACGACGTCGCGGTCGCGATCCGCGCGCTGCGCCGCGATCGGCTCATCGCGCGCGCTGCGGTCGTGGATCTCGACGTGCACCAGGGGAACGGGACCCACGCGATCTTCGGAGGCGATCCCTCGGTGTTCACCTTCTCGATGCACGGCGGACGCAACTACCCGTTCCGCAAGGTGCCGGGGAGCCTCGATGTCGAGCTCGAGGACGGGACCGGGGATGCCACCTACCTTGAGCGCCTGCGCGTCCATCTCCCGCTCGTGCTCGCTCGCGCACGCCCCGATCTCGTGCTGTACCTCGCCGGCGCCGACCCGCATGAAGGGGACGCGCTCGGCCGCCTCAAGATGACCTTCGAGGGGCTCAAGGAGCGCGACTTCCTCGTGCTCGATGCCTGTCGAGCGATCGGGATCCCGGTCGCGATCACCATCGCCGGGGGATACGGCCGGAACATCGACGATACCGTCCGGGTGCATCTGAACACCGTGGGGATCGCGGCGACCTTCGTTTAGTCTTCAGGGAATGCCTCCGCATCCCATCCCCGCGCCGCGCGCGAGCGGCTTCACTTCCTCCACCTCGCTCCCCCTCTACTGGGCGGCGTGGGGTCCGGCGGCGGTCGATCCGATCGTCGTCCTGCACGGGGGGCCGGGTGCCTCCCATGACTACCTCCTCCCTCAACTGCTCGCGCTCGCCGAGGAGCACGACACCCTGCTGTACGATCAGCGCGGTGGCGGGCGGAGCAAGACCGACGACCGTACCCCCATCACCTGGCAGGTGCAGGTCGAGGATCTGGCGCTGGTACTGCACGAACACGGACGCCCGGCGCCGACCCTCGTCGGCTACTCGTGGGGCGCGTTGCTCGCGATGCTTTTCACGATCGAGGCGGCAGCGGGGCGTGTCGGAGCCGTGCCCGCACGGCTCGTCCTGCTCGACCCGGCACCGCTCTCGCGCCGCTGGCGGACGGAGTTCGAGCAGGAGTTCGCCGCGCGTCAGTCCGGCCCCGAGGTCACCGCACTCCGCGCCGAACTCGCGGCATCGGGACTTCGCGAGCGCGATCCCGAAGCCTACAAGCAGCGGACCTTCGAGTTGAGCGTGGCCGGGTACTTCGCCGACCCGCGGCGGGCGACCGACCTCACCCCGTTCCGCGTGACCGGACGCGTCCAACAGTCCATCTGGGAGAGCCTCGGCGACTTCGACCTGATCCCCGCCCTTCGGGAGCTGCGGGAGCGGCGGATCCCCACGCTGATCGTGCACGGTCGTCAGGATCCGATCCCGCTCGCCTCGTCCGAAGGGGCCGCGGAAGCCATGGGGGCGACCCTCGTGACGCTGGATGACTGCGGGCACGTACCGTATGTTGAACAGCAGGAACAACTGATGGCGGCGATCCGGGCCTTCCTGGGACAGACCTCCGCTCCGTAATTCGCATACGCCGTGGCCGACGACCCCACTTATCCGCACGTAGCCACCATCGACGAGGACGGCCGTCTCTTCCATGTGACGGTACGCGTCAGCTTCGACGGCATCGAGCACGTCGGACGCCTCTGGTTCACCGAGGTGGGAAGCGCCGAGCGCGGTCTTCCCGACCGCGCCGCGATCCCGGGACGCACCCGCGACGACGTGATCGTCGCCGCCAAGGCGCTGCTCCCGGACGACCTGATCAAGCGGCATCGTCGCGCCGTCTCCGAGAAGCGTCGCTTCAACGGCCTTCGCCGGGTCACGGACGAGATCATCACCAAGATCCGCTACATGAATCAGGTGCGCCTCTCCGTCGCCGCGGGCATGCTCGACGCCGAAGGCGCGGCGCAGGAGATCGAGCTCACGCTCAAGCAACTGCACACTCTCGTCGAACAACTGGCGCCCTACGCCGGCGTGGAAGACTGAGATGGCCGCAGCCAAGAAGCGCGCACCGGCCAGACCCCGGTTGCGCGGCGAGACGCTCGCCCGCCACGCCGAGGAGATCGGACGCCGTCTCGCCGCGCTCTACCCCGACGCGCACTGCGAGCTCGACTACCGCACCCCGCTCCAGCTGCTCGTCGCGACCATCCTCAGCGCGCAGTGCACCGACAAGCGCGTCAACATGGTCACCCCCGAACTGTTCAAGCGCTTCCCCACCGCGAAGGCACTCGCCGACGCGCCGATCGAGGAGATCGAGGAGTTGGTGAAGACCACCGGCTTCTACCGGAACAAGGCCAAGAACGTGCAGGGGATGGCGCGCGCACTCGTCGCCCATCACGGCGGAAAGGTTCCGACCTCGATGGACGAACTCGTCGTACTCCCCGGGGTAGGACGAAAGACCGCGAATGTGGTCCTCGGCAACGCCTTCGGCATCAACGAAGGGGTGGTCGTCGATACCCATGTCGCGCGACTCAGCGCCCGGTTCGGGCTCACCAAAGAGACCGATCCGATCAAGATCGAGCAGGCGCTCATCCCACTCTTCCCACGCGATCAATGGACGATGCTGTCCCACTGGATGATCTGGCACGGCCGACGCATCTGCGACGCCCGCACGCCCCGTTGCGGCGAATGCACGCTGCGCGACATCTGCCCCTCGGCCACGGCATGAAGCGCGCTCTGCTGCTCGGCGCCGCGCTGCTCGTCGGGGCGTGTGCGCAGACCCCGACTCCGGAACCGACACCGACCCCGGCTCCGGTCGCCTCGGCGGTGCCGACGGGAAGCGACCTCTGCTACGTCACCGTCGCCGAGGCCCTCGAGAAGCCGGACATCCCCGCCGAACGGGTGGCCGAGCCGATCGAGATGAAGCCCCCCGCCTTCAAGGCGCCGTACCCGAAGGGCGTCTTCCAGGGGAAGGGGAACTGGATGCAGATCCATATCCATGTGCTCGTGGACACCCTCGGGAAGGCCGACATGCGCACCTTCGTGGTGGATTCGACCTCCCACCCCTGGTTCGCCACGCAGGTGAAGGCCGCCGTGGCCAAATGGAGCTTCCGACCGGCCGAGAAGAGCGGCTGCAAGATCCCCCGGAACTACCAGCTCGGCATCACGATGGGGAAGAAGAGCGCCAAGTAGTGCCCCCCAGCGCCCTCTTTCGTTAGAATTCGACCATGTCAAAGACCGCCACTTTCGAGACCAGCCAGGGCACCATCGTCGCCGAGCTCTACGAGACCGACGCGCCCCTGACCGTTGCCAACTTCGAGAAGCTCGCCAACAGCGGCTTCTACGACGGCCTGAAGTTCCATCGTGTGATCCCCGACTTCGTGGTGCAGGGCGGTTGCCCGAACACCGGGAAGTCGCCCAAGGGCCCGCCGGGTACCGGTGGCCCGGGATGGACGATCAAGTGCGAGACCAAGGGGAATCCGCGGACGCATGAGGTCGGCGCCCTCTCCATGGCGCACGCCGGGAAGGACACCGGCGGCAGTCAGTTCTTCATGGTGCTCAGCGAGGACAACACGCGCCACCTGAACGGCGTGCACACCGTCTTCGGGAAGATCACCACCGGGCTCGACATCATGAAGAAGATCAAGATGAACGACTCGATGACCACCGTTCGGGTCGCGTAGACCGCACGCCCACTCGCCATCGCCCTCGAGGTCCACGATGTCCGGTCACCATCACGCATCCGACAAGAGTTCCGCGTTCACGGGGTTGATCCTCGGCGCGGTCGCCATCGCCGTCATCCTGTTCGCCATCGTGAAGATGACGAACGATCACTACGCCGCCGAGAAGGCCCCGGCAGCGGCAGGTGCGGCGAAGTAACGCACCCCGTGGCTCTGCCAGCGAGGGGATGTGACCCCCGCTGACGCGACTCCTGCGCGCCCTCCGGCCACCGGCCGGAGGGCGCGTGTGCTTTCGTTCCTCACGCAACCGGCAGCGCGGATACCGCTGGCGACGCTCGCGTCGCTGATCGCGGGCGCGCTCGTCCGATTCCGGTCGGTGGAGTCGGCGGAGATGCTCTGGATGGTGATGCTGGTGGTGACCGGGCTCCCGGTCGCCTTCCAGACATTGCGCGGGATGCTGCGCGGCGAGTTCGCGGCCGACGTCGTCGCGATGCTCGCCATCCTGACCGCGATCGCGTTGCGCCAGCCGGTGGCGGGGCTCGTGATCGTGCTCATGCAGACCGGCGGCGAACTGCTCGACCGCTACGCGGAGGGACGCGCCTCGGAGGCGGTGCGCGCGCTCGAGGAGGCCGCGCCCCGACTCGCGCATCGCGAGCGCGGCGGCGAGACGGAGGAGATCGAGGTCGGCGCGATCGCCGTCGGGGATCTCCTGCTCGTGCGCCCGGGCGAGATGATCCCCTGCGACGGGACGGTGGCGCGGGGGAGTTCGCATCTCGATGTCGCCCGGCTCACGGGCGAACCCTCGCCCGAGCGGGTGCTCGAGGGGAGCGTGGTGCGCTCGGGCGCGGTGAACCTCGAGAGCGCCATCACCATCCGGTGCACCGCACCCGCGAACGAGAGTCTCTACGCCCAGATCGTGAAGCTGGTGCGGTCGGCGCAGAGCGAGAAGTCGCCCATCCAGCGCGTGGCGGACCGCTACGCGCTCTGGTTCACGCCGGTGACGCTCGTCGCGTGCGCGATCGCCTATCTGGTGTCGCACGACACCACGCGCGTGCTCGCGGTGCTCGTCGTCGCGACTCCCTGCCCGCTCCTGCTCGCGACCCCGGTGGCGATCATCGGTGGCGTGAACCGCGCGGCCAGGCGGCAGATCATCGTCCGCACCGGCGCCGCGCTCGAGCAGATCGGGCAGGTCGACGCGGCGGTGTTCGACAAGACGGGCACCCTGACGATCGGCTATCCGCAGGTGGCGGAGGTGATCCCGATCGCGCCGTTCACGGCCGATGGCGCACTCGCGCTCGCCGCCGCGATCGAGCACTACTCGGGGCATCTGCTCGCGCGCAGCACGGTGAATGCGGCGCTGGGCAAGTCTCTGGCGGTGCCGATGGCGCACGATGCGGTCGAGGCCGCCGGCCGCGGCGTCACGGGGATCGTCGAGGGACAGCGGGTCACCGTGGGTTCGCTCTCGTACGTCGCGGCCGAGCAGCCGGCGGCGCTGGCGGGGCTGACGCGCGTGCATGAACAGACCACCGGACTGCGTGCCTGCATGGCCGTCGACGGTGCCGCCGCGGCCGTGATCACCTACGCCGACCTGGCCCGCGACGGTCTCCCCGCCTTCTTCGCCGAACTGCGCAGCCTTGGCGTCAGTCGGATCCTGCTGCTGAGCGGCGACCACGAGGCGAACGTCGCCGAGATCGCCCGGCGTTTCGGGATCACCGAGGCGCGAGGTGACCTGCTGCCCGCGGGGAAGGTCGAGGTGGTGAAGGAACTGCTGGCACAGGGGCATCGTGTGCTGATGACCGGCGACGGTACCAACGACGCGCCGGCACTGAGCGCGGCGACCGTCGGGATCGCGCTCGCGGCGCATGGTGGCGGGATCAGCGCCGAAGCAGCCGAAATCGTGCTTCTTGCCGATGACGTCACGCGTGTCACGGACGCGATCCGGATCGGGCGGCACGCGACGCACATCGCGAAGCAGAGCATCGCGTGGGGACTCGGCCTCTCGGGGGTCGCGATGGTGGTGGCGGCGTTCGGTTACATCCCACCGACGATCGGTGCGCTGGCGCAGGAGTTGATCGATGTGGCGGTGATCCTCAACGCGCTACGCGCGAGCCGCGAAACGTCACCGTAGTAGGGGTTTTCCTTACCGCGTCAGCGTAGGCAATTCCCCGACACGAGCGCGGGGCGGTCGCTGATTGTTGCGTATCCGTCAAAACGGTTCCTTTGTGGACACTGCCGGGATGAACATGCCATCCGGTAGCGGTTGCCTGCCCGGACCCCCCGAGCAGGCCGGGAACGGCCTTTGCGTGGAGCCGCATAATAATGGAAGCGCGCCTCGACTCCTTTTCGTACGACGACGACATCGTACGGAAATTCCTCTTCGCCACGTTGCTGTGGGGCGTGGTCGGTATGCTGGTCGGGTTGATCATCGCCCTCCAGCTCGCCAACCCCGCCTTCAACCTGGGACAGTTCCTGTCGTTCGGACGACTGCGCCCACTGCACACCAACGCGGTGATCTTCGCCTTCGCCGGCAACGCGGTCTTCACCGGCATCTACTACTCCAGTCAGCGACTGCTCAAGGCCCGGATGTTCTCGGATGCTCTGAGCCGTTTCCATTTCTGGGGGTGGCAGGCGATCATCGTCGCCGCGGCGCTCACGCTGCCGCTCGGTTACACGCAGGCCAAGGAGTACGCCGAACTCGAGTGGCCGATCGACATCGCCATCG
>CAZAGK010000046.1:0-7152 GCA_964484775.1 uncultured Gemmatimonas sp. | reverse complement strand
GGCACGATCGCCAAGCGCCGCGAGCGCCATCTGTACGTGGCGATCTGGTTCTACATCGCGAGCATCATCACCGTCGCGGTGCTGCACATCTTCAACAACCTCAGCGTCCCGGCGGGCCCGCTCAAGAGCTACTCGATCTACGCGGGCGTGCAGGATGCCTTCATGCAGTGGTGGTACGGGCACAATGCCGTCGCCTTCTTCCTGACGACGCCGTTCCTGGGCCTGATGTACTACTTCATGCCGAAGGCGGCCGAACGGCCGGTCTTCTCATACAAGCTGTCGATCCTGCACTTCTGGACGCTGGTCTTCCTGTACATCTGGGCCGGCCCGCACCATCTGCACTACACCGCGCTCCCCGACTGGGCGAGCACGCTCGGCATGCTCTTCTCGGTGATGCTCGTCGCGCCGAGCTGGGGCGGCATGATCAACGGCCTGCTGACGCTGCGCGGCGCCTGGAACAAGGTGGTGGAAGAGCCGGTGCTCAAGTTCTTCGTGCTCGCCGTGACCGCGTACGGCATGAGCACGTTCGAAGGCCCGATGCTCTCGATCAAGTCGGTGAACTCACTGGCGCACTACACCGACTGGATCATCGCCCACGTGCACACGGGCGCGCTCGGCTGGAACGGCTTCCTGACGGCGGGCATGATCTACTGGCTCGCGCCGCGCCTCTTCCAGACGAACCTGTACAGCAAGAAGCTCGCCGAGTGGCACTTCTGGGTGGCCACGCTCGGCATCCTGCTCTACGTGACCTCGATCTACAGCGCCGGCATCACGCAGGGGCTGATGTGGCGTGCGTTCGATGAGACGGGGCGTCTGCAGTTCCCCGACTTCATCGAGACCACGATGCGCCTGATGCCCATGTACTGGGTGCGCGTCGCCGGCGGCACGCTCTATCTCGTCGGCCAGATCGCGTTCGTGTACAACATCATGATGACCTGGGCGCGTCGCCCGAAGGGATACGAGGTCGCGGTCGTGCAGGCGGCACCGCTCGGCAAGTACGTGCCGAAGCAGGCGGCCCCGGTCGCCGGTGGCGCCTGGGCCCGCTTCACGGGACTCCTCTGGCACCGCACGTGGGAGCGTCTCCCGCTCACGTTCAGCGTGCTCGTCGCCGTCGCGGTGATCGTGGCGTCGCTGTTCGAGATCCTGCCGACCTTCCTCATCAAGAGCAACGTCCCGACGATCGCGAGCGTGAAGCCGTACACGCCGCTCGAGCTCGCCGGTCGCGATCTCTACATCCGCGAAGGGTGCTTCAACTGCCACTCGCAGATGATCCGTCCCTTCCGTCACGAGACGGAGCGCTACGGCGACTACTCGAAGCCGGGCGAGTCGGTGTACGATCATCCGTTCCTCTGGGGTTCGCGCCGCATCGGCCCGGATCTCGCGCGTGAGGGCGGCAAGTATCCGGCGCTCTGGCACGTCCGCCACATGCAGGATCCGCGGTCGATCACGGCCAAGTCGATCATGCCGCCGTACTCGCACATGCTCACGCAGGATCTCGACTTCGGCGGGATCCAGAAGCGCGTCGACGTGATGGCGATGCTGGGCGTGCCCTACGGCGACGCGATCAACAAGGCGGAGTCGATGGCGCATTCGCAGGCCGATGCGCTGGCGGCCGAGATCGAGAAGGCCGGCGGCCCGACCGGGCTGTCGAACAAGGAGATCATCGCGATGGTCGCGTACCTCGAACGTCTGGGGACCGACATCCGCGCCGGGGGGACGCCGAAATGAAGTCGCTCTCCGACGTGGTCGGGGCCTCCGGGCTCTCCGGCTACGCGATCGTGGCGCTGGTGCTCTTCGTGTTCGCCTTCGTCCTGATCCTGATCCCGTTGATCGCACCCTCCCGGAACGCCGAGTACGAGGCGGACGGGCGGTTGCCGCTCGACGATCTGACGCCCATTCCGCAGCGCGCCGCGCCGGCCTCGCCGGCGGCGCGCCCACAACAGCACGCCTGAGGCCCATCACATGACCAGAGCTGGCGACGATCGCCCGATGATGGACCACGAGTACGACGGCATCCAGGAGTACGACAATCCGATGCCGCGCTGGTGGCTCCTGCTCTTCGCCGTCACGATCATCTTCGTGCCGGTGTACTACGTGCTCCCCGTCGACATGGGGAACGTCACGAAGGCCGACATGTACGACAAGGAGATGGCGGCCTACAAGGCGGCGCATCCCGAGGCTCCGCAGGTCACCGCGGAGCAGCTCGCGGCGTTCGTCGGCAAGCCCGACGCCATCGCCGCAGGCAAGGTGGTGTTCACCGCCAACTGCGTCGCGTGCCATCGCGCCGACGGCGGCGGACAGATCGGTCCGAACCTCACCGACGACTACTGGATCCACGGCGGCACGCCGCTCGAGATCCACAAGACCATCACCGAGGGTGTCCTCGCCAAGGGGATGCCGCCCTGGGGCAAGATGCTCAAGCCCGAGCAGGTCAACAACGTGATGGCCTACGTCGTCTCACTCCACGGCACCAACCCCGCCAATCCGAAGGCGCCGGACGGCGTCCTCGTCACCGCGGATACGAGCAAGAAATGACCGCACCCGTTGCCTCCGGTCGCGTACTCGCGACGCTCAATGCGGATGGATCCCGTCGCTGGATCCGTCCGAAGCCGTCGCACGGTGCGCACTGGAGGCAGCGGCGCGCGGTGGCCTACGGGCTGATCGCGCTGTACCTCGGCATCCCGCACTTCCGGTTGAACGGCAAGCCCCTGATGCTGCTCGACCTGCCGCACCGCGAGTTCACGCTGTTCGGCACCACCTTCCTCCCGACCGACACGTTGCTGCTGATGCTCCTGGGCGTCAGCATCCTGCTCTTCATCTTCCTGCTGACCGCGCTCTTCGGCCGCGTCTGGTGCGGCTGGGGATGCCCGCAGACGGTGTGGATGGAGTTCGTCTTCCGCCCACTCGAGCGCGTGCTCGAGGGCGGTTGGGCCGGCTCCCGCCAGCTCGACAAGCAGGGGAAGCACTTCCACCCCGGGCGCGTCATCAAGTACGGGCTCTACGCCGTGCTCGCCGCCGTGCTCGCCAACACCTTCATCGCCTACTTCGTCGGGACCGAGAAGCTGGCCAAGTGGGTGCAGCAGTCGCCCTACGAGCACCCGACACCGTTCGTGGTGATGGCGGTGACGACGCTGCTCGTCTTCCTCGACTTCACCTGGTTCCGCGAACAGACCTGCCTCGTCGCCTGCCCCTACGGCCGGTGGCAGTCGGTGCTGCTCGACAAGTCGTCGCTGATCGTCGCCTACGACATGAATCGCGGCGAGCCGCGCGGCAAGCCGAAGCATGCCGCGCCCGTCGCTGCGGGCGCCTCGAGCGCCACCGGCGATTGCGTCGACTGCAACGCCTGCGTGCTCACCTGCCCCACCGGCATCGACATCCGCGACGGCCTGCAGATGGAGTGCATCCACTGCACCCAGTGCGCCGACGCCTGCGACACGGTGATGGCCCGCGTCGACAAGCCGAAGGGGCTGATCCGCTATACGTCGCGTGAGATCCTCAGCGGACAGGCGCGGCACATCGTCCGCCCCCGCACGATCATCTATCCGGCGGCCTTCCTGCTCTTCTTCGGCGGCTTCCTCTACGCCCTGACGCATCGCCCGATGGCCGACGTCACGCTCCTCGGCGAGGTCGGCGGCACGCCGTACACGCAGAACGCCGACGGCACCGTCACGAACCAGCTGCGCGTGAAGATCGCCAACCGCACCGGCGCGCCGCACCGCTATTCCGTGACGATCTCCGGTGATCCCGGGGTGAAGGTGATCGCCCCCGAACTCCCGCTCACCGTGGTGAACGGACAGAACGCCACCACGAGCCTCTTCCTGATCTCCCCCGCTGGAGCGTTCACCAACGGTGAGCGCCTCATCACGCTCGTCATCGAGGACGGCGCCGACTTCCGGCTGGAGCGCAGCTGGCGTCTCGTCGGCCCGTCGGACCGGACCGCCACCACGGAGCAGCGGCGATGAAGAAAGGCTGGTACTGGCCCTGGATCATCATCGCCCTCCTCGTGGCCACGGCCGCGGGACAGGGGGTGATGCTCTACGCGGCGACGCACGACAGCACCTTCTCGCTCGAACCCGACTACTACAAGAAGGCGGTCGCGTTCGATACGGTGATGGCCCAGGAGCGTGAGAACGCGACGCTCGGATGGACCGCGAGCGCCACGATCGGCGCGAACCTCCAGGGAACGCGCGAGGTGACGCTCACCCTGACCGACGCCGCCGGCGCACGCATCACCGATGCGCACGTGCGCGTCACCGCGATCCACAACCTCGAGGGCGACCGGCATGTGACGCAGGGGCTCACGGTGCGCGACGACGGCCGCTTCACGGCCCGTCTCCCGATCCCGCGCGCCGGGATGTGGGAACTGCGCATCGACGCCATGCGCGGCCGCGAACGGTACACGAACTCGCTCCGGGTCGACGCCTCCAACGCGCCGGCCCCGGCGACGGCCCCCACGCCGACCCCGTGATCCCGCTCGTCGGCTCGGTCTTCCTCGCGGCGTTCCTCGGCAGCGCGCACTGCGCCGCGATGTGCGGGGGGATCGCCTGCTTCGCCTCGGGGAGCAACGGGGGGACGCGCTCGATCGTCGCCTACAACGGTGCACGAGGTCTCGTGTACGTGCTGCTGGGCGCGCTCGCGGGTGCGGCCGGTGCCGGCTTCGATGCCGCCGGTGCGATGGTCGGCCTGCAGCGCCCCGCCGCGATCGTCGCCGGCACGCTCATGGTCCTCTGGGGCGCCGCGACGGCGCTGACCTCGATGGGTGTGCGCGTCCCGGCACTCACGATGCCTGCCGCCGCGTCCCGATTGCTCGCCCGCGTCACCCGCGCCCTCCGCGACCAATCCCCGGTGGTGCGCGCCACGACGCTCGGTGCGCTCACGCCGCTCCTCCCGTGCGGCTGGCTCTACGCCTTCGTCGCGACCGCCGCCGCCACGGGATCACCGACGAGCGGGATGCTCGTGATGGCCGCCTTCTGGGTGGGCACCCTGCCCGCCATGGCGGCGCTCGGTGCCGGTGCGCAACGCGCGCTCGGTCCGTTCGCGCGTCGTCTCCCCGCCATCACCGCTACCGCACTCGTCGTGATCGGCGTGCTCACGATCTCCGGCAAGTTCGACGCGGCCTCGCATCTGCACGCGGGACATGTCGCACCGCCCACCGCCGGCGCACCGGCGGCGACCGCGCCGATGGCACCCATGGATCACGGGATGTCGCATGAGCGTCACTAGCCCCGTCCTCACGGGCACCGCCCAGGGCGTCGCCTGCACGCACTGCACCCTTCCCGTGCCCGCCGGGCTCGTGGTCGAGGGCGCCGCACGACAGTTCTGCTGCAGCGCCTGCCGCACCGCGTACGCGATCATCCACGAACACGGGCTCGACGACTACTACGCCTTCGCCGAACGGCGCGATCGGCCGGTGACCTCGAGCGGACGCGACTACGGGGAGTTCGATCACGACGCCTTCCGCGCCATCTACGTGCGCGAGGGCGCCGACGGGCTCGCCGAATGCGACCTGTACCTCGACGGCGTCCACTGTGCGTCCTGCGTCTGGCTCGTGGAGAAGGTACCGCTCGCCATCCCCGGCGTCGTCTCGGCCGAACTCGACATCGGCCGTGCCCGCTGTCGCGTGCGGTGGGACCGTTCGCGCACACCGCTCTCCGCCATCGCGCGCTTCCTCGATGCCCTCGGGTACGTGGCGCACCCCTTCCGCGGCGCGCGCGCCGAGGAGATGCGCCGCCGCGAGGACCGCGCCGCGCTCGTGAACATCGGGATCGCGGGTGCGATCGCCGGCAACGTCATGATGATCGCGCTCGCGATCTACGCCGGCTGGTTCGGCGGGATCGACCCCGAGTTCGAGCGCTACTTCCGCTGGTGGAGCTTCCTGCTCACCACGCCGGCCATGATCTGGCCGGGACGCGTCTTCTTCAAGAGCGCGTGGGGCGCGCTGCGGCAGCGCGCGCTCCATATGGACGTGCCCATCGCGGTCGCGATCGGCGCCGGCTATCTGCGCGGCGCGGTGAACACCTTCACCGATACCGGGCCCGTGTACTTCGACGGGGTCGCGACGCTGATCTTCCTCCTGCTGGTCGGGCGCTTCCTGCAGCAGCGCGCCCAGCGCGCCGCCGCCGACTCGGCCGAACTGCTCTTCTCACTCGCGCCGAATACGGCGCGGGTCGTGGGTGAGGACGGCGTCGTGCGCGAGGTGCCGACCGAGGCCGTGCTCCCCGGTGCCGTGCTCGACGTGCGCGCCGGTGACACGCTGGCCGCCGACGGTGTGATCGTCGCGGGGCGCTCGGCGGTCGATCTCTCGCTCCTGACCGGGGAGTCCCGTCCGGTGAGCGTCGCCGAAGGGGCGCAGGTGTTCGGCGGGACCTTGAACGTCAGTGCACCGATCCGCGTGGCCGTCACCCGCTCGGGTGAATCGAGCCGCATCGGGCAGTTGCTGAAGGACGTCGAGGACAGCGCGCGGCGTCGCGCCCCCGTGGTGAAGATGGCCGATCGCATGGCGGGGGGATTCATCGCGGTCGTGCTCGTCGCCGCCGTCGCGACCTACTGGACCTGGATGGTCCGCGACCCGTCGCAGGCGCTCGACAACGCCATCGCGATGCTCGTCGTGACCTGTCCGTGCGCGCTCGCACTCGCGACGCCGATGGCGATCACCGTCGCCATCGGTCGTGCCGCGCGCCGCGGGATCCTGATCAAGGGAGGCGATGCGCTGGAGCGGCTCGCCACACCGGGACGCCTCCTCCTCGACAAGACGGGGACGCTCACGACCGGCCGACTCGAGCTCGTCAGCTGGGACGGGGACGAGTCGGCGCGTCCGCTCGTCGCCGCGATCGAGCAGCACTCGCGGCATCCGGTCGCGGCGGCGGTGCTGCGCGCGACGCCAACAGCGACCGACGCGCTCGCTCGGACCGACGACGTGCAGGAGACGATCGGCGGCGGCATCCGCGGTCGCGTGAACGGTCACGAGGTGCTCGTGGGCAAGCCGACCTGGGTGCTCGAGCTCGCGAGCGGGGTGCACGAGAGCTTCCCTCCGCTCGACGCCGCGCTCACCCCGGTGCTCGTCGCCGTGGACGGGATCGTCGTCGCGGGGGTAGGGGTAGGGGGCCCCCGACCCGCCCCGGGCGCCCCGGGGGGGAGGGGGGTGGGCGCGCG
>CAZAGK010000045.1:0-24836 GCA_964484775.1 uncultured Gemmatimonas sp. | reverse complement strand
GAGCATGGCGTGGAAGCGCCGGTCCTCCTGATGGGAGAACCTCGCGTCGCGCAGCTGGAGTCGCCGGCGCCTCCCAAGGGGGGCAAGCGGCGATCGATCGCCAAGCCGTTCACGATGCAGGCGCTCCTGACGGCGTCGCGAGAGGCGCTGGTCGGCTAGCTCCCGGACTGCTCACCGGGAGCGGATCGTCAGCTGCGCACGATCCCCGACCACCCCTCGGCCTCGAGGCTCGCGCCGCCGACCAGTACACCGTCGACCTCAGGCGCCGCGAGGAGCGTACTCGCGTTGCCGCGATTCACGCTCCCGCCGTAGAGGATCGGTACCGCTTCGGCGCGCTCACCCGTGAGTGACTTGAGTTCGGCGCGGAGCGCGGCGTGCGCGGAGGAGGCATCCTCCGGCGTGGCCGTCTTTCCGGTGCCGATCGCCCACACCGGTTCGTAGGCGATCATCGAGCTCGCGAGCTGATTCGGCTCGATGAGCGCGACGGCCGCGCGGAGCTGCCGCACGATCACCGCGTTGGTCTCCCCTGCCTCGCGCTGCGCGAGCAGTTCGCCGACGCAGATCATCGGGATCAGCCCCGCGCGCACCGCCGCGGCGACCTTCTTCCCCGTCTGCTCTTCCGTCTCGCCGAACACGTGGCGACGCTCCGAATGGCCGACCAGGACGTAGCGGGCACCGGCGGCACGCGCGATGGGCGCCGAGTTCTCGCCCGTGTACGCGCCGGAGTCCTCCCAGTGGATGTTCTGCACGCCGACGTCGATGTCGGAGCGATCCTTCGCCTCCGCGACGACCACCGAGAGGGTGAGCGCCGAGGGGAAGACGATGACCTGACGGTCCTGCTGGCGCGGGTAGTTGGCGAGGAACTGCCGCATGAACGCCTTCGCGTCAGCCGGCGCCTGGTTCATCTTCCAGTTCGCGGCGAAAACGGGGTGTTTCATCAGGCGCCCTGCTCGTCGAGGCACTCGACGCCCGGGAGCTTCTTCCCTTCGAGGAACTCGAGCGAGGCACCACCGCCGGTCGAGACGTGGCTCATCTGATCGGCGAGTCCCGCCTGCTCCACCGCCGCGGCCGAGTCACCGCCGCCGACGATGGTCGTCGCCCCCTTCTTGGTCGCTTCGGCCATCGCCTTCGCCACCGCCATGGTGCCAGCGTCGAGCGGCGGCTTCTCGAAGACGCCCATCGGGCCGTTCCAGACGATGGTCTTGGCGGTGAGGATCGCGCGGGCGTAGCTCGCGGAGCTGTCGGGGCCGATGTCGAGCATGGCCTCGTCCTCGGGGATCGCGTCGCGCTTCACCGGGTGCGCGCTCGCGCACTCGTCGATGCTCGGCGCGACCATCGCGTCGTGCGGGAGCGTGAGCCGGAAGCCGGCGCGCTCGATCAGGTCCTCCGCCATCTCGACGCGATCGTCCTCGACGAGGCTCGTCCCCGTCTCGAGCTCCATCGCCTCGAAGAAGGTGCAGGCCATGGCACCGCCGATCAGGATGCCGTCCACCTTGGGGAGGAGCGCTTCGATGACGTCGATCTTCCCCGAGATCTTGGAGCCGCCGAGGATGGCGATGAAGGGGCGCTTGGGCTTCTCGAGGGCGTGTCCGAGATAGTCGAGTTCCTTCTGCATCAGCAGTCCGGCGACGGCGGGGCGCAGGAAGGCCGCGACGCCGGCGGTGCTGCTGTGGGCACGATGCGCCGTACCGAAGGCATCGTTCACGTAGAAGTCGCCGAGCCGCGCGAACGACTTGCTGAGAGCTTCGTCGTTCTTCTCCTCGCCGGGGAGGAAGCGGGTGTTCTCCATCAGGATCACCTGACCGTCGGTGAGCGCCTGCGTGGCGGCCACGGCGGCATCGGTGTCGGTCTCGCCGCAGAACTGCACCGGGATGCCGAGCACCGTGCTCAGGTGCGCGGCCACGGGGGCGAGCGAGTACTTGGGCTCGACCTTGGCCTTGGGGCGTCCGAGATGCGAGAGCAGGACCACGCGGGCCCCGCCGTCGATCAGGAGCTTGATGGTCGGGACGGCGGCGCGGATGCGCGTGTCATCGGTGATCCGATCGCCGTCGAGGGGGACGTTGAAGTCGACGCGCACGAGGGCGCGGCGCCCCCGGAGCTCATCGCTCCGGAGGTCGCGGATGGTACGCTTGGCCATGGTCGGTTGCCGGTGAAGGCTTAGAGGCGGGCGCCGATGAACTGGATGAGATCCACGCAACGGCAGGCGTAGCCCCACTCGTTGTCGTACCAGCTGGAGACCTTCACCATCGTGCCGTCGATGACGTTGGTGCACTTGCTGTCGACGATCGACGAATGCGGGTTGCCGATGTAGTCGCAGGAGACGAGCTCCTCCTCGCTGTAGGCGAGGACGCCCTTGAGCGCACCTTCCGAGGCGGCCTTGAAGGCGGCGTTCACTTCGGCGATCGTGGTCCCCTTCTCCACCTCGACCGTCAGTTCGACGAGCGAGACGTCGGGGGTCGGGACGCGGATCGAGATGCCGTCGATCTTCCCCTTCACTTCCGGGATCACGAGCGAGGTGGCCTTGGCGGCACCGGTCGTGGTCGGGATCATGGAGAGGGCGGCGGCGCGGGCGCGACGCAGATCCTTGTGCGGCAGGTCGAGCACGTTCTGGTCGTTGGTGTACGAGTGGATCGTGACCATCGAGCCGTGCTTGAAGCCGAAGTTGTCGCGGATGACCTTCACGAGCGGCACGAGGCAGTTCGTGGTGCACGACGCGTTGGACACGATGTGGTGCTTGGCGGCGTCGTACTTGTCCTGGTTCACGCCGAGGACGACGGTGAGGTCCTCGCCCTTGGCGGGGGCGGAGATGATCACCTTCTTGGCGCCGCCGGCGATGTGCTTGGCGGCGTCCGGGGCGTTCGTGAAGCGGCCGGTGCTCTCGACCACGATGTCGACGCCCAGGTCCTTCCACGGCAGCGCGGACGGGTCCTTCTCCTTGAAGATCCGGATCTTGTCGCCGTCGATCGTGATGGAGTCGGCGTCGTGGGTCACGGTGCCCTTGTAGGTGCCGTGGACCGAATCGTACTTGAAGAGATGGGCGAGGGTCGCGGTGTCGGTGAGGTCGTTGACGGCGACGAAATTGATGGCCGTCCCCGATTCCTTTGCAGCGCGGATGACCTGGCGGCCGATGCGGCCGAACCCGTTGATGCCAACCTTGAGGGCCATGTGGACGTGATCCTGGAGGCGAAGCGTGATGTTATGAGACGGTGCCGGAACGGGCACGTCCGAAGGTCAGGTAGCTGATGGTACGCGCGCCCGCCTCGAAGAGGACCGCGGCGCATTCGTTGAGCGTGGCCCCCGTGGTGAGGACATCATCCACCAGGACGAGGTGCTTGCCGTGCAGCTCCTTCCGCACGTCAGGCGGCGACGCGAACGCATGCTTAACGTTCGCGGAACGCTCCCCCGGAGTCAATCGCGTTTGCGTGTCGGTGGCCCTCACACGCGTTACCAACGCCGGGGCCACGGGGATCCCCCATTCGCGCGACACCCGCTCCGCGATCAGGAGCGACTGGTTGTAGCCCCGTTCCCGCTCGCGCGTGGGGTTCAGCGGTACGGGAACCAGCGCCGCCCGCTCCCTCACGACGTCCGCCGGCCAGGACAGGCGCGCGATGCGTGCCCCGATGTCGGACGCCGCGCCGCGCCACCCTTCGTACTTGAGGGCGGCCAGGACCCGGCTCGCGTTCGGCTCCGGGACCCAGCAGAGCGACCGCACCGCACGCACGTACGGGGGGAACAGCGCGCAATATCGGCACGCGGTGACGACCCCAGGATGTCCGCACCGGGTGCACTGCGGCTGCGCGAGCAGGGCGAGTCGGCTCCAGCAGCGCCCGCAGACCATTCCCCGGTCGCCGGACGACATCCCCCGCTCGCAGGCGACGCAGACGCGAGGGAGGAGCAGATCGAGCAGCGCGTCGCGGGCGGCGACCAGCGTGCTGGCCCCTCCGGTGGTCACCGCCGCTCTCCGATGGCGTCCCAGATCACTTCGCGCATCTCAGCGGGATCGAGCGTGTGCTCGAACCAGCGCGAGAAGGCGAGCGCCCCCTGCTCCACCAGCATCGTCAGCCCGTCGGTCGCGCTCAGCCCGCGGGCGCGACAGGCCAGGACCCAGGGCGTCTCACCGCGACGGTAGGTCAGGTCGATCACCGCCGCCCGCGGGCCGATGGCACTCGGCGCGACGGGCATGGCCTCTCCCTCAAGCCCGATCGGCGTCGCGTTCACCACGAGGTCAGCTGCGGCGAGCGCCGTGGCGGGATCACTGGCGACGTCGGCGAGCCCCTCGAACGAGGCGGCGAGCGCTCGTGCGCGGTCCGGTGTGCGGGCCACGATCTCGACCTGCGCCGCACCGAGTTCCTCGCACCCGGCGAGGACGGCGGCGGCCGAGCCACCGGCACCGAGCAGGACGACCTTGGCACCGTCCGGGAGCGATGGCGCATATCGGCGCACAGTCGCCACGAAGCCGCCGACATCGGTGTTGTCACCGAAGAGGGTGCCCTCGTCCATCCAGAAGCAGTTCACCGCTCCCACCCGCTTGGCGAGCGGGGTCAGCCAATCGCAGTGCGCGGCGACGGCCTCCTTGTGGGGGACGGTCACATTGCCCGCAGCGTCGGCCCGGCGGAGTTCGTCCAACGTCGCGCCGAGCCCATCCGGTGCGACGTCGAGCGCCTCGTAGCGCAGGGCGATGCCGGCGCGGTCCAGCAGCGCGTTCTGGAAGAGCGGCGAGAGCGAATGCGCCACCGGATGGCCGAGCAGGACGAGCCGCCCCGGGCGCGCCATCAGTCCGCCCTCTTGTGCGACTCCTTCGCGAGCCGATCGAGCACGCGACCGATCAGGCGCTCGAGCTCGTCGGCGGTGGCGCGGTAGATCTCCAGATCGGCACCGAAGGGATCGACCACCGCGGTGCCGGCCTTCGACTTGTTCGCGTAATCGGTGAGCATCCAGCTCTTGCCGTTCCCACCGAGGGCCTCGACCCGTTCGCGATGATGCGGCCCCATCGTGAGGATCAGTCCGGCGTTCGCGACCAGCTCGGGCGTGAGGGCGCGAGAGCGGTGCGCCGCGAGATCGAGATCGCGCTCCATCCCGACGAGCAATGCGCCGTCCGAGGCGGACGCCCCGTCCCACGCGCTCGTCCCAGCGCTCGCGAACTGGACGTCGAGCCCGCGTTCACGGGCCAGTCGGCGACCGATCGCCTCGGCCATGGGGCTTCGGCAGGTGTTCCCCGTGCAGACGAAGAGGATCTGCACCCTACATGTCCCCGACGAGATCGGGGCACGACTCCTTGAGGAGCGTCGCGGGGATGGCACCGGGACGGATGACCCGCGGATAGCGTGTCGTGCAATCGACCACCGTGCTCGGTGCGCTCGGCACGAGCTCGCCACCGTCGAGCAGGAGGAGCTGGCCGCGCGCGATCTCGGTGTGCCACTGCGCGAGCAGCTCGGCCGCCTTCATCGCCGGCGGTACCCCGGGACGATTGGCGCTCGTCGAGGTGAGCGGGTCGCCCATGGCGCTGATGAGGCGCTGGAGACCTGGATGCGAGGTCCACCGGACCGCGATCCCCCCCTCGGGGCCGCGCAGCCGCGGCGAGATGCGGCGTTCCCCGCCCTTGAGCACGAGGGTGAGCGGCCCCGGCCAGTGCTTGGCCGCGAGCATCGACGCCGAGCGCGACATATGCAGCCCCATCCGTTCGATCATCGCGCTGTCGGAGATCAGCAGGAGGAAGGGCTTGGCGGGCGGACGACGCTTGATGGCGACGAGCTTCTCCACCGAATCGTGGTCGATGCCGCCGCCGAAGCCATAGACCGTCTCGGTGGGATACGCGATCACGCCGTGGCGTTCGATCTGTGCGAGCACCGCGCCGATCGCCCCCTCCACCTCGGGGGGCGACCAGAACGGGATGCCGGCCGGTTCGCGATTCATCGGCGCGTCACTCGCTCAGAGGGAAGAGGGCCTCGGCGCGGGTGAAGTCCGCCTCCTCGGTGACCTTCATGGCCCGCTCGCTGCCGCGCACGACATGCACCGGCACGCCGATGCGCTCGCAGAGTGCGGCGTCGTCGGTGGCGTCCACGCCAGCGGCGCGGGCCTCGACATGAGCGCGCACGATCACGTCGCGCGGGAAGCCCTGCGGCGTCTGCGCCCGCCAGAGATGCTCGCGCGACACGGTGCGCACGATCCGCCCCTCGGCGTCCACTTCCTTGAGCGTGTCGACCACCGGGAGCGCGGCGATGGCACCATGTCCCTTGCGCGCCTCGAGCACCACGCGGTCGACCATCTCCGGGGTGGCAAGAGGGCGCGCGGCGTCGTGGATGAGCACGTACCTGCACTCACTCGGGAGATCCTCGAGTCCGTTGTAGACGGATTCGGCGCGCACCTTCCCACCCGGCGCGATCAGCATGCGGTCCAGATCGCACTGGAAGAGCCAGGGGGGCGGATCGCCCGCGTAGCGCTGCGGGAGCACGCAGACGACCATCGCCACATCGGCGCGGGCCTGGAAGGTCTGCAGCGAGTGCAGCAGCATCGGCTTGCCGGCCACCCATCGGAGCTGCTTCAGCTCCCCGGCGCCGGCCGCCTGCGTGCGCGTGCTGTTCCCCCCGGCGACGATCACCACGCCGACGTCACGTCCTCCCACCGCTGCGATCCCCGATTCAGGCACGGTCATGAGCGATCAACGAAAGAGGGTGCGGAAAAGTGTCCCGATGTCGCGGACCCCTTCGACCCGGATGTTCTTGGGGGTGCGCTTGGGCACGCTGCGCTCCCCGACATAGGCGATCGTCATCCCCATCTTCTCCGCTTCGGCGATGCGGCGTTCCACCTGCGACACGGCGCGGATCTCGCCCCCGAGCCCGACCTCGCCGAGGAAAACCGCCTCGCGCGGGAGTGGCTTGTCGTACACGCTGCTCGCGAGCGCGGCGGCGACGGCGAGGTCTCCCGCCGGCTCCTGCACGCGTACGCCACCGACGACGTTCAGGAAGACGTCGAGCTGCGCGAACGAGAGCCCGGCGCGCTTGTCGAGCACGGCGAGGAGCAACGCGAGGCGACGTCCGTCGAATCCCGTGGCCACGCGCTGCGGCGTGCCGAAGCCGGCCTTCGCGGCCAATGCCTGTACCTCGAGCAACATCGGGCGCGACCCCTCCAACAACGCGGTCACCGCGCTCCCGCTCGCGTGATTGCCGTCGCGGTCGCCGAGGAAGAGCGCACTCGGGTTCTCGACGGGGATCAGCCCCTGCTCCGTCATCTTGAAGACGCCGATCTCGTCCACCGACCCGAATCGGTTCTTGGTGGCGCGCAGCACGCGATGATCGAGCGAGCCCTCGCCTTCGAAGTACAGCACCGTATCGACGATGTGCTCGAGCGTCTTGGGGCCGGCGATCCCGCCCCCCTTGGTGACGTGCCCCACCACAAAGACCGCTGTTCCGCTCTCCTTGGCGAAGCGCATCAGTCGCGCGGCGCATTCGCGCACCTGCCCGACATTCCCCGGCGCACCCTCCAGATCACCGGTGAACACCGTCTGGATCGAGTCCACGATCATCACGTTCGGGGCGCGCTGTGCCGCGGTGGCGAGGATCGTCTCGAGCAGCGTCTCGCCGAGCAGCGAGACCTCTCCCGAGTTCGCGCCCAGTCGATCGGCGCGGAGCTTCACCTGGAGCGGCGACTCTTCGCCCGACACGTACAGCGTGCTCACGCCGGCCCCTTCGAGTTGCGCGGCGACCTGCAGGAGGATCGTCGACTTGCCGATCCCCGGTTCGCCGCCCACCAGCACCATCGACCCGGGGACGATCCCGCCGCCGAGCACGAAGTCGAACTCGTTGAGTCCGGTGCGGAGGCGCTGGTCCTCGGCGCCGATCACCTCTCGGATGCGCGGGGTGTTGGCGACGGTGCCGCCGGAGCCGAAGGCTCCTGCCCCCGCCTTGCGCCGTGCCGCGCCCCCTTCGATGGAACGGGGCGCGGAGAGCTCCTCACCGAGCGTGTTCCACTCGCCGCAGCTGTCGCACTTCCCCGACCACTTGGGGAACTCGGCGCCGCATTCCGTGCAGCGATAGACCGTCTTGACGCGGGGGGCCACGGCGCGCTCCTACTGACCCGGCTCGCGCGACGTGTAGTTCTCGAACCGCGTGAACTGCTTCCGGAAGTTGAGGCGCGCGATCCCGGTGGGACCGTTACGCTGCTTGCCGACGATGATCTCGGCGAGCCCTTCGAGCGGGATGCCGTCGCTGGTCTTGTTCGGGTTCCCCTGCTCGTCCACCGCCCGCTCATAGAACTCGGGGCGATAGATGAACATCACGAGATCGGCGTCCTGCTCGATGGCCCCCGATTCACGGAGGTCGGAGAGCTGGGGACGCTTGTTCTCGCCCGTACGCTGCTCCGGCGCGCGCGAGAGCTGCGAGAGCGCGAGCACCGGAACGTGCAGCTCCTTGGCGAGGATCTTGAGCGAGCGCGAGATCTGCGAGATCTCCTGCTGACGGCTCTCGACCCCCGGCGGCCCGGTCACGAGCTGCAGGTAGTCGACGATGATCAGCTGCAGGTCGAACTGCGACTTCAGGCGACGGGCGCGCGAGCGGATCTCGAGGAGCGAGAGGCCGGGCGAGTCGTCGATCCAGATCGGGGCCTGCCCGAGCAATGCGGCGGCCTTGGCCAGGTTCGAGTGATCCTGGCTGGTGAGCTTGCCCGAGCGCAGGCGCTGGGCGTCGATGTATCCCTCGGAAGCGAGCATACGCATCACAAGAGACTCTTTACTCATTTCCAGCGAGAAGATCGCAGTCGGAACATTGCGTTCGACAGCGGCGTATTGCGCGACGTTCAGGACGAAGGCCGTCTTGCCCATCGACGGACGGGCCGCGATGATGACCAGATCGGAGGGCTGGAAGCCGAGCGTCATGCCGTCGAGTTCGGTGAAGCCCGAGGGGACGCCGGTGAGCGGGCCGCCTTCGCGGAGCGACTCGATGCGCTCCATCGCCGGCCAGAGGAGCTCCTTGATGCGCGTGAAGCCGTCGGAGCCGCGCTGCTGCGAGACCTGGAAGATCTTGTGTTCGGCCAGATCGATGAGCTCGCCCGCGTCGGCCGCCGACTCGTGCGCCTCGGTGACGAGGCTCTGCGCGACTTCGATCAGCCGGCGACGGAGCGCCTTCTCGCGGACGATCTTGCAGTGGTACTCGATGTTGGCCGCGGTCGGCACCACATAGAGGAGCACGCCGATGTAGTCCTTGCCCCCGGCGGCCTGCAGCGAGCCCTGCTTCTCGAGCTCGTCGGCCAGCGTGAGGGGATCGACGACCGCCCCACCCTGCGAGATGGTGAGCATCGCCTTGAAGATCCGGCGGTGCCCCTCGCGATAGAACATGGATTCGTCCACGAGCTCGAGCGCGCGCACGATGGCGTCGGTATCGAGCAGCATGGCACCCAGCACGGCTTGTTCGGCGTCCTCCGAGTACGGAGGGCGACGGTCACGGAACGGATCAGACCGATCCGGAGACGCCATCGAAGATTCGGCGAGCGAGCTGGACATCTTCCCAGGTTGGGCGCTTCCAGTTCGGATTCCGAAGGAGCGCTGCAGGGTGATACGTCACGATCAGGGGGACCCCGTGGAAGCGGTGCACCTGTCCGCGCAATTTACCCATTGGCGTGTTGGTCTGCAGGAGCGTCTGGGCGGCGAAGGTCCCGAGGGCCAGGATGACCTTGGGCTGGAGGAGCTCCAGCTGCCGCATCAGGAAGGGGCTGCAGGCCTGGATCTCGTCGAGCGCCGGGTTCCGGTTCCCCGGAGGGCGGTGCTTGAGAACGTTGCAGATGAAGACGTCCTCCCGCTTGAGCTGGATGGCCTCGAGGATCTTCGTGAGGAGCTGCCCGGCGGCGCCGACGAATGGGCGCCCCGATTCGTCCTCGGAGGCCCCAGGAGCCTCTCCCACGCAGACGAACCCGGCCTTCGGGTTCCCTTCGCCCGGGACGGCATTCAGCGCCGTGGAGTGCAACCCACAGGCCTTGCAGGCCGCGACGGCCTTGGCGACGGCATCGAGGGAGTCCAGATGGGCCAATGGGCCCATCATATCCCCCATGGCGCTGCCGACCACTAACCCCTTGGCCGGTTCTCCGGCGGTGGAGCCACCGGCGGGCGCCTTTGGCATCTCGTAGCGGCCGACCTTCTCGCGCGGGGGCTCGTCGCTGACCGATGGCACCGGCGGCGCGCCTGCGGCCGCTGCTGGAGCGGACGGCACCTTGGGCGCTCCCGGCTGATCAGCGCCGACCGCGCGCAACGCCTCACGCCAATCCCCGGACTGGGCAAGCTTCTCCGCCTGCTGCCGCGCGGCACTCGGCGGATCGTTGGCGGACGCACCGTCGGCTGACGACGCCGAGTAGCGCTCGGTGCTCGGCCGCGGTGGCGGCAGCTCGCCGCGCATCCCCAGGCTCTTGAGGGCATCCTCGACGCTCAGCGAGTCGAGCACATATTCGCTCTCGCCGAGTTCGCGCCGCTGTTCGAGGTACTGCCGCAGGCGATCCCTAGCGTCCACCGAGCAGCGCCCCCACGCGGTCGAGGATGGCGTCGGCCACCTCGGTCTTGAGCATCAGGGCGAGCTCCTCGGCGGGCTTCCCCGGCGCGAGGAACGTCACGCGGTTCGTGTCGCCGCCGAACCCTGCCCCGGCCTCGCGCTGATCGTTCACGACGATCAGGTCCAGCGCCTTGGCGGCAAGTTTGTCCTGGGCTTGGGCGATCACGTCATCGGTCTCGAGGGCGAAGCCGACGATCACGCTTCCCGGCTTGCGCGCGTCGCGCGTGGACTTGAGGATGTCCACCGTGTTGTCGAGCGCGATCGCGTCCGGGCGGTTCGCCTTCTTGAGCTTGGAATCGGCCACGGTCGCGGGACGGAAGTCCGCCGGTGCGGCGGCCATGATCAGCACATCGCTCGCGGGGAGGCGGTTCCGCACAGCATCCGCCATCTGCTCGGTGCTCTCGACGTGGTCCACGCAGATCCCCGGCGGCACCGGCACGCTCAGCGGCCCGGCGATGAGGCGCACTTCGGCGCCGCGACGCCACGCGGCCGCGGCGAGGGCGACGCCCATCTTGCCGCTGCTGTGATTGCTGATGTAGCGCACCGGGTCCACCGATTCGCGCGTCGGGCCGGCGGTGACGGTCACCGTGCGCCCCGCGAGATCGTGCGTCTCGAGCAGACGGCCGATGTGGGCGAGGATCGTCTCCGGTTCGGGCATGCGTCCCGGGCCGGCGCCTTCCTGCGGCGAGGCGAGCGCGCCCGAGTCGGGATCGACGACGGTGTAGCCCAGCGAGCGGAGGTGCTTCACGTTCGCGCCCGTCTGCTTGTGGGCCCACATCCGGTCGTTCATCGCCGGGACGATGAGTATCGGCGCGTCGGTCGCGAGGAGGCAGGCGGTGAGGAGATCGTCGCTGCGCCCACCGGCGGCACGCGCGAGGAAGTCGGCCGTCGCGGGGGCGACGACGATCAGTTCCGCGTTGCGGGCCAGCTTGATGTGGTCGAGCGCATGCCCTTCGGCCACGAGTTCTGTGTGGACGGGGCGCCCCGTAAGGGCTTCGAAGGTGACGGCGCCGATGAACTCACGCGCCGAACGCGTGAGGACGACATCCACCTGGGCACCGGCCTGCGCGAGGAGCCGCGCAAGCCAGGCCGTCTTGTAACTCGCGATCCCCCCGGTGACCCCGAGGAGTACCCGCCGGCCCTCGTACGGGCGCACGGCGCGTTCGCGGTCGTGGGGCTGGTTACTCGGCCGCGCGACGGCGCGGCACGACGCGATACTCGATGTCGCCGTTCGAGAGCTCCTCGAGGGCGCGCGTCGTCAGCTTCTTCTCGTTCTTCGAACGATCGCGGGGGAACTCGTTGAGCACGCGGGCGTACTTGGCGGCGACCAGCACCGACAGGTACTTGTTGGCGGCGTGTTCGGTGACTTCCGTCGGGGTGAAGACTCGCATGGTGTGTCCTTGAAGATGCCTAAGCCGAATACTGCTCGATCTCGTGCTCCAACCGCTGCACGAGGCCCATCACCTGCGCATCCAGTGCGCGGACCCGCTCGCGCCGGACTTCCTCCGCGTCGATGATCGCTCCCACCCGGGCGATGGTCGCCTCGAGGTGGTCGTTGACCACGACGTAATGATACCGGTCCACATCCTGCAGTTCGGCGTGCGCGCTCCGCAAGCGGGTGAGCAGCGTCGAACGGTCCTCCGTGTTGCGTCCGATGAGCCGTGCGACCAGCACCTCGACCGAGGGCGGGAGCAGGAACACCAGCACCGAGTGCGGATACGCGAGCGCGAACTGCCGGGCGCCCTGCACGTCGATGTCCATCATGACCTTCTTGCCGCTGTCGAGCACCGTCTGCACCGCGCTCTTCAGCGTGCCGTACATCCGTCCGTGCACGTTCGCATGTTCGGCCAGCTCGTTCCGTGCCACCCGCTGGAGGAAGTCCGCTTCCGTGAGGAAGTGGTAGTCCACCCCGTCGACCTCACCGGGCCGCGGAGCGCGGGTGGTGCACGAGACCGAATAGCCGAGGTCGGTGCGCCGGGCCAGCAACTCCTTGGTCACGGTCGTCTTGCCGGCACCCGAGGGTGCGGACATCACGATCGGGAACGGGTTCACTCGAGGTTCTCCACCTGCTCGCGGATCCGCTCGAGCTCCTCCTTGATCTGCATCACGTCGCGCTGGATGCTCGCGTCGTTCGCCTTGCTCCCGGTGGTGTTGGCCTCGCGCAGCATCTCCTGCAGGAGAAAACCGAGCCGCTTCCCCACCGGTTCCACCGTCTCGTGCGAGAGGGCCTCACGATACGCGGCGATGTGGGCCGCGAACCGGTCGAGCTCCTCTCCCACGTCCAGCCGATCGGCGAGGATGGCGATCTCCTGGGCGAGCCGCTGCTCGTCCACCGCCACACCACCGGTCAGCACCTTCACATTCTCCCGCAGCCGGTCGCGCTGGGCGACCACCCGTTCCGGCGCGCGGACCGCGATGCGTCCGAGTGCCTCTTCGATCACCGCGACCCGCTCGAGCAGCACCGTCACGAGGCGGGCCCCTTCGGCCTCCCGCATCCGGTTCAGCTCGACCGCTGCCGCATCGACCACGGCCATGAACTCCTCGACCGTCCCTTCTTCAACACTCTCCACGTCCATCCGGATCACATCCGGCATCCGGAGCACCGCGGCGATGTCCACCGGGCCGTCGAGGCCGTGGCGATCGCGCAGTGCCTTGAGGGCAGCGGCGTAGTGGGCGAAACGAGCCTCGTCCACGGCGGCCAGCTGCTCCCCTTCGCGTTCGTAGCGGGCGAACACGGTCACATGACCGCGGGCGACACGCTTGCGAAGGGCCTCACGCACCTCGGTCTCCCATCGCTGGAAGGCTCCGGGGAGCTTGATGCTCGGATTGAAAAAGCGATGGTTGACGGAACGAAGCTCGACGCTGACTCGCATCGAGCCGACGCCGCCTTCCGCTGCCCCGAACCCCGTCATGCTTCTAATCATATGAAGCCTAGTAAGTTACGGTGCTGCAACGGGTTTGTAAAGCCGAGGAGGCCCCGGCGCTCAGCGGCGCACGGTGCCGCGTCGGCAGTCAGCGCGACGCCCCCAGGCCGATGAACGCGCGGTTGCCCAGCAACTTGGCGGCCCCACCCTCGCGCGCGATGCCGGCCGAGAGGTGGATCAGGTCCGAGACGTGGAGGGAGGCCGAGAGATTGAACACTGCGGCGCTCTTGAAGACATCGGGACCGTCGAAAGCGATCGCCGTCGAGGTCTGCACCGCCGCGACCGCCCCGCGGATCTCGAGGGCGCCGTCCCTCGGGGTGTCGCGCCGGCTACGCAGCGGGAGCACGAGCTTCGCGCTCCAGACCATCTGACCGGCGAGGATGGACGCGGGTTCCTTGACCGTGGTACTCGCGCCGCGTCCTCCGATGACCCGCGTCCCGACGCTGAACTCCGTGCTGAGCCCGTAGGTGGTGTCGGCGAACTGGAAGGCACGGGACCGGCGGCGGACGCTCGTCTGGAGGTTGAGCAGACCGGAGAACTCGTCGAGCAAACGTGACTTGAGCGCCGCGAAGGACGGATCGGGAAGCGCGGGAAGATTCGTGAAGAACCAGAGCGGGATCGTCGGGCCCTTGTCGCCCAGCAAGAGATCGATCTGCACGAGTTGCGCGGCGATCTGCGGGCCGCCGACGCCGCCGCCGAGCCCGCCCTCGCTCACGAAATCGGGCCCGGCGCGCTTGTCGGCGCCGCTCTCCCGGAAGAAGTCCTCGAGTCGTTCGGCCTTCGACAGGCGGCCGCGCGACTCCTCCTCGGTGAGCCCCTTGCTGCGCAGCGCACCGACGGCGGCCACGGCGGAGTCGATCTGCGCGGCGCACTCGTGCGCACCGTGGACGAGTCCGGCGAGCTCGCCAACCTGCGCCGACAGGGAGACACGCGTGCCGCGCGCCGTCGAGGAATCTCCGAGCGCCTTGTACAGCGCGTCGAGCGCGCGCTGGGACTCCCCTTCGACGGCGCGCGCCTATTCGCGACCTGTGGCGCCGTTCCCGCCCGAGTGACCTCTCCAACGACGCGCGTGCACGTCGGGAGTGCGAACTTGAGTTCTGCCGTGGACTCGCTACTCGGCGGGACCGCAGCTTGCCACTTGGTCTTCATGAACTGCGCCTGCGCGGGCGGCGCAGCGGCGAAGACCGATAGGGCTGCGCCGAGTCGGATCAAGCGTCGCATGGAATGCCTCGCGTCTAGTTCCAGAACTCCCAGCGCACCCCGTACACGTTCAGCAGACGGGGCATCAGATACCCCGGGACGCTCTCATACTGGTAGCCCGCCATGTTGCGGTACTGCCAGGAGATGACCGCCGTGGCGATCCGGATCTCGACGATCGAGCCCCAGATGTTCCCCCCGCGGCTCGATTGGCCGAAGAGATTCCCCGCCGCCGGCAGGTAGGACGCGGTCCGGTACTCATTGGTCAGCGCCGCGGCGAGATGGAAGTTCTTGCGCGGGAAGCGCTCCAGGAACCAGGACTCGAACCAGAGTCGGGAGCGGATCTCCCGCTGCGGCCGGTAGGGCGCGGCATCGTTCCAGGAGGTGCCGTCCACTTCGACCTGCCACCCACGCCAGACGGGACCGCGGACGCCGAAGGTGAAGCCGGTGGCCGATGGGATATCGAACTTCCGCAGCGACGAGTCGAACTGCACCAGCGGCATCATCGTCTGCGCACTGCGGGAGATGAACCCGCCCGAGATCCAGCGGTCGCGGAACTTGATCGCCGCTTCGGCGCGCGTGCTGGTGTAGGTCTTGCCGAGCGCCGTATCGCCGGGCGCGGCTCTGCTGGCCGACAGTCCGACGTTCAGCCATCGGAAGGGCGTCACCCGCGCGGTGAGGTCGGTGTACTTCGTGAGGTCGAGCGCCTGTTCGGCGAACGCGCCGACCGCGACGAACCGGTTCGACCACTCGGCGCGCCCACCCGACGAATAGAAGCTGTGATGGTCCACCGAGCGGATGCGGGTCGTGCCACTCAGACGCAGCGCGCCGCGGGTGATCCCACCGGTGATGGTGTACTCGCTGCGGACGCGGAGCGTGTCGACCGAATCCCCCGGGACCGCCGTGGTGGTCGTCGTGGTGCTCGAGGACTTGTTGTCCTCGTTCGCCCGCAACGAGGCCGCGATCAGCTGGATCCACGGGCCGTCCTGGGCGGCGTCGTGCCAGGCGATGCGCGCGTACGCCGTGCCTTCGATCCCCTTGAACGCGGGGATGCCGTCGGCGGTCGCAGGGCCGAAGAGCAGTCCGCGGGGGCCCTTCTGCCGCGTGATGCTTTGCCGGATCGTGACGCCGTCGATGCTCCAGCTGCCGCGCGCCCACCCGATCCGGCTCATGATGCCGAGATTGTCGCCGTACGGGTTGGTGGCGGAGATGGTCGAGTACTGCTGGCCGCTGAACTGCAGGGCGAAGCCGTTGTCGAACCGTCGCCCGAACCAGCCGCGGAAGAGATTCAGGTTGTCGGAGCCGCTGAGGACGTCCACCCGCGACTGCGGGGTGGTGTCGTCCACCCGCCAACTGCGCAGGTGCACGCGTAGCTGCCCAGCGGTGCGCTCGACCGAGACCTCCTCGAGCGTCCACAGCGGGATGAAGGCCAGATCGCTGATGGAGCCGTTGCGGTGCTGGATCGGATCGAGCTCGACGCCGTCGAGGTACAGTTTGGTCGCGAAGGGGTCGCCATTGAGCGCGGCCACCTGCGGCGCCATCAGGAAGCCGGCCGTCAGCGATGTCACCCCGGGCACGTTGCTCAGGAGCTCGCCGAGAGTGAGCGCACCGGTCGCGAAGATCGAATCGCGGTCCCAGTGCCAGCTGCGCTCGCCGATCTCGAGGTTCGCCGGGGCGTAGCCGCGAGCGAGGGGCGCCTTGATGGAGTCCTTCTTGGGAGGCTCCGGTGCCGCTCTGAAGGTCAACGAGTCGACCTTGGTCGTGTCGGCCTTCGGTTTGACCTTGCCGGTGTCCACCGGAGGCGGAGGGAGCGGCACAGCCTGGGCGCGCCCGACGAGCGGCGCGCCCAGGATCAGCACGGCGAGCAGGACACGAGCGAACTGCTTCAGCGCGCCCGCCCTCGCACGAACTCGACGAAGGTGCGCACCGGCACGCCGGTGGGACCCCGTGGGATCATCACCAGATCGCTCTCCGAATACGCCGTCCCGGCCACGTCGAGATGCGCCCACTTGAAGTTCGATGCGAATTCCGAGAGGAAGTGCGCGGCGGTGATCGTCCCCGCCCCGCGGACCCCGACGTTCCGCAGATCGGCGACGTCGGACTTGAGTTGATCCTTGTAGTCGGCGGTCATCGGGAGCTGCCAGCCGGGTTCGCCACCACGGGCGTTCGCCGCGAGCACTTCGTCGATGATCCCCTGATCATTACCCAGCACACCCATGTGGATGTTCCCGAGCGCGATCACGACCGCGCCGGTGAGGGTCGCCGCGTCCACCACCGCCTGCGGCTTGAACCGCTCGGCGTAGGTGAGGACGTCGGCCAGCACGAGACGCCCTTCAGCGTCGGTGTTGATGATCTCGATGGTCTTCCCGTTGGCGGCCTTCACCACGTCGCCGGGGTTCATCGCGGTGCCGCTCGGCATGTTGGTGGTGCTTCCGATCAGCCCGACGACGTTGACCTTGAGCTTCATGCGCGCGATCGCCTCCATGGCGCCGATGACGCCGGCCGCGCCGCACATGTCGAACTTCATCCACTCCATGCGATCGGCGGGCTTGATGCTGATGCCGCCGGAATCGAAGCAGAGTCCCTTCCCCACGAGCGCGATCGGCGCCTCGCCGCGACGCCCGCCCTTGTACTCGATGGCGATGAGCTTGGGATCCTGCGGCGTCCCCTGCGCGACGGCGAGGAACGACCCCATCTTCAGGCGCTTCATCTCGCGGCGGCCGAGCACGGTCACCTTGAGCTTGTGACGCTTGCCGACATCGCGCGCGGTGCGGGCGATGTGATCCGGGGTGCACACGTTCCCCGGCATCGCGCCGAGGGTACGCGCGATCCGCTGACCGGCAGCGATCGCCACGCCATTGTTGAAGGCCGCCTTGGTGCTGACGGTGCTCGCGACGCAGACCGTGGCCGCGTGCAGCGGCTTGGGCTTGTCCTTGTTGGGCGTGCGGAGATCCGCGTAGTCCCAGCTGCCGAGGGAGAGACCGATGACGGCGTTCTCGAGGCGGGCGGTCGCGAGCTCCTCAGCCCAGAATGCCATCGAGCGGACACCCATCGCATTGCCACGACGTCCGGCGACCGAGGCCGCGCGGGTGATGGCGTTGTCGTCGGGTGCGGCGCCGAGTCCCACGAGCAACACGCGCTCGGGACCGCGCCCGGCGTTGAGCAGGAGCAGGGTCTCGTCACGCGCACCCTTGAAGTCCTTGGCGCGGACGACGCGAGAGATCGCGCCGCCGAGCGCCTTGTCCAGCGCGTTCAGCGACTTGGGGACGGGACGATCGCTCGGCAACGCCACTGCGAGCAGCGGCGTGCCGAGTCGCGCCGGATCACCGGAGCGGAGGGTGAAGTCGAGTGCCATCTCAGCCCTGCATGCCGGCGATCACACAATCGCCGAACTTGGAGGTCGAGACCTCGGTCGCGCCCGGCATCTGACGCGCGAGATCGTAGGTGACCGTCTTGGCCGTGATGGCCGATTCCATGCCGCGCATGATCATGTCGGCGGCTTCCTGCCAGCCCATCTGCTCGAACATCATGACGCCGCTGAGGATCACGGAGCCCGGGTTGATCTTGTCGAGGTTCGCGTACTTGGGCGCGGTGCCGTGCGTGGCCTCGAAGACGGCCGCGTGGTCGCCCACATTGCCGCCCGGCGCGATGCCGAGTCCGCCGACCTGTGCCGCCGCTGCATCGGAGACGTAGTCGCCGTTGAGGTTCGGCGTCGCGATCACGTCGTACTCCGACGGGCGCAGGAGGAGCTGTTGGAACATCGAGTCGGCGATGCGGTCCTTGATCACGAGCGCATCGGCGCGCGCGGTGTTCCCGGCCTTGCCGAGATCGTCCTCGCGCACGATCAGGTTGCCGAACTTCTCGGCCGCCACTTCGTAGCCCCAATCCTTGAAGCCGCCCTCGGTGAACTTCATGATGTTCCCCTTGTGCATCAGCGTCACCGACTTCTTCCCCTTCTTGAGGGCGTACTTGATCGCCATCTCGACGAGACGCTTCGAGCCGAAGGGGGACATCGGCTTGATGCCGATGGCCGAGCCTTCACGGACGTTCTTGTTGAACTCCGTCTTGAGGTAGTTGCGCAGCTTGTCGGCTTCGGGCGAACCGGCCTTGAACTCGATCCCGGAGTAGACGTCCTCGATGTTCTCGCGGAAGATCACGATGTTGACCTTCCCCGGATCCTTCATCGGGGAGCCGACGCCCTCGAAGTAGCGCACGGGGCGGATGCAGGCGTAGAGGTCGAGCTCCTGACGGAGCGCGACGTTCAGCGAGCGGATGCCACCGCCGACCGGCGTGGTGAGCGGACCCTTGATGGCGATCTTGAACTCGCGCACCGCCTCGAGCGACTCGGCGGGCATCCATTCGCCCGTGGTGTCGAAGGCCTTCTGACCGGCGAGGACTTCCATCCAGTGGACCTTGCGCTTGCCACCGTAGGCCCGCTCGACGGCGGCGTCGAACACGCGAACCGAGGCACGCCAGATGTCGGGTCCGGTGCCGTCGCCTTCGATGAAGGGGATGATCGGCTTGTCCGGGACCTGGAAGGTGCCGCCGGAGACTTCGATGCGCTCCCCACCAGCAGGAACGGTGGAATACTTGTAGGTCGTCACGTGCGTCATGCCTCGTCGATCGGGTGGATCATCGAAAGCTAGGAGCGGTGAGAGGGTGCGGCAACACGCCCGCGCCGCTACTACACCTCGGGCGGAGGTGCGGCGCGCGGAGCGGACCCGGGACGACGCTCAGTTGACGCGATTCGGCGGTCGGTGGCCGGCGAAGAAGGCGTCGAGGTTGTCGATGGCGAGCATCCCCATGGCGGTCCGGCTCTCGACCGTCGCGCTCGCCTGGTGCGGGAAGGCGGCGACATTGGGGAGTGCGAGCAGCTCCGGCGGGACGATCGGTTCGTCCTCGAAGACGTCGAGGGCGGCCCCGGCCAGTCGCCCCTCGGTGAGAGCGGCGATGAGGGCCGGCTGGTCCACGACGCTCCCGCGCGCCGTGTTGATCAGATGCGCGGAGGGGCGCATGCGGCGGAGGCGTGCCTCGTCGATCAGGTGCCGCGTCTCCGGCGTCCCCGGCACGTGCAGCGACACGAAATCGCTCGCGTGGAGCAGCATGTCGAGGTCGGTGACCTTCACCACGCCGTGGCGCGCGGCGATCTCGTCGGTAAGGGAGCGGCTCCAGGCCAGGACGCGCATCCCGAATCCCTGGCGCGCGCGCACGGCGACCGCCTGGCCGATGCGCCCGAAGCCGACGAGTCCGAGCGTCTTGCCGCTGAGTCGGGTCCCCAGCAGATGGGTGGGGCGCCACCCGGTCCACTCGCCGGCGCGGAGCTCCCGCTCTCCCTCGCTGGCGCGCCGTGCGCTCGCGAGCAACAGGGCGACGGCGAAATCGGCGGTATCCTCGGTGAGGACGCCGGGGGTGTTCGTCACGGCGATCCCCAGGGCGCGGGCGGCGTCGATGTCGATGTTGTCGTAGCCGACGCCGAAGTGCGCGATGATCCGCGTGCGAGGCTTGGCGCGCCCCAGCAGGTCGGCGCTGATCGGATCGCCGAGCGTGCTGATGAGGGCATCGGAGCGATCGAGGGCGGCGACGAGCGCGTCGGGGGTGAGGCGCACGTCGGTCGTGTTCAGCTCGGCGTCGTACTGCTCCTGCAGTCGGCGTTCGACCGCAGCGGGGAGACGACGGGTGACAGTGACGATCGGGCGGGACACGGAGGCTCCTGTCGCGGATGACATAACGTATATTCAATCATGGCGGGCTTCGCACCTACACCGTTCGCTCGCGTCGCCCGGGGGCTCACCCTCCGCTGTCCCCAGTGCGGGACCGGCGGGATCCTGGCCGGGTGGTTCAAGTTGCGCCCGTCGTGCTCGACGTGCGGTCTCCTGTTCGACCGCGGCTCGCACGACTACTTCATCGGCGCGTATCTGATCAACCTCATCGCGAGCGAGCTGATCTTCGCGATCGGACTCGGGATCTGGCTGCTGAACACCTGGCCGAACATCCCGTGGGACACGCTGCAGTGGGTCGCGATCCTGATCATGATCATCGCGCCGGTGTTCACCTATCCGTTCACCAAGTCCACCTGGTTGGCGGTGGACCTGGCGATCCAGCCGCCGACGGCGAAGGATTGGAAGGTAAGCTAACCGCGTAACCGGTCAGCTTCCGGCGCGCGTGAGCTTGGTGAGCTTCTCGACCGCGGCCTCAAGGGTCGCCTGCGTCTTGCAGAAGGCGAAGCGGGTGTAGCGCTTCCCTTCCGGCGCGCCGGGACGGAAGAAGCTCGACCCCGGCACGGTGGCGACGCCGATCTCGCGCGTCATCCATTTGGCGAAGGTCACGTCGTCGTCCTTGGAGAGCGCGCTGAAATCGGCGAAGAAGTAGTACGCCCCCTGCGGTTCGGCGAAGGCGAAGCCCGCCTCGCGCAGCGGCGTCGCCAGATAGTCGCGACGCGCGCGGTAGTCGGCCGACATCTTCGCGTAGTAGGCGTCGTCGTAGGCATATCCGATGGCCGCCGCCTGCTGCAGCGGCGCCGGCGCTCCCACGGTGAGGAAATCGTGCACCTTGCGGATGGCGCTCGTCCATTCGGCGTTCGCGATCGCATAGCCCAGTCGCCAGCCGGTGATGCTGAAGGTCTTGGAGAGGCTGGAGATCGTCACCGTGCGATCGCGCATCCCCGGGAGCGTCGCGATCGGGATGTGCTCGCCCGAGTAGAGGATGTACTCGTAGGGATCGTCGGTGATGCAGATCAGGTCGTGCTTGATGCAGAGCGCGGCGATCTCCTCGAGTTCGGCGCGCGAGAACACGTGCCCCGTCGGGTTGTGCGGCGAGTTGAGGACGATCGCGCGCGACCGCGGGGTGATGGCGGCCCGCAGCGCGTCGCCGTCATAGCCCCAGTCCGGCGCACGCAGCGGTACGAACACCGGGTTCGCCTCGCAGAGGATCGCATCGGGCCCGTAGTTCTCGTAGAAGGGCTCGAAGATCAGCACTTCGTCGCCGGGGTTGAGCAGTGCCAGGAAGACCGACGCCGCGGCTTCGGTGGCGCCGCAGGTGACGGTGATCTCCGTCTCGGCCTCCACCGGCATGTGGTAGCGCGACGCGTATTTGCCGACGATGGCATCGCGCAACGGCTTGGCGCCCCACGTGATGGCGTACTGGTTCACGTCGGCGTGGATCGCGGCGCAGGCCGCCTCCTTCATGCTCGCCGGCATGGGGAAGTCCGGGAACCCCTGCGCGAGATTGATCGCGTTGTGCGCACGGGCCACGCGGGTCATCTCGCGGATGACCGACTCGGTGAAGGTGTGCGTACGGCGGGCGGTGGTCGGGGTCGGCATGATGTGCTCAGCGCAAGGGAGCGCGCCGACGGGCCGTGATGAGCACGGCGATCTCGTCGGGACGCGGATTGATGAACTCGAGGCGCACGCGGCCATCGCTCTGCGTGCTCACCGTGGCGGGGATCGAGCTGTTGGCGAGGACCCACCCTGCGGGGAGGATCACGATGTTCGACGGGCGGCCGAAGGAGCGGTCCCAGACGAGCTCGTCGCCGACGATCTTGTAACGCGCCGTATCGGTGTAGGTCTCGAACATCCGGATGCGGGTGCTCTCGCCGTTCTTCACGGGGGCGAAGCGGAAGGCCACGACCTCGCTGGCCGCGGTGACGTTCTTCACGTCCAGCCCCGCCCTGGTGATGGCGTCCCCCTTGAGCACCTGCCACGCGAGCGTGTCGCCCGTGTCCAGGTTCCGCGCCGAAGGCTTGCTCACCGTGCTCCCGGCGCGGACTTCGTTGATGTAGACCGCAGTGCCGGGGCGCGACTCGGTGTAGTCGTGGTAGAGCGCGAAAGAGTGCGTCTCCGGCTGCAGCAGATCGTAGACGATCTCGCGGTTCTGGCGCGAGCGTTCGTCGAGGCGCGCGGCCATGGCGGACTTCGCGGCGCCGAGCCCGCGCACCGGGGCGGCCTTCAGGACCACAGCCGCCTCGGACGGCGTGTTGTTCCAGAAGGAGATCCCCACCCGGCCATCCGGCTCCTGCAGCACCTGCGCCGGGAAGTTGCTGGCGACGATCTCATATCCTGCCGGAAGCACGACCGCGTTGCGCTTGATGCCGAGTCCGCGCGTGAAGACGATCGTGTCGCCCAAGGTGTAGTAGCTCTTGGGATCCTCGTACGTCTTGATGATCAGCACCCGCGCCTCGCCTCCGTTGGCGGGCACCGGTCGCGTGAGGGTCACGCGGATGTACTGCTGGGTGCTGTCCCGCCCGGGGACGCCGCCGGCGTTCGCCTCCGCCTGGCCGACGACATCGAAGGCGAGGGGCTTCCCCGTCGCCCGGTCGAAGACCGACTCGTCGGTGGCGATGCTCCCTTTGCGGATCGGGTTGAAGTAGTACTTCGCCCCCGCGGTCGTCGCCGTGACCTCATAGATGATCTTCAGCTCGGCGCTCCCCGGCGCGAGCAGCTCGTAGCGCGTGTAGGCATCGCTCTCGGTCTGACGGGGGACATTCTGCGCGCCGGCGCACAGGGACGCGGCACCGCTGATCAGCAGGGTTCTGGCGAGGGCGTGCATCGGGGCTCCAAAGGGGGCGGACGAGACCATAAAAGGCTACCGCAGGGCTGTCCCCCTGTCCATCTTCCTCTTTATAGGACGGTCCTTGGACCGCCCGCTGCCGTTCTTCCCGTTCGGAGAACCATCAGTGAGCACTCGTCGTTCCGCTGCCCCTCGTTCGTATCAGCGTCTGACCGAGCCCCTCGTCCGCGACAACGGACTGCTCCGCCCCGCCACCTGGGACGAAGCGCTGGACCGTGCGGCGGCCGGATTCCGCCGCATCAAGGCCGAACATGGCCCGAATTCGCTCGGGATCTTCAGCTGCTCGAAGAGCACCAACGAGGTGAATTTCCTCGCCGGGAAGTTCAGTCGCGTGGTCTTCGGCACGAACAACATCGACAGCTGTAATCGAACGTGACACGCGCCTAGCGTCGTCGGTCTGGCGACGGTGTTCGGAGCGGGAGGCGGAACCAACTCCTACGAGGAGGTGGAGGACGCGGACGTCGTGTTCCTGTGGGGCTCGAATGCCCGCGAGGCACACCCGATCTGGTTCCACCATCTCCTGAAGGGGATCCGCCACAACGGGACGCGGTTGTACGTCATGGACCCGCGGCGCACGTCCAGCGCCAAGTGGGCCGACGTGTGGCTCGGGCTGCGGGTGGGGTCGGATATCGCCCTCGCCAACGCGATGGGCCATGCGATCATCGAAGCGGGACTCACCCACCCGGGGTTCATCGCCAACGCCACCGAGAACTTCGAGGCGTACAAGGCGGCGGTCCAGGCGTACTCGCCCGAAGCCGTCGCCGAGACGACCGGGATCCCCCCTGAGGTGATCCGCGAGGCGGCGCACGCCTTCGCGACCGCCAAGCGCGCGATGATCTGCTGGACGCTGGGGATCACCGAGCATCACAACGCGGTGGACAACGTCCTCTCGCTGATCAACCTCTGCCTGCTCACCGGCCACGTCGGACGCTGGGGCTCGGGATGCAACCCGCTCCGCGGGCAGAACAACGTGCAGGGCGGCGGCGACATGGGGGCGATCCCCAACAAGCTCCCCGGCTTCCAGGACATCGAGCAGGACGCGGAGGCGCGGAAGCGCATCGGCGACCTCTGGGGCGTGGAGATCCAACCCAAGTACGGCAAGAACCTGACGCAGATGCTCCACGCCATCGAACATGGCGAGATGAAGGGGCTTTTCGTGATCGGTGAGAATCCCGCGCAGAGCGATGCCGATGGCAATCGCGTGGAGCGGATCTTCAACGGGCTCGAGCACCTGGTGGTGCAGGAGATCTTCCTCACCAAGACCGCGCGGCTCGCCGACGTGGTATTCCCGGCGGCCGCGACCTGGTGCGAGGGCGAGGGCACGGTCACCAACAGCGAGCGCCGTGTGCAGCGCGTGCGTAAGGCGCGCGAGGCTCCGGCGGGCGCACGTGACGAACTCTGGATCATCTCGGAGTTGGCACGGCGCATGGGGCACGACTGGGCCACCCCCACGGCCGAGGACATGTGGAACGAGTTCCGCGTGGCCGCTCCGGCATTCGCCGGTGGCATGAGCTACGCGCGTCTCGAGGAACTCGGCGGGATCCAGTGGCCCTGCCCCGACGAATCGCATCCGGGCACCCCGTATCTCCACGAGCGGCTCTGGCAGGAGCCGCGAGGGGGG
>CAZAGK010000044.1:0-24880 GCA_964484775.1 uncultured Gemmatimonas sp. | reverse complement strand
GCCATGCGCAGCGCCGGCTTGCCGTGGCTGTCGCGGCTCACGCCGATCAGACGCCCGGGGATGCTGCGCTTGTACTCGTCGCGAGTGGAGAAGAAGGCCGCGTGCGGGCCGCCGTAGCCGAACGGCACGCCGAAGCGCTGCGAGTTGCCGACCGCGATGTCGGCGCCCCACTCGCCTGGAGGCGTCAGCAGCGTGAGCGCGAGCAGATCGGTCGCGACGATCACGAGCGCACCGGCCGCGTGCGCCTTCTCGGCGAGCGCGCGGTGATCCACCACCGCGCCCGAGGTGTTGGGGTACTGGATGAGGATTGCGCAGGTCGTCGCGTCGGGGGCCATCGTGGCCGGGTTCGCGAGCACCACGGTGATCCCGCGAGCGGCCGCGCGGGCCGTCACCACGTCGATCGTCTGCGGGTGCAGGTCATCGGCGACCATCACCGAGTCGCGGCCCGCGCTGGCCAGACCGTGCGCCATCGTCACGGCCTCCGCGGCCGCCGTCCCCTCGTCGAGGAGCGAGGCGTTGGCGATCGGCAGCCCCGTGAGATCGCTCACCATCGTCTGGTAGTTGAGCAGCGCCTCGAGGCGTCCCTGCGCGATCTCGGCCTGGTACGGGGTGTAGGCGGTGTACCAGCCCGGATTCTCCAGGATGTTGCGCTGGACCACGGCCGGCACATGCGTCCCCGAATACCCCATGCCGATGTACGTGCGCCAGACTTCGTTGGCCGACATCTCGGTCGCGAAGGCGGCGAGGGCGTCCTGCTCCGAGCGCGCAGCCGGGATGTTCAGCTTGTCGCGGAAGCGGATCGAGGCGGGGATGGTCGCATCGATGAAGGCATCGAGCGACTTGTAGCCGAGCGCGTCGAGCATCGCGCTCACTTCGGCGTCGGACGGGCCCAGGTGTCGGGGGACGAATGACGCGGGCTCGGGATGTGCGGAGGACACGTTCTGACTCCTGTATAGGAGCGCCAAGCGCTCCGAATGGTCGCGGAACACGTGAAAAGCCAGCCACGAAAGCTAATACGCGGAACACGATGCAGTGTTGGTGGCCGTCCGGACCGCGATGGTAGATTGCAGGCATGTGGCGTTTCCTCCTCACCGACCCCGCCGATGCGGCCGCCAACATGGCCCTCGACGCCGGGCTGCTCGACCGCGCCGCGGCCACCGGCGAGTCGGTCCTCCGGGTGTACAGCTGGGCCACGCCGACACTGTCGTTCGGTCGGCACGAGTCGGTGAAGGGACTCTTCCGGGAGACGGATATCGCCACCGCGGGGATGCAGGCCGTCCGGCGTCCGACCGGAGGGCGGGTCCTTCTGCATCACCACGAAGCCACCTACAGCGTCACCGCTCCCGTGGTCGATGGGGAGCCCCTGAAGGCCAGCTACGGGCGGATCAACGCCCTGTTGCTCCTGGCCCTCACGCAACTCGGCGTGGACGCCACGGAGGCACCGGCGAGCCCGGTGCGGCGCCCGGGCGGCGCCCCGTGCTTCGCCGAGCCGAATGCGGGCGAGCTGATCGTGGACGGTCGCAAGCTCGTCGGGAGCGCCCAACTCCGGGAGCGGGGTGCCCTCCTCCAGCACGGATCGATCCTCTTCGCTGATGACCAGGCCCGCATCACGGCGCTCGCGACGCGTCCGATGACGCCGAGCATCCCCGCGGCAGCCTTGGGGGAGTTGCTCGGCCGATGGCCATCGGTGTCCGAGGTGGCCCGTGCCCTCCGCTGGGCCTTGGAACAACGGGAAGGGACGGTCGAGTGGCTGGAGCCCGAGGAGGCGTGGCGGTGGGCCGTTCCGCACCGCGCGCGCTTCGATAGTTTGGAGTGGACGTGGCGACGATAGCATCGTAACGTTTGCCGACCTCGAACGAGCGGAGACGCATGCGACGGCACTTGGCGCGGTGGGTTGGGCTGGGATTCGTCATCGGAGCCGCGGCCTGCGGCGGACGTGAGGGAGCAGGGGGCGGCACGGTGATCATCGCGCTCGGCGCGGACACCAAGTCGCTCTTCCCGACCGTCGCTTCGGGAACGGTGCAAGGGCGCGCGATGGTGGAGCCGATGTTCGAGCCCCTCGCCGACCTGGGCCCCGCGCTCTCCACGGTGGATGTCGCGGGGTTCGAGCCCCGCCTCGCCCAGTCGTGGAGCTGGAGCAGTGACTCGCTCACGGTGACGTTCGCGCTCGACCCGCGCGCCCGCTGGCACGACGGCACGCCGGTCCGCGCGGCCGACGTGCGCTTCGGCTATGAGATCGCGCGCGACCCGGCCACGGGTTCGGGAACGAGCACCGACCTCGCGGAAGTCGTCGACTCGTTGATCGTCGCCGACTCGCTGCACGTCGCGGTCCGCTTCAAGCGTCGCGCCCCGGAGGAGTTCTTCCGATTCGTCTCGGGGTTCGTCCCGCTCCCGGCGCACTTGCTCGCCGCGACCCCGCATGACTCGCTGGCCACGTCGGCATTCTCGCGCGCGCCGGTGGGAAGTGGCCCCTTCAAGTTCGTGTCGTGGAAGCAGGGGGAGCGTCTCGAAGTGGCCGCGGTCGACGCGTTCTATCGCGGGCGGCCCAAGCTGGACCGCCTGATCTACTCGGTGAATGGCGACCCGGCGACGCTGGCCAAACAGCTCTTCGCGGGCGAAGCGGATTTCTATGAACTGCTGCCGGCCTCGGAACTCGCGGCGGCCGCCAAGCAGCCGCAGGTGCAGATCATCCGTACGCCGTCGATGAACTACGCCTTCCTCCAGTTCAACCTGCACGACGGCGCCACCGCACGTCCGCATCCGGTGCTGGGCGACGCCAAGGTCCGTCGCGCACTGGCGATGGCGCTCGATCGTCGGGCCATGCTGCAGAACGTCTTCGAGGGCGCAGGGCGACTCGCGATGGGGCCGTTCTCGAGCATGCAATGGAGCGCTGACAGCACCCTCGCGCAGCCCCGCTTCGACCGGGCCGCCGCCGCTGCGCTGCTCGACTCGCTCGGGTGGAAGCCCGGGGCCGATGGGACGCGCATGAAGGGAGGACGCCCGCTCGCCTTCAGCATCATCGCCGCGAGCAGCAGCAAGCCGCGTCAGCAGTACGCGCAGCTCATCCAGGAGCAGCTGCGGCAGATCGGCGTGAAGGTCGAGGTGGAGGTCATGGATCCGCCGGCCATCGGCGCCCGCGTGACCGGTCACAACTTCGACAGCTTCATCCAGAACCTCACGGCAGGGCGCAGCCCTGCCGGCGGCCTGCACCAGACCTGGTACAAGGGCTCGTCCGGACCCGGGGGGCTCAACTTCGGCGGCTACTCGAGCGCCGTCGTGGATGCGCACGCCGACAGCGCCTTCGCCGCGCCGAACACGGGCGAGGCCCGTCGGCAGTACCGCGCGGTGTATCAACAGATCGTGGACGACGCTCCCGCCATCTTCCTGTTCGAACAGCCGACCGTCTCGGGCGCGCACACGCGCCTCGTGACCGGCGCGCTGCGCCCGGGCGCCTGGTGGAAGTCGCTGGAGCATTGGTCGATCGCTCCGGGCGGTCATCTGCCGCGCGACATCCCGCCCAAGAACTGACCGTTGCTCCGGTTCCTGCTCGGTCGCCTCGCGCAGTCCGCGCTGGTACTGGGCCTCGCGGTCTCGGTGGTCTTCGTGCTCATGCGGGCCGCGCCGGGCGACCCGCTGAGCGCGAGTGCACTCGAGACCGGGAGCAGCGCCGAGGCGCGTGATCTGCTGCGCAAGCAGTATGCGTTGGACGAGCCGGTGCTCGGGCAGTACACGCATTTCGTGGGGAACGCGCTGCGCGGGGATCTCGGGCCGTCGCTCTCGCGTGGACGCCCCGTCTCGCAGGTACTGCGCGAGGTGTTGCCGAACACCGCGCTCCTGATGGGAAGCGCGCTGCTCCTGGGGATCCTCGGCGGGGTGGCGCTCGGGGCCTGGCAGGGCGCGCATCCGACCTCGCGCACCGCGCGCGTCACCGAACGCCTCGGGCTCGCCGTCATCGCGACGCCCGAATACATCGTCGCGACCGCTTCGCTCTCGTTGCTCGCGGCGACCTGGCGGATCTTCCCGGTGGGTGGGATGGTCACGCTCGGCGTGCATGAGTCCATGGGACCGCTCGCTCGCGTCGGCGATGTACTCCACCATCTGATCCTCCCCGCCCTCACCCTCGCCGTGATCATCGGGGCCGGCGTCGCGCGCTATCAACGCACCGAGATGCGGCTCGTCCTGGCGCAGCCTTTCATCCGCACCGCGCGCGCCAAGGGGGCACCGGAGTCACGCGTGCTCGTCCGCCACGCGCTGCGGAACGCGCTCGGACCGGTGATCACGCTGTGCGGGCTCCTGCTCCCGTCCCTCGTGGGCGGCGCGGTGTTCGTCGAGGCCATCTTCGCCTGGCCCGGCATGGGGCGCACGATGGTGGAGGCCGTGACGGGACGCGACTACCCGCTCGCGATCGGGGCGGTGATGGCGGCGAGCGTGCTCGTGGCCCTCGGCGGATTGCTCGCCGATGTCGCGGCAGCGCTCGCCGATTCGCGATTGGCGAGGGGGCGCCGATGAGTCGCATCGCCCCGACCAGTCTGCGCGCGGCAGGGACGCCACGTCTCGCGATCGCCGTGCTCGGCGTTGCCGTGCTCATCGTGTTGCTGGGCGGCGTGCTCTCTCCGTACGACCCGAATGCCTTCAGCGGGATCGTCGAGATGCAGTATCAGCCTCCCTCGTGGGCGCACCCCTTCGGCACCGATGGGTTGTCGCGCGACGTGCTGAGCCGCGTGATCGCCGGTACCCGGATCTCGCTCGGGATCGGCACGCTCTCGGTGTTCATCGCGGTGCTCGTCGGGACGCTCTGGGGCGCGGTGGCGGGAGCGAGCGACGGGTGGCTGGACGATCTGCTGATGCGCATCGTCGACGCGATGCTCGTGATCCCGCGCGTGCTGCTGCTCCTGCTCCTCGCGAGCGCCGGACCCATGACGGCATGGAAGCTCGCGCTCGCGCTCGGCCTCACCAGTTGGCCACCGATGAGTCGCGTCGTGCGCGCGCAGGTACGCGCGCTCCGGCAGCGCGACTGGGTGCTCGCCGCGCGCGCCCTCGGCGCCACGCGCTCGCGGGTGCTGATGGGACATGTGCTCCCCGGCGTGCTCCCGCACGTGGCGGTCGCGGCCACGCTGTCGTTCGCCTCGGTGATCCCGCTCGAGGCAGGACTCTCCTTCCTCGGACTCGGCGTGCGTCCTCCGGCCGCGAGCTGGGGGAACATCATGCGCGACGGCGCGGAGCGCATGCTCGGGAGCTGGTGGATGCTGCTCTTTCCCGCCGTCGCCATCATCGCGACCGTCGCGGCATTCAATGCCGTCGGCGAACGGTGGCGCGAGGCGGTCGATCCGCATCAGGTCGTCCGATGACGGCGCTCCTCGAGGTGCGTGATCTGACGGTGACCTTCCCGCGCCACGGCGTGACGGCGGTGGAGGGGCTGTCGTTCGTGATCGAACCGGGGGAGATGGTCGCGATCGTCGGCGGGTCGGGGAGCGGGAAGTCGGCGGCCGCGCTCGCCGTCATGGGTCTCTCTGATGCGGGCGCCGTGATCGGTGCCGGATCGCGGGTGCGCTTCGAGGGAGTCGAGCTCACCACGCTCGACCCGGCAGCGTGGCGTTCGTTGCGCGGACGCCGACTCGCGATGGTCTTCCAGGATCCGCAGGGCTCGCTGAACCCGGCCATGAGCGTCGGCGCGCAGGTGACCGAGGCGATCCTCGTGCACGAGCGCGGATCGGTCGCCGAGGCCCGCACCCGTGCGACCGTGATGCTCGCCCGCGTGGGGATCGACGCCTCGCTCATCGGCGCATACCCGCACGAGCTGTCCGGCGGACAGTGCCAACGGGTGATGATCGCGATGGCGCTCGTGCTGCGGCCGGCACTGGTGATCGCCGACGAACCGACCTCCGCGCTCGATGTGCTCACGCAGTCGCAGCTCCTCGAACTCCTGCGCACGCTGCAGCGTGAGACGGGCACCGCCCTCCTGCTGATCACGCATGACCTCGGTGTCGTGGCCACGACCTGTTCCCGCGTCCTCGTGCTGCACGAGGGCCGCTGTGTGGAGGAGGCGACCACCGAGCGGCTCTTCACCGCACCACAGCACCCCGTGACGGTGGAGCTGTTGCGCGCACTCCCGCGCCTGACGGTGGGCGCATGAGCGGCACGCTCCTCGAGGTCCGCGATCTGACCGTGCGCTACGCGGCTCGCGGCGCACGCGCCGCGAACACTGCGGTGGATGCCGTCTCCTTCGAGATCGCGTCGGGCGAGACACTGGCGCTCGTGGGAACGTCCGGGTGCGGCAAGAGCTCGATCGCGCGCGCCGTGTTGCGGCTCATCGAGCCAGCGGCGGGCACGGTCCGCTTCGCCGGCGCCGACCTCGCCATGCAGCCGCGTGAGGCGCTGCGCTCGCTCCGGCGGCGCATGCAGATCGTGCTGCAGGATCCCTCCACCGCCCTGACGCCGTGGATGACAGTCGCCGCCCTCGTGGCCGAGCCGCTCGAGATCCATGGCATCGCGGTCGGCTCGGCGGCGGAGCATGCGGTGCGGCTCCTCCTCGACGAGGTCGGACTCGGCGCGGCCCTCGGCGCGCGCCTGCCGCACGAGCTCTCCGGCGGACAGCGCCAGCGGGTCGCCATCGCACGCGCCCTCGCCTGCAGCCCTGACCTCCTGGTCCTCGACGAAGCGGTCTCCGCGCTCGATGTCACCGTGCAGGCCCAGATCCTGGCTCTCCTCCAGCGCCTGCAGCGCGACCGAGCGCTCACCTGTCTGTTCATCAGCCACAACCTCGCGGTCGTCCAGCAGGTCGCGACCCGGGTCGCCGTCCTGCAGCAGGGACGACTGGTGGAAACCGCGTCCGCAGTGGAGTTTTTCTCGGGGCCCGCGCACCCGCATTCGCGCGAGCTGCTCGCCGCTGTCCCTTTGCACCCACAGCCCATCACCTCGTGACCGCCTCCGCCGCGCCCAAGAAGCACGCCAGCGAGATGTCCCCTGAGCTTCGCGCCCTGACGAGCGACACCAGCTTCTTCGGCCATCCGAAGGGACTGTCCACGCTCTTCTTCACCGAACTCTGGGAACGCTTCTCGTTCTACGGCATCCGCCCGCTCCTGGTGCTCTTCATGACCGCCGCGCTCACGAGCGGCGGCTTCGGCTTCGATCGCCCCAAGGCTTCGGCGATCGTCGGCATCTACGCGGCCTCCGTCTATCTCGCCTCGCTCCCCGGCGGGTGGATCGCCGACCGGTGGCTCGGGCTGCAGCGCTCCATCTGGTACGGCGGCGTCCTGATCGCGCTCGGGCATCTGTCCATCGCGCTCTCGGCCGTCTTCATGCACTCGGCCTTCTTCCTCGGGCTCGTGCTGATCGTCCTCGGCACCGGCCTCCTCAAGCCGAACATCTCGGCGATGGTCGGCACGCTGTATCCGGACGGTGGCTCCAAGCGTGACGCCGCCTTCTCGATCTTCTACATGGGGATCAACTTCGGCGCCCTCGTGTCGCCGCTGGTCACCGGCTACCTCGGCGAGCGGGTGGGGTGGCATTGGGGCTTCGGCGCCGCCGGCGTCGGCATGCTCGTGGGTCTCGTCACCCTCCGCGCGCGTCGCGCGCGGACCCTCGGCCCGATCGGCGGTGAGCCGACCACCGGCCCCGAGGAGCGGGCGAAGGTGCGGAACTTCACCTTCATCGGGTTGGGCATCGTCGTCGCCGGACTCGCCCTCGCGATGAGCGGCGCCGTGACGATCGATCCGATCGCCATCGCGAACTCGATGAAGTACATCATCAGCGGGATCGCGATCGCCTACTTCCTGTTCCTCTTCCTCCTCGCCGGGCTCACCGGCGACGAGAAGAAGCGCATGGCGGTCATCATGGTGCTCTTCGTCGGCGCCGTGGTCTTCTGGGCGGCCTTCGAGCAGGCACCCACTTCGCTCAATCTGTTCGCCAAGGATTTCACCGACCGCCATGTGTTCGGCTGGGAGATGCCGACGCTCTGGCTGCAGTCGGTGAACTCGGTGTTCATCGTGACCCTCGCCCCCGTGATGGGGTGGCTCTGGGTCACCCTCGGCAAGCGGTCGCTCGATCCGTCGAGCCCGGCGAAGTTCGCGGGCGGCCTCCTCATCACCGGCCTCGGCTTCTGGATCATGGTCGCCGCCGCGAAGATCGTGATCGGCGGTGGCGCCGACACGCGCGTCTCCGCCTGGTGGCTGATCGGCAGCTACATGCTGCAGTCGGTGGGCGAACTGATGATCTCCCCCGTGGGGCTCAGCTCCATGACCGCGCTCGCACCCAAGAAGTACGTGGGGCAGATGATGGGGGTCTGGTTCATGGCCACGTCGCTCGGCAACCTGATCGCGGGCTTGGTGGGCGGGCAGGTGAATCCGGAGAACCTCGCCGAGATGCCGTCGCTGTTCAACTGGACCGCGCTCTCCCTGTTCGCCGGCGCCGCGGTGTTGGGCGTGCTCGTGATCCCGATCCGTCGCATGATGGCGACGACGTCCGAAGGTCGTTAGCGGTTTCGTATGTCGCCGTATTCTCTCGTCGGGTGGTCGGGGCCGAGGGTCCCCTACGCGAGCTGAACTGAAACGACCACGCTCGCTATGGGGGCCCTCGGCCCCTCCCTGACGGGCTGAGATCCCTCCGCTGCCCCCTGAGCCGTTCCGGGGAGCAGGGAGCACCGAACAATTATCGGATCTCGATCACGCGGGGGTGAGTCTTGCGGGCGTCCCCAAACAACTTGCCCGACAGGGAGGGGGCGGGCACTCCCACAGCGATGCGGCCGCAGGACCGCGCAGCGGTCCGAGAGCATCGCGCCGGGAGTGCCCACCCCCGACCGCCCGGAGCCAGTCGCGAGCCGCGAGCCGCCAGCCGCGAACGAGAAGCTACTGCTGCGACATCCGCCGCTTGAGCTCCTCGAGCTTCGCATCCGCGACCGCATCTTTCTCCGCCCGCGTCCGCTGACGCGCCAGCGAATCCAGCTCGCTGTTCAGCTTCGAGTTGTCCGGAAGCCCGAGCTCCTCGTCACTCGGCCCTGAACGCGGCGTCCCCGAGCCCACGCCGACGTTCGCCGCCTTGAGCGCCGTCATCATCTCGGCCAGCTCGCGTGCGGCGAGATCGGCCTCCGCCTCCTGCGCGCCGAGCTTCCGCTCGAGCACCGCGATCCGCTCGCTGTGCTGCGCCTCGAACTTCTCCGCGAGCGCGACCGTCTCCTTGTCGTCGATCTCCGCCGCGAGCGTCTTGCGGCGCTGCACCGTCACGAGCTGTTCGAGCTCGGTCGCCAGGCGCTGACGCGTGATGTCGACGCTCTTCTGCAGATCCTCGACGCCGAGCTTCGCCACGACCATCGCGCTCTTCATCTCGTTGATGACCGCGCGACGATCCCCGGGCGCGACGCGTCCGTGGAGCAGATCCTGAATGGCGTCCTTCAGTGATTCGAACATCCGGTCCGGTGGTGATGGGGGGTACCGACACTACGGGAGGGAGGCGCCGCGCGTTTCGATGTTGTAGCATAGAGGAGGCGCGCCGCCGAGTCGAGGGTGCGCCCCCTCCTCGCACCCCTGGGCACCGTTGCGTCCACTCATCGCCGTCAGCGCCACCACTCTCCCGGACTCCGAAGGGGTGCGTGTGCGTCTGTCGCTGAACTACACCCGCTCGCTCGAGAGCGCCGGGCTGCTCCCGGTGATCGTGCCGCCGCTCGCCGACGTCGCGAGCGCGACCGAGTTCATCGCGGGGACCTCCGGGCTGTTGCTGAGCGGGGGCGAGGATGTGGATCCCGCGTTGTATGGCGCCGCGCGACATCCCGCGACGCAACCCGCGCACGCGGAGCGCGATGCGACCGAGCTGGCGCTGCTCGCCGCCGCGCACATGGCGGGGAAGCCGGTCCTCGCCATCTGCCGGGGGATCCAGCTGCTCAACGCGGCGTTCGGTGGGACGCTCATCCAGGACCTGCCGTCCGAGCGCCCGTCCGAGCTGAACCACGATCCCGACGCTCCGCTCGGGGTTCGCACCCACGGGGTGATCGTCGAAGCCGGCACACGTCTGGCCCAAGCCGTCGGGCATTCCGGCGAGATGTCGGTAAACTCCTATCACCATCAGGCCGTCGATCGCGTGGCGCCCGGGCTGGTGGTGAACGCGCGCGCCACCGACGGGGTGATCGAGGGGGTCGAGGCGGCCGACCCGGCCTGGTGGTGCCTAGCGGTCCAGTGGCATCCTGAAGATCTTACGACCGATGTGCGGCAGTGGGACCGGGGGATATTCCGGGCCTTTGCCGACGCCGTTCGCGATGACATCAACCGCTCGGGGAGGACGCACTGACATGACGCACTCGCTCCGCTCGATCACGGCGCACGTCTCGATCGCGATCGCCGCCGTGCTCACGGCCGGCTGCGGCTTCGCCGGCGTCGGGGCCCCCGCTCCGACGGTCACCGGTGGCAACGCCACCGCCGGCATCGACACCCCGGTTAGCGTCGCGGTGACCCCGGGCCGCATCACCATCTCCCTCGGCGACAGCACCCAGCTCTCCGCCAACCCCATCAAGAACTCCACCTCGGTCGGGAGCTTCCCCCCGACCACATGGGCCTACGGCCCGGATTCGGTCGGGACGATCAGCGCGACCACCGGAGCCAGTACCTGGTTCCGTTCGCGAAAGCTCGGCGTGGCAACGGTTTACGCCCTCGTCAGCGGCGTGACGGGCTCGGCCCAGGTTACCGTCGTCCCCTAAGGGGCGTCCGCGGGGTACGACCCCGTAGCGATACGGTCACCGCATTGCCTAGCTTTCAGGTTCCCTTTCCAAGGGTCCGATACCCGCGTGCTGTATATCTGCATCCCGTCGTACAACGAAGCGCCGACCGTCGGCGTGTTGCTCTGGCGCATCCGCAAGGTGTTCCAGGACTACTCGCGCGAATACGAGGTGCTCGTCTATGACGACGCCAGCACCGACGGTACGGGCGAGACGCTCGAGCCCTACAAGAAGGTCATGCCCCTGACGGTGCTCAGCGGCACCGCGCGCGTGGGCTACGCCAAGGCCACCGAGGCCCTGCTCCGCGCCGCCAGCGAGCGCACCCGGTACCCGCGCCGTGATGCCGTCATCATGATGCAGGGCGACTTCACCGATCAGCCCGAGCATCTCCCCGAGCTGGTGAAGCGCTTCGAAGGGGGCGCGGACATCGTCGTCGGCGAGCGCGTCATGTCGGAGCATGCTCCGGAGCCGGTGCGCAAGCTGGGGAAGCTCGTCCGCTGGGTCCCGATGCTCCTGCCGATCCGTCGCGTCGTGACGGTGCCGGGGGTGAAGGACCCGTACTCGGGCTATCGGCTCTTCCGCATCAGTCTCGTGCGCGATCTGCTCAAGGCGGCGGTGTTGCCCGCCGCGGACGCGCCGGTGTGGGTGGCCAACATGGAGCTGCTCCGCGAGGCCGCGCCGATGGCGCGGCGCGTGGAAGCGGTGCCGCTCGAGTCACGGTGGGATGTGCGGCCCCGCGAGAGTCGCGTGCAGCCGTGGCCGGACGCCGTCGACCTCGTGAAGCGCAGTTGGGCCGCGCGCGGTCGCCGTACCCCGTCCCCCGCCGCGTGAGCCATCGCCTCGCGCTGCGCCTCGCGATGCGCGACGGAGCGCTCGCCCGGGTGCTCGCGCTCGCGCTGCTCGTCGGCGTGGGGTCGTTCGCGGCACGCGCGTCCGTCAGCGCGCAGAGCACGGGCACCCCGGATGCCAGCACCACGCCGCAGACCATGGTCGCCGTCCCCTGGGGGAAGGGCGAGTTCCTCGAGTACAACCTCAAGGTCGGATTCTTCGAGGCCGGTTCCGGGCGCATGATGGTGATGGGGATCGACACCGTGCGTGGACGCGCCACCTGGCGTCTCCGCTTCAACATCACCGGCGGGATCCCCGGCGCGCGCATCAACGACTCCTACGACAGCTACCTCGACACGCAGACGCTCAACTCGCTGCGCTTCGTGCAGGACCTCAGCGAGCTCAGCAACAAACGCCTGCGCATCTACGACATCTTCCCCGACCGGAAGATCTTCCACGAACAGGGGAAGGAAGAGCGTGCGTCCGTCGACGATCCGCTCGACGACGCGTCGTTCTTCTTCTTCCTGCGCACCATCCCGCTCGAAGTCGGCAAGCGCTACGAGTTCAACCGGTACTTCGATCCGAACGCGAATCCGGTCGTGATCCAGGTGCTCCGCAAGGAGCGCGTGAGCGTCCCCGCCGGCACCTTCGACGCGATCGTCATCCGCCCGATCATCAAGACGAGCGGGCTCTTCGCCGAAGGCGGACGCGCCGAGATCTGGCTCTCGGACGACGAGCGCCACCTGCTGCTGCGCATGAACGTCAAGCTCGGCTCGATCGCGTCGCTGAGTCTGAACCTGCGCAAGATGCAGAACGTGATGCCGCTCCGCGCCACCAACCCGACCGATACCACCAAGCGCCCCTGAGGGCCCCGTGAGCGACGCGCCGCGCGAAGCCGATCTCTCCAAGATCCGCACCATCCCGATCTCCGGTCGCGCCAACAAGGTCCGCGCTGAGGACTTCTCGCGACCGCCGGGCGACGACCGCTCCTTCGCCGCCTTCCTCGACGCGCTGCCGGACGTGCTCGTCGCGCGCGACTTCCGGAAGGTCGTCGCCGCGATCGCCGCCGCCGCCCACAAGAAGAAGGGCGTCGTCCTCATGCTCGGCGGCCACATCGTGAAGACCGGGCTCGCCCCGGTGCTCATCGACCTGATGCGCCGCGGCGTGATCACCCACCTCGCCATGAACGGCTCGGCCGCCATCCACGACTACGAGATGGCGCGCTTCGGCGGCACCTCGGAGGATGTCGCTGCCGGGCTCCGCGACGGTTCCTTCGGGATGGCCGAGGAGACGGGACGCGGACTGAACGAAGCCTTCGTGCAGGGGATGGCCGAGGGACGCGGGATGGGGGAATCGGTCGCGCGCGCCATCGCCGCCGATGCCTCCGCCGAGAACCCCGAGCTGAGCGTGATCCTGAACGCCTGGCGGCTCGACATCCCGGTCACCGTGCACGCGGCGCTCGGTGCGGAGATCATCCATCAGCACCCGGCCGCCAACGGCGCCGCGATCGGCGACACGAGTCATCGCGACTTCCGCCGGCTGGCCGCGTCGCTCGAGCGGCTGGACCAGGGGGGCGTGGCGCTCAACTGCGGGAGCGCGGTGATCATGCCCGAGGTCTTCCTCAAGGCGCTCACGATCGCCCGCAACCTGAACGAAGGGGCCCCGCGCGACTTCACGACGGTGGACCTCGACATGCAGCGCCACTATCGGCCGCGCGTGAACGTCGTGCAGCGACCCACCATCGACAGCGGAAAGGGTTACGAGATCACCGGGCACCACGAGATCATGGTGCCGCTGCTATGCTGGGCGGTGGCGGAGGCGATGGACGCGGGGTGAGCGTTCGGGGCCTCGCGACGTCCTGAACGCCAAGAGCGCGCCACGCAGATCGATGCGTGGCGCGCTCCTTTTTTGCCGGTCCGGGCCGGCAACATGCGATCGACGAACGTTACCGGTCGAACTTCTCGCGCAGCTCGCGCGCCGTGCTCGGACTCACGATCCGGATCACGAAGTACACGACCGCGCCGACGATCAACAGCTTGAGCGCGACGCCCGCGACCATGAAGAACAGCCCCAGCGCCACGCCGAACAGGCCGAAGACGAGTTTGAGGACGAACAGGCCGACGACCGCCATCAGGCCTACGGTGAACAGGGTGCGGAGCATGACAGTGTCCTTGATCGGGTCTGCTGTCCCTACGGGGGTGTCCCGCCGGAGGTTTCAGCGCTCGCGGATTCTAGCCGTTCGCCCCCTCCGCGGCGAGTACCCGCCCCGGAACCCACGGACCCGGCCAAAACCGCCTGATTTTGAGTAACCCTTTAAATAGGAAAATACAGGTTACTGTCTCTTTGCTTCCCCTGAACACACCTCCTAGATTCTTGTGTCTCAGCTAGTTGCATGCAGGTCCGCGCAGTTCCGTGCCCCGAACAACGGGAGCCCCGATGGGCGAACATCTGTACCAGATCCTCGGACGCCATCGCGCCTCCGCCCTCCCTGACCGCAAGCCGTCCTGGCTGAAGGTCAAGGCGCCGGGCGGCAAGTCGTACGTGCACCTCAAGAACATGATGGCGGAGATGGACCTCCACACCGTCTGTGAAGAGGCCCACTGCCCCAACATCGGCGAGTGCTGGGACCACGGCACCGCCACCTTCATGATCCTCGGCGACGTCTGCACCCGGAACTGCGCCTACTGCGCCGTCGCCCATGGACGCCCGCCCAAGTTCGACCCGGCCGAGCCGAGCCGCGTGGCCGAGGCCGCGGAGAAGATGAACCTCCGCCACCTCGTCATCACCTCGGTGGACCGCGACGACCTCCCCGACTACGGGGCCTGGGCCTTCGCCGAAGTCATCCGTCAGGTGCACGAGCGCGTCCCGACCTGCTCGGTCGAGGTGCTCGTCCCCGACTTCCAAGGGAACGAGGACTCGATCCGCACCGTCCTCGAGGCCAAGCCCGAGATCTACAATCACAACACCGAGACGGTACCCCGTCTCTACAAGAAGGCTCGCCCCGGCGGCCGCTACGAACGCGTGAAGGAGATCTTCCGCTTCGCCAAGTCGATCGCCCCCGAGATCCCCACCAAGACGGGGATCATCCTCGGCATGGGCGAGACCAACGAGGAAGTCCTCGACACCATGCGTGACCTGCGCACCGTCGACGTGGACATCCTCACCCTCGGGCAGTACCTCAAGCCGAGCGCCGACCATATCGCGCTCGACCGGTACGTGACCCCCGAGGAGTTCCGGATGTTCTACGAGGCCGGCATGCAGATGGGGTTCAAGCACGTCGAGAGCGCCCCGCTCGTGCGCTCGAGCTATCACGCATGGGAGCAGGTGCAGGCGGCCGGGGTCTGACCCGGCCGTTTCTTCATTAACCGCGCGTCCCTCGGCATACGACGCGCGCTCACCACACGATCGCAATGGCAAGCAAGAAGAAATCGGACGCGACCGGCGACGCGACGCTCCACCGCGAGCTGCTCCACTCCATGATCCTGCAGCGCCGCTTCGAGGAGAAGGTCGCCGAGGCGTACGCGCTCGGCAAGATCGGCGGCTTCTGCCACCTCTACATCGGCCAGGAAGCGGTCGGCACCGGCGTCATGAATGCCCTGCGTCACGATGACTACGTGATCACGACCTACCGTGACCACGGCCAGGCGCTCGCCCGCGGCATGAGCGCGCGCAGCGTGATGGCCGAGCTCTTCGGCCGCATCGACGGCTGCTCGCGCGGAAAGGGCGGCTCCATGCACCTCTTCGACCGCAGCGTCGGCTTCCTCGGCGGTCACGGGATCGTCGGTGGGCATGTGCCGATCGCGACCGGCGTCGGCTTCGCCATCAAGTACCGTGGCGGCGACCAGTGCATCATCTGCTTCATGGGCGAGGCCGCGGTGAACAACGGCGCCTTCCATGAGTCGCTCAACATGGCGGGGCTCTGGAAGCTCCCGGTGATCTACATCATCGAGAACAACCGCTACGGTATGGGCACCGCCGTCACGCGGGCGAGCTCCATCAAGGAGATGTACAAGCGCGGCGATACCTACTCGATCCACAGCGAGGAGGTGGACGGTCAGGACGTGTTCGCCGTGCGCGACGCGGTCACCGAGGCGGTGGCCCGCGCCCGCAAGAGCTACGAGCCGACGCTGCTCGAGATCAAGACGTACCGCTTCATGGGCCACTCCATGAGCGACGCGGTCTCCGGCACCTATCGCACCAAGGCCGAGCTCGAGGAGTACATGAAGCGCGACCCGATCAACCTGCTCAAGGCCCGGATGAACGCCGAGGGGACGATGACCCCGGAGCTCGTGGCCGAGATCGAGAAGGAGATCGCCGCCGTCGTGCAGGATTCGTGGGACTACGCGGACGCCAGCCCCGAACCGCCGCTCGAGGCGCTCTACGAGGATGTCCTCGTCGAGACGACCTCCGACACCAAGCAGGAGGGCTGACCGATGCCTATCATCACCTACCGTGACGCGCTCAACCAGGCGCTCCGCGAAGAGATGCACAAGGACGACCGCGTCTTCCTGATGGGCGAGGAAGTCGGGGTCTACAATGGCGCCTACAAGGTCTCGAAGGGACTCCTCGAGGAGTTCGGCGAGATGCGCGTGGTCGATACGCCGATCACCGAACTCGGCTTCGCCGGCGTCGGCGTGGGCGCGGCGATGGTGGGGCTGCGCCCGATCGTCGAGTTCATGACGTGGAACTTCGCGCTGCTCGCACTCGACCAGGTCGTGAACGCCGCCGCCAAGATGCTCTACATGAGCGGCGGACAGTTCTCGATGCCGATGGTCTTCCGCGGCCCCAACGGCGCCGCGCTGCAGCTCTCGGCGCAGCACTCGCAGGCCTGGGAGTCGTGGCTCGCGCACATTCCGGGACTCAAGGTCGTCACCCCGGGCACCCCGTACGACGCGAAGGGGCTCCTCAAGAGCGCCATCCGCGACGACAACCCGGTGATCGTGCTCGAAGGCGAGATGCTCTACAACACGAAGGGTGAGGTGCCGGACGAGGAATATCTCATTCCGCTCGGCAAGGCCGACCTGAAGCGTGAGGGGAGCGACTGCTCGATCATCACCAGCGGGAAGATGGTGCTGGTGGCCATGCAGGCCGCCGACACCCTGGCGAAGGAAGGGATCAAGATCGACGTGGTCGATCTGCGCACGATCCGCCCCATGGACGTCGAGGCGATCACCACCAGCGTGAAGAAGACCAATCGCGCCGTGGTGCTCGAGGAAGGGTGGGAGATCTGCGGCATCGGCGCGCAGGTGGTGGACTACATCCAGCGCCACTGCTTCGACGATCTCGACGCCCCGGTGCTGCGGGTGCATCAGGAGGATGTGCCGATGCCGTACGCGAAGGCGTTGGAGAAGGCGGCGAAGCCCGACCTCGCGAAGACGATCGCGGCGGTGAAGAAAGTCATGTACATCGAGGCCTGACCTATGGCGACCAAGGTTTTCATGGAGGCGCTCTCCCCTACGATGGAAGAGGGGCGCCTGGTGAAGTGGCTCAAGAACGAGGGCGACGCCGTGAAGAGCGGCGACGTGCTCGCCGAAGTCGAGACCGACAAGGCGGTCATGGAGCTCGTCGCGCGTGGTGAAGGACTGCTGCGCAAGCGTCTCGTGAACGAAGGCGACGCGGTGCCGGTGGGCACGCTCGTCGGCGTGATCGGAGCGTCCAGCGAGGACATCGCGGCCGTCATCGGTTCGGCCGCGGCTCCTGCGGCCGCTGCGGCTTCAGCTCCGGCTGCGGCAGCGCCTGCGGCCCCCGCGGCTGCGCCGACCGCTCCGGCCGCTGCCGCGGTTCGTGCCCCTGCCCCGCCTCCGGCCGCGATCCCGGCCTCCGGTGCCCGCACCGTCGCCAGCCCGCTCGCGCGGCGTCTGGCCGACGACGCCGGCGTGGACCTCAAGCGCATCGCCGGCTCCGGCCCGGGCGGTCGCGTCGTCAAGCGCGACATCGAAGCGGCCATGGCCGCGCAGATCGCGCAGCCGCCGGTGAGCACCCTCAAGCCGTCGCGTTCGGGCAAGGACTACGACGACATCCCGCTCACGCAGATCCGCAAGACGATCGCCCGTCGCCTCGCCGAGTCGATCGGTCCGATCCCGACCTTCTACCTCACCGCCGAGATCGACCTCTCCCGCGCCGCCGAGATGCGCGCCGCGGTGGCCGAGCTGGGGGACGAGTACAAGGTCTCCTTCAACGACATCATCCTGAAGGCGACCGCGACCGCGCTCGCGCAGCATCCGGAAGTGAACGCGCACTGGCTGGGTGACTCCATCCGCCAGTTCAACCGCGTGCACCTCGGCATGGCCGTGGCCACCGACGACGGGCTGATCGTCCCGGTGATCTTCGACGCCGACCAGAAGCGCCTGAGCGAGATCTCGGCCGAGAGCCGCGGGCTCGCCAAGCGTGCGCGCGAGCGGAAGCTCACGCCGGCCGAGTACACGGGGAGCACCTTCTCCGTCTCGAACCTCGGGATGATGCAGATCGACCAGTTCACGGCGATCATCAATCCGCCCGAGTGCGGCATCCTCGCCATCGGCGCCATCGAGGACAAGGTCGTCGCCATGGCCGACGGCGGCTTCGAAGTGCGCAAGAAACTCCGCGTGACCATGAGCTGCGACCATCGCGCCATCGACGGCGCCGTGGGCGCGCGTTTCCTGCAGACCCTGCGGCGGATGATCGAGAATCCGCTGATGCTCGTCTACTGACCACCGGGACCCCGACCATGGCTTCGTTCGACGTGATCTTCCTCGGCGGTGGCCCCGCCGGTTATGTGGGCGCGATCCGCTCCGCCCAGCTCGGCCTCAATGTGGCCGTCATCGAGCGCGAAGGGCTCGGTGGCACCTGCGTGCTCTGGGGATGCATCCCCGCCAAGGCGCTCCTCGAGGCGGCGAGCATCGCCACGAAGGTGAAGAAGGCCGCCGAGTTCGGCGTGAACGTGGGCGAGGTCTCGCTCGACTTCGGCGTGGCCATGAAGCGCTCGCGCGACGTGAGCACCAAGAACTCCAAGGGAGTCGAGTTCCTCTTCAAGAAGAACAAGATCACCTGGATCAAGGGCACGGGGACGATCGGCGCCGGCAAGTCGGTGAAGGTCACGACCGCTGACGGCAAGAGCGAGACGCACACCGCCACCAAGGCGCTCGTCGTCTGCACCGGGTCGCGGGTGAAGGGGCTCCCGCAGGCCGGGCTTGAGCTCAACAAGACGACGATCATCTCGTCGGATGAGGCGCTCATTCTGGAGAAGGCGCCGAAGTCGGTCGCCATCGTCGGCGCCGGTGCGGTGGGTTGCGAGTTCGCCGATGTGTTCAACGCCTTCGGCTCCAAGGTCACGATCATCGAGGTCGCGCCGCGGATCCTCCCCCTGGAGGACGAGGATTCCAGCACCGAGGTGCAGCGCAGCTTCAAGAAGCGCGGCATCGACATCTTCGTGGGCGCCAAGCTCTCCGGCACCAAGGCCGGCAAGGACTCGGTGACGCTCACCGTCGAGGAGAAGGGTGCCAAGCAGGAGATCGTGGTCGACAAGGTGCTCGTCGCTGCCGGTCGCGCCGCGAACATCGAGAACATCGGGCTCAAGGAAGCGGGGATCGCGCTCACCGAGCGTGGCTTCATCAAGATCAATGAGCGGATGGAGACGTCGGTGAAGGGGATCTACGCCATCGGCGACGTGGCCGGCCCGCCGATGCTCGCCCACAAGGGCGAGCGCGAAGGGATGATCGTGGCCGAAGTGATCGCGGGGGTGCACTTCCACCCGCTCAACTACGGCAACATCCCGAACGCCACCTACTGCCACCCGGAAGTCGCGTCGATCGGCATCACCGAGGCGCAGGCCAAGGAGAAGAAGCTCGATGTGAAGATCGGGAAGTTCCCGTTCAGCGCGAACGGCCGTGCCCGCACGTCGGGGGAGACGGAGGGCTTCGTGAAGCTCGTGATCGACGCCAAGTACGGCGAGATCCTCGGTGCGCACATCGTCGGCGCGCACGCGACGGAGATGATCCACGAGCTCGCCGTGGCGCGCGAGAACGAGTTCACCGTCGAGGAGGTCGAGCAGACGGTGCATGCGCATCCGACGCTCAGCGAGGCGATCGCCGAGGCGACGCTCGATGCCATGGGACGGATGATCCACGCCTGATCGGCGCGGGTGGCCCACGAAACGAGAGCGCCGACCCGGTCATCGGGTCGGCGCTCTTCGTTCCACCCTACGGGGCTTTGAACCAGTGCGTCGCCTCGCGCCAGAGTGCCGGGTCGAAGAGTCGCGTGTCGAGGGGGATATCGACCTTCCAGTCGTGATAGACCTCGCGCTGCCGCATCTTGCCGCCCTGCAGCATCGTGATCTCCGTGGCGAGCCAGCCGCGGCCGACCTGCTGATACCCGCCGAGGCGGACGTCGAGCGGCGGCTGTCCCGGGGCGCTCGCGACGATGACCCGCACCACCACCAACCGCTCGGGATCCACCCAGAACTGTGGCGCGACGGTGTCGCCGGCGGCGGCACCGACCACCCACACGGGGCGCGACTCCCAGTTGCGTCCGTGCACCTTGGTGAGGTCGATCTTCATCCCGCCCAGCTCACGCACCGTCTGCACGACCGGCTGCACGTACACACCCTCGATGAGCGGGAGGAAGAAGTTCCCGTCGGCTCGCGCGGCGGTCTGCGCACCGTTGCGCACGATCCACGCCGAGTCGGCGGTGTAGATCACCCCGTTCCCGGCGCTGAGCGCCCCTTGGTCGATCCGCAGCATCGTGCGGCCGCCCTCGGCGTGGCGGAGGCTCTCGTACCAAGTCTGGTCGATGGTCGACCCGTCGGCGCGGGCGATCGTCGTGGTCTGCACGAAGGTCAGGGTGCGATACCAACGACCGGCATAGGCCGTGTGCATGCGGTCCAGCACCGCGCGGCCGTCGGCCGGCACACTGGCGGGGACGGTCGCGATCCCTTGGGCGCGGCCGACCTGCGTGGACAGGCAGAGCGCCAGCATCAACCAACGTCGGGACATGCGCATCACTCCGGGGAGGGGGCGACGTTCAAGATAGCCGTCCCGGGGGCGCGTGGGCATGGTCGCTCGTCCTGACCTGCTAGATTTCAGGGATGCAGCAACCGCGCGAGCTCTGGGTCGTCCCGCTGGGGACCCGCCCCTACACGGAAGTGTGGGAGATGCAGCGCGCCCTCGCGCATCGGAGGATCAGCGGCGAGATCCCGCAGGATCTGCTCCTGCTCGTCGAGCATCCGCCGGTCGTGACGCTCGGCCGTTCGGCGCGCGACCCCGCGACGTTGCTCGCGACCCCCGAACTCTTGGCCGCGCGCGGCGTCGAACTCTTCGAGGTCGAGCGTGGTGGCGATGTGACCTTCCACGGGCCGGGACAGCTGGTCGGGTATCCGATCGTCGATCTCAATCGCCACAAACTCGACCTGCACTGGTACCTCCGTCAGATCGAGGCCGCGTTGATCAGTGCGCTCGCGCCATTCGGGATCACCGGTGCGCGGAGCCCGGGGCAGACCGGCGTCTGGACCGAGGGGCGCAAGATCGCCTCCATCGGCGTGCACGCACGGCAGTGGGTCACCTGGCACGGCTTCGCGCTGAACGTCACGACCGATCTCTCCTATTTCGATCTCATGGTCCCCTGCGGGATCGCGGGAGTACAGATGACCACCGTGGCCGCTGAGCAGGGCCTCCACGGTGCGCCCGACTCACCGACGCTCATGGCCGACGTCACCGAACGCGTCACGACGGCGTTCGCGGAAACTTTCGCGCTGACGCCGCGTATCGTGGACGTCGCGACACTCGACATCACCGAACCAACGCTGTCATGACCCGCCCATCGCTCCGTCGCACGTCCGCCGTCGCTCCGCTCGCTTTCGTCACCTCGCTCGCACTCGCCGCCTGCTCCAGCGCTCCGCCAGCGCCAGCCGCTGCGCCGGTCGCGGTGGCCGCACCACCGGCCCCCGTGGCGCCTCCGCACGCGGCGGTCCCCCGTTCGTACTCCTCGCTCGACAGCGGGGCCGCGCGCATCACGATCTTCGTGGCCACGACCCGCCGGGCCGTGGCCAGCGAACGCCCGGGCGAGCGCTTCGGCCCGGACGACGCCGACTCCCTGCAGTTCGCGGCCGTCGGCGTGAACGTCCCGCCTTACTCCGCCCGCGGCACCGGAGACCTCCCGCGGCCCAGCACCCTGCGCGTCAACGCGCTCACCTATCGCCCCGACCCCGCCAAGGACTTCTTCGTCTCGTCGGTGATCCCGGTCGACAGCAATCGATTCGTCTCGCGACTCGCGACCGATCTCGCGGCGACCAAGTCGCGCGACATCCTGGTCTTCGTGCACGGCTTCAACACGTCGTTCGAGGACGCCTCGCTCCGCGCCGCGCAGATCGCGGCCGATCTCGGCTTCGACGGGAGCGTCGTGCTCTTCACCTGGCCCTCGGCCGGTTCGGTCTCGTCGTACGTCCGCGACCAGCAGGCGGCGCGCAACGCCGGCTACCACCTCTGGCGCATCCTGCGCGGTCACACCGTCGCCGCACTCCCGGGACGCGTGAACCTCATGGGGCACTCGATGGGCTCCGAGGTGATCAGCAAGGCGCTGAGCCTCGTGGGCCAGAGCGATACGCTGCCGAAGTTCGCACAGGTCGTCTTCGCCGCCCCGGACGTGGACGCCCGCATCTTCCGCCGTGAGATCCTCCCCAAGCTCGAGTCGCGATCGGCGCGCGTCTCGCTCTACGCGAGCGACGACGACGAAGCGCTGCGCGCCTCGCGCACACTGAACGGCGTGTGGCGCCTCGGACTGGGCGGCGACTCGATCACCGTGATCAAGGGGATGGACACCATCGACGCCTCGCGCGTGCGGGCCGATGTGCTCGGGCACACCCTGTTCGGCAACCAGACCTTCCTCGCCGATCTCGCGGTGCTGCTCGCGGATGGCAAGAGTCCCGCCGAACGTCGACTCCTCGCCGTGCGCCGCGGCGACCTGCAGTTCTGGCGCTTCCGCGGCGACGCGCGCTGACCGCTCCCTGACCGACCAGCGTCGCTATCGCGGCTGCTCGGTCGGGAACGATTTCCGGAAGTTCGTGGCGCGGTACACGCCGATCTCCATCGCGACCCGTCGCTCACGGTAGATCGGCACGACCGTCTCGAGGGTGATCGACTCGAAGTAGGGCGCGAACTTGGCGATGACATCCTCGCCGGCGCGCACCTTGTTGAGGATCACGGCATTCGCCCCGAAGTACTGCGTGTCCACGACCGCGTACCAGAAGTGGTGCGGATCCGCGCAGAGGCAGATCACCGGGACGTCGGGACCGAGCGCGACCGAGGCCTTCCCCGCCTGGATCCAGCTCGGGGCGGCGACGAAGCTTCCGACGGGGAGCAGCCGTCGCGTATGCAGCTCCTTGGAGACCGCGTGCCAGTCGAGCAGGTCCGCGGTCTGCGCGTCGGCGGCCTTCGCGAGCTTGCTGCCGAACACGCTCCCCACCCAGCCGGTGGCGACCGCGCTCCAGAGGATCGCGATCAGCGTCAGATAGCCGTAGACCGAGGTCACGATCCACGGCCGCGCGTAGGGCGCGCCGCGCTCGAGTCGCGACGCCACCGCCGCGCCTAGGAGCGGGAAGGCGAAGAGATACCCCGGGGCCGTCCAGTGCGGGAGTCCGACATCGCCGCGCAACGCGATCAGCGTGAACACCGCGACGATCGGCACGCTCAAGCAGAGGAGGAACCACTTCTCGGCCGCCTGTCTCCCTTGGCGGAACGCCCCCCACATCGACGCCACGAGCGGGATCCAGATCCAGGGGAGCGCCCAGACGATCTGCCCGGCGATGTTGGTGAGCATCGTGTCCGGGTGGATCCCGCCGCGACCACCCGCACGCCCGCCCTGGAAGAGGAACGAGACCCACTGGTGCTGCGAGTTCCAGTACAGCACCGGGGAGAAGATCGCGAGCGCGACGATCGCTCCCAGATACGGGCCCGGATGCGCCAGCCAGCGTCGATGGCGCGGACTCGAGATCATGAACAGGAAGGTCCCACCGAGCACGAAGACGCCGTGATACTTGCTCAGCATCGCCGCGCCGGCCGCCGCTCCCGCCACGATCCACCGCAGCGTGACGGCGCGTGGTGCCTCATCGAAGAGGATCCCCGCGATCAGCGTCACCGACGCCATCATCGCCAGGAAGAGCGGCGCGTCCGGCAGCAACCACCCACCGGCACTGAGACTGAACTCCGCCGAGACGTTGAGCAGGAGCGCCGCGATCGCCCCGGCATTCTCGCCGAAGAATCGTGCGGCGAGCCGGTAGGTCATCCAGGTCGTGCCGGCGAAGCAGATCGCGATCGGCAGGCGCAGCACCACCTCGCGTTCGCTCCCCGCCAGCTTGGCCCACCCGCCGATGATCCAGAAGAGCAGCGGGGGATGGTCGAAGTACGACCAGGAGAACTGCCGCGCGATGGCCACGGCGTACGACTCGTCCACCCCGTAGCCCACGGTGGCCGCGATGATGAAACGCAACATCGCCCCCGCCGCCATGACGGCAAGGACGATGGTCCGGGGATCCCTGCCGAACGGTGGGCGGGCCTGAGTGGTCACGCCCTAATTATCGCTCCGGGGTCACCCCGTGGGGGAGGGATGCGTCAAGTTGGTGTCCGCCCGATCGCGCGGGGGAGGTTCGCGCGTCCAGATCACGACGAGCCCGCACGCCGTCTCGCGCTGGCGGAACTTCGTGGGCGTCTCGGAGGCCCCGCGATAGATCTCCATCGCCTCGATGCTCACCGAGGAGAGATCGTCCGGATGGAAGGTCCCCGTCGGCATCCACATCCCGTCGACGTAGAAGTTCACCCGACAGTCGGCGGCCCGGGACTGGGTGTTCCGGTACCCGGTCATCCCGATCCCGGTGCGTCCCATCGTGATCACCGGCCGATTCATCCCCGCGTTGTCGCCCATCACCCGGACGCCGACGACGGTTCGGAGCAGATCGGACGGCTGGAAGGGCTTCCGCTTCTCGATATCCGCCCGCGTGATGAAGGCGCCGACCCCGAGCATGCGGCGATTCCAGAACTCCGCCATGCGGTGCGTCCCGCCCTGCTGCGTCATGATCGTCACCGAGTCGAGCAACTCGGGGATCCCCTCGAGCTCGAAGTCCACGCGGCGATTCACGCCGGCGTCGATCTTGAAACCCTGCTCCTTCTCGCGGAAACCGATGCGGCGGGCGGTCATGCGCACACGACCGGTCGGCGGCGCCTCGATCACGTACGTCCCCGAGTCATTCGTGACGGCGCGGATGTTCGTCCCGGCCACCAGGAGCGTGACACCGGGGATCGGGACGCCGTTCAGGTTGGTGACCGCGCCATAGAGGACCTGCGGGCGTTGGGCGCCGGCGACGGCTGCCATCGCGAGCGACGCGACCAC
>CAZAGK010000043.1:0-25249 GCA_964484775.1 uncultured Gemmatimonas sp. | reverse complement strand
CGGAAGCGGCTTCTCGTGTCTCAGTGCGCCCTGTAGGAATCGAACCTACAACCTAGTGATTAAGAGTCACTTGCTCTGCCAATTGAGCTAAGGGCGCATGCCCTGTGTGTCGTATTCTGGTGCTGCACCCGCATGGTACCGCTGCACTGCTTCGCAAGGCGCGCCAGGGAGGAATCGAACCCCCGACCTGGAGCTTAGAAGGCTCCCGCTCTATCCAACTGAGCTACTGGCGCCTCTGAAGAAACCGGACTCTTCTGCCTTCCCTGCCTCGCGACCGAATCGGGGCGGCCGGATTCGAACCGGCGACCTCCTGCTCCCAAAGCAGGCGCGATACCGGGCTACGCTACGCCCCGCGAACCGAAGCAGGAAACGTAGTGACCTGTGCGGCCGAGGTCAACCGTCTGCGCGCACGATTTTCGATTCGGCAGCGGCCCACGCGGTGCAGACCGCACGCACCGCCCGCGCGCGATGACTCACGGCCGCCTTCTCCTCTCGCGTCGCGCGCCCGAAGGTCTTGCCCAGTTCCTCGCTCGCGAAGTACGGATCGTAACCGAACCCGTGCGTCCCCTGCGGGGCGTCGGCGATCCACCCGCGCGTCTCGCCGCGTGCCCACAGGCAGGTCACGCCGACCGTGGCATGGTACGGACGCTCAACCTCTCCCGAGTCGGCCGGACGGACGATCGGGGAATCGGGTGTGAGCGGACGCGAGATGGCGGCGACGCAGACGTACGCCGCTCCACGGTGGACGCCTCGGTACGGAGCAAGCGCTTCGATGAGTCGCGCATTGTTGGCGTCGTCGAGCTCCTGCGCCGTCGCCGTGCTCCCCGACCACCGCTTGCTGTACACGCCGGGCGCACCGTCGAGCGCGTCCACGCAGAGCCCCGAATCATCCGCGAGCACCAGGCGGCCGCCGCTGATCTTCGCGAAGTACTCGGCCTTCGCGCACGCGTTCTCCTCGAACGTCGTGAAGCACTCGATGTCGTTCTCCTCGGGACGCTCGGGGATCCCGGCATCGTCGAGCGAGATGGCGCGGTAGCCGAACTCGGCCAACAACGGCACGAGCTCGCGCAGCTTCCCCGCGCTGCGCGAGGCCACGAGGATCTCGCGGACCGCTGCTCCCGTCATCGGCAGACCGTGGCGCGCGGCGTGGACGCGATCAGCCGGCGATCCCGAGGGCGCGACGCTGATGACCGTCGAGTTCGGTGATGGCGGCGACGGCCTGATCGAGCAGGATGTTCAGCTGCGCGCGATCGAAGGTGCCGTGCTCGCCGGTGCCCTGCACTTCGACGAACTGCCCCGCACTGCTCATCACGACGTTCATGTCCACGTCGGCTCGGACATCCTCGGTGTACTCGAGGTCCACGCGGGGTGAACCGTCGATCACGCCGACGCTCACCGCGGCCACGCGACGCTTCACCGGGCTCTGCTTGATGCGGCCGGTCTTCACCATCCAGTCGAAGGCGTCATGCACGGCCACGCAGGCCCCGGTGATGCTCGCGGTTCGGGTGCCACCGTCGGCCTGCAGCACGTCGCAGTCCACCTTCACGGTGAACTCGCCCCACTTGAAGTCGTCGATCATCGCGCGCACGCTGCGCCCGATGAGGCGCTGGATCTCCTGCGTGCGCCCGCCGACCTGCGACCGTTCGCGCGGGCTGCGCGTGTGCGTGGCGCGCGGGAGCATGGCGTACTCGGCGGTGAGCCACCCTTCCCCCTTCCCCTTCTTCCATCCGGGGACGCCGTCCTCGACGCTCGCGGTGCAGAGCACGCGCGTGTTGCCGAAGGCGATGATGCAGGAGCCCTCGGCGTAGGCGGAGGCGCCGCGTTCGATGGAGATGGGGCGGAGCGACGATTCGGGGCGCCCGTTCGGACGCGGTTCAGCGGTCTTGGCCACGGAGTCTATTGACGGTGTTGGTGGTGGAATGCCCGGGGGTGAGAGGGATCACCACCACACGGCCGCCGCGCGCGCGGACTTCCGCGGCGCCGACGATCGTATCGGGATTGTAGTCGCCGCCCTTCACGATCACATCGGGCTGCACGGCGTTGACGAGCGCGAGCGGCGTGTCCTCATCGAAGATGACGACGGCGCTCACCATCTCGAGCGCCGCGAGGACGTACGCGCGCTCGTCCTCGCTCCGGATGGGGCGTTCGGGGCCCTTGTTCAGGCGACGCACGGAGGCGTCGCTGTTGACGCCGACGATGAGATGGGCGCCCTCGGCGCGCGCGCCGAGCAGGACGTCGACATGCCCCGGATGGAGCAGGTCGAAGACGCCGTTTGTGAAGACGAGATCACCCGTGAGGGAGCTCCGCCATGCGGCGGCGCTCTCGCGCGTGTGGATCTTGCGGCGGGGATCGAGCGGTGCGGTCAAAAGGAACTCTTGGCCTGCGGGTTGAAGTGCCACTGGTAGACGAAGCCCGGGAGCTCGATCGTCTGGTAGTAGTGCGCCCAGATGAAGATCGTCTTGGGGACGCGCCGTACATAGACCAGATGCGCACTCTCGGGGAGGCCGAGCGAGTCGGCGAGGGCCACGAGATGGTCGTGGATCTGCACGTCGGTGCGCTTGGCCGCGTTGCGCGACTCGCTCTCCATGCGGTCCTGGAACTTCCGGAACGCGTAGTACTCGCGGACGATGTTGACGGCGAAGTACATGGTGAACGCGAGCAGCAGGATCCAGATGAGGCATCCCAACTGCGACGTCCCACGGCGCACGGCGCCGCGCCTCACCACTGCGATTGCGCCCCCTCGATCACTTCGGTGACGATCTTCTCGATCGCCGCCTTCCGCCCCTGCGCTTCGGCGTTCTCGGCGTACGCACCCTGCGCGGTGAGCCCCTTCTTGGTCCAGATGGTCTTGCCGGTGGTCTGGTCGATGATCTCGACGTCGACGACCACCTGCAGGCGACGGCGCGCCGAGATCGCCTGATTCGGGTTGGCGCTGAAGGCCTCGGGGACGTCGATCTCGTACTTCACGATCGTGCCGCGCACGACGGCGTTGGCCTTGTCCTCGGTGGCTTCACGGAGGCCGAGTCGCGACGCGAGGTTCTTGCGCAGCTCCTCGTTCAGTTCGCGTTGCAGTTCCGGCGTCGGCGTCTCGTTCTCGAACGGGATGACCGCCATCGTCTTGATGTGGTCGGGGAGACCGCCGCCGTTGAAGTGATACGGCAGGAAACGGCAGCCCCCCAGAAGGACCGTGAGCGCGAACAGCGCGGCCCCGAGGGTCGCACGGGCGCGACGGCGCTCGCCGCGGCGTGCGGCCCGCGGAGCGGTGGGGACGGTCGACAGGTGCAGTTCGGGCATATGATGCAATGTCTGGTCCTGAACAGGCGGCGTCAACGCGCCGGAGGAGCGTCGATCGCCTGGGTGAGACGCTCCCGCACGTCCGGGGGAAGGGTGATGGGACGCCCCGTCGGCGCGATCGCGATCAGCGTGGTGAAGGCCGACGCGATGCGCTCCCCCGACTCGGCGTGCGTCATCCGGTACTCGAAGGTGACCCCTCGGGAACGTACCGCGGTGAGCCAGGTCTCGATGCGCACAAGGTCGTCGTACCGCGCCGAACTGTGATAGCGAACGTTCGCTTCCGAGACGGCGAGTCCCACCCCCTGCTCCTCCCACTCGGCATAGGAGCCGCCGTGCTGCCGGATGAAGTCGGTCCGCGCCACCTCGCACCACACGAGGTAGTTGGCATAGTACACCACGCCCATCTTGTCGGTTTCGGCGTAGCGGACGCGGAGTTCGGTGGTGGTCGGCACGGGAGGACGGTCAGGGGATGGTCGGTGCACCGGTCGCGGCGACCGGAGCCCCCGGGCGCCTCGGGGAGCCCGGCGCCCCACTTTGGAAAGATAATGCGCGCGGCGTTAGCTTCTGGGCATGTTCCCCGCCCCCTGTTTCGTGCTGGGCGACGCCCATGTCGGGGCCGCGCCGGCGGACGTGGAGGAGACGCTGCTCGCGTTGCTCGACCGCGCGCGCGTCGAAGCTGGCAGCGTGGTGCTCAACGGCGACGTCTTCGACTTCCACTTCGAGTGGAAGCACAGCGTCACCCGGCCGAGCATCCGCGTCCTGGCCGCGCTCTCGCGGCTCGTCGCGTCGGGAGTCCCCGTGCTGTACATCGCCGGGAACCACGACTGCTGGGGAGGCGAGGTGATCACCAAGGACGTCGGCGCGACGTACGTCCTCGGTCCCTGGTCGGGGGCGCTGGCCGGTTGGAAGACGCTGATCGAGCATGGCGATGGCCTGCGTGGGAAGGCGGATGCGCCGTACCGGCTGCTCAAGGCCTTCATCCGCAACCCGATCATCACCACGATCTTCACCCTGCTTCCGCCGGACTTCGCGGTCTGGCTGGCGACGCGGTCGTCGAGCACGAGCCGGAACGCCCGTCCCAAGGACGGTGGTCGGGCCCTCCACGCGGTGGCGCAGGGGCGTCTGGCGGGCGATACGAGCCTCGATCTCTATGTCTTCGGGCATAGCCATGCCCGAGCGGTGGAACGGACGCCCAGCGGGGGCGTGCTCGCGAATCCGGGGGCCTGGCTCGACGAGCCGTCGTACCTGTGCGTGACCGCCGATGCGGTCGAGCTCCGCCGGATGCGCTCGGACGGGCCCGACGAGGTCCTCACACGGATCGAGAAGCGCTAGTCGTCCGGGCTCGGCCCGACTCGGTTCAGCGGAACTCGACGTTCAGGCCGTAACCGGTCGCTCCACCCCGGAGCGGGACCGCGCGGAGGCTGACCCGCTGCGGCAGATCCCAGAGCTGCGCCGCGACGAAGGCGTCCGCTCCCGAGAACAGGTGATTGAAGATGATGATCGCCATCCAGTCCTCGTACTGCAGGCGGCGGGCCTTCACGAGCTCCCTCGGATACGAACTGACCTTCCACGTGTCCACGATCGGCAGACCGGTCGTGCCGAGCTGCACGGCCCCGGTGGTCGCGTCGACCTTGTAGGTGAGCGGCACCGAGTCGGAGACGAAGGCCCGCGAGGCGCGGACGTCGGACGCAGTGCGGTTGGCCATGGACAGCGCGGTCACTTCCAGCAGGAAGAACGCTGCGCCGTAGGTCGGACGATCGAGCTTGGCCTGCCCCAGCCCGGGCACGGCGAAGGAGTACAGGAACGCACGCCCCGCCGAGATGGGTGGCCCCTCGATCTTGGGCGCGACGCGCTTCGGCTTGGTGGTGTCCGGCGGCGCGATCTTGACCGTGTCGCTCGCCTGCGCGCGCAGCACGTTCGGGGCGGTCGCGGCGAGTGCCGTGACGACCCCGAAGGTGAGTCGCATCGCGAGAGAACGGATCCGGAGAGCGCGCATCACAGAAGAATACCGCGCGGCAGGCGAAAAGTGTCAGGGGCGGCGCGCCGTCGGCGCCCCGCCCCCGTGCTTCATCCGTGGATCCGGATCAGCGGACCTTCGCCTTCTCCAGGCGGACGGCCTTGCCGTCGTTGACGCCCATGTAGACCCAGCCGCCAGTGCCGAATCCGGCGAGGAAGCGGAAGGCCGGGAGCTGCACACGATCGATCAGCTCGCCCTTGGGGTTGATGACGTCGTAGACCGGGCCGCCATTGACGTTCTTCGAGGTGCGGACCCAGAGGTTGCCGTCGGCATCGCCGCGCGCGGAGCCGGCGGAGAACGGCGGCATGTAGTCGGGGAGCTCACTCGGCTGCACGAAATTCAGGGGCGGGATCGAGACCTGCTGCTGGCCGCCTTGCGCGGGGGCACCGGCGCGGGCCGGACCCTCGCCATCCATGCGCATCGAGAAGACCATCGCGCCGCCCGTGGGTGCGCCGCCACCCGCGCCGCCGGGGCCGCCGACCGTCACCGGACCACCACCCGGGTTGGCACCCATGCGTGCGACGGCCTCGACCCGCTGCTTCTCCATGACGACCTTCACGCTGTCGATGAAGGCGGCCTTGGCCGAGTCATCCATGCGACGCCAATCGAAGGGGATCTTGGGCGTGCTCTCGACCTTGCCGTCGGGGGACACGAAGTCGATGTGATAGTCGCGCGCGCGCAAGACCGCCACGCGGCCATCGGAGAGGATCGCCCAGTCATCGACCTGCTGGATCGGATTGATGACGGTGCTCACCGACATGCGCCCGTTCTCGTCCTGCCCCATCGAGATCTTGACCTTGGTGATCTTGACCGTCGCGAGCGTGTCGAGCTTTCGCGTGGCGAGATCGACGCGCACGATGACCGCCGAGTCGGGCATGTCGGGCATCTTCATCTGCCCGTTGGCGAAGGTCGGGCGGAAGACCGGCTGCGCGCGGTAGACGAGGCGTCCCTGTCCATCGAAGCCAGGGGTGCCGTTGGGGCCGCCGATCAGCTGGCCGGCTTCCTGCGGACGCGGGACGGACATGATGCGTCCCGTCTTGCCGCTGGGATCGATGACCATCATCGAGAGCGACTGCGGATCGACGAAGAGCGTCGAATCGCCGGCGTACGGGATCAGTCCCGCCGCGCGCGAGCTGTAGGCGTTGCCGGTCGCCGCCGTGGAATCGGCGATGATCGTGAACGACGCGAGATCGGGCTCGAACAGCATCAGCTTGCGCTCGTTGATGTCGTTGACGAGCACCTTGCCGTTCGGGAGCTGGCGCGCGGCCGAGACGGCGCCGAGGCCGTCCTTGGACACGGCCACGACGGCGCCGAGCGGCCGCACCGGGGGCAACTGCTGGGCGCCGACATCGGCGGCCGCCAGTGCGAGGCCCGCGAGGGCCAGGAGTTTCGTGTGCATGGAAGTCATTCGCATGGTCGAGGGGAGAAGGGAGCCCACTGCTATCGGACGATCGTGATGGTCTGCATGCCGCCACCCATGACCGCCGTCGTGCCGCCGCCACCGGGGAGGAAGGTGTTGCCCCCCGCGCCGGCGGTGCCGGAGCGGATCGACGCGAGGTAGCGCACGTCGAGGTAGCTGGCGATGAACTGCGGCAGCTTGCGGAACTGCTCGGCCGTCAGGAGGCGCTTCATCTCCGGTCCGAGCTTGATCATGATGTCGACGGTGGTCTGGCGCGCCTTGATGTAGCGGGCGTAGACCTCGTCCTGGTCGTACTTGTCGGGGAGCGCGCCCATGTACTTGGCCAGCGGCGTCCAGATGGAGTCGACGCGGATCGAGTACCAGCGGTTCAGCGTGGCGAGGCTGTCGGCCTGCTTCTGCGTGAGACGCAGGGTGTCCGACTGACGGAGGATCGTGGCGATCGGGTTCACGAGCCCGCCGTTCTGATACATGATGCGCAGGAGCGGCTCGGCGGCCTTCGTGCCGTTGGTGCGGCGGCCGCGGTCGAGCTGCTGGGTGAGCATCTGGCGCTCGCGCGTCGGCGCGAGGTCGTAGCGCAGCATCGCGGTCACCACGACCGGCTGACGCACCGAGGTGAAGGCCGGGTTGGTGGAGCCGAACCGCTGGTTCACCTCGTACTTGTAGCGCTGCGTGGTGGCATCGAAGCCGCGCACGTAGAGCAGATTGGCGTCGGGGAACGGCGTCTGTCCCCATCCCTTCAGGTTCTTCTCGCCGTTGAGCAGCAGGTCGGCCGCCCCCAGCGGGTTCGAGACGCTGAGCGAGAAGGTGGCCCGCTGCGGCAGCTTGATCTTGAGTGGGTTGAACGAGACCGACAGGCTCGCGGTGTGCGTCCACGGGCCCTCACAGCTGTTCCGTTCGGCGAGGCGGCCGAGCTGCCTGGTGAGGCAGGCCTTGGCGTTCCCGGTGGCCGAGTTGAGCAGCGACTGCATGGAGGACGCGAGCGTCGCGTCGCCGGCGGTGGACGGATTGAAGATGAACGCGCGGTCGTTGGAGTAGCCGTCGCCGTTCACGTCGCCGGCGATCTGCGGCGTGTACGGGGAGCCCGAGCGCACGCTGCCGAACCAGCTCACGCGCACGGCGTCGAAGAAGTTGTAGTTGAGCGAGTACTGGATCTGATGGCGCGAGTCGAAGGTCGAGCGCGCCCACTCGACGAGCAGCGGATTGCCGACCGTGCTGGTGAAGCCGCGCACCTTCTCGCGATTGCTGCTCCAGACGTACGACAGATTCCAGGTCAGGTTGGTGCTGAAGGAGGTCGGCGAGAGGCTCAGGCGGATCTGCTTGCTCTCCGACTGCAGGTCCGAGCGGGTCTCGGTCACGCGATTGTAGGCCTGCGACACGCGGGCATCGCGCGCGGCGATGGCGCCGGTGGCGGGATCGATGCTCGTGGGCAGCACGTAGATCGGACGGTTCCCTTCGCCCGTGAGCGAGAAACGCTGCACCGGGGCGAAGTTCAGGTCGACCGACGCGGCCTGGTTCATGTTGAGCGAGTAGGTCCCTTCGAGCTGCGCGTTGAACAGGTTGTTCAGGATCGGGCCGCTCCAGTTCAGGTTCGAGCGCAGGCTGCGCGGCGCCACGAAGTCCTTGCTGAACATGCTGACGTTCGGGACGCTGCTCGAGAACACGGAGCCCGAGGTGCCCGTCGCGCACTGCGACGGGATCAGCGCCGAGTTGGTCGCCCACGAAGCCCAGTCCACCGTCGGCGTGGCGACGCCGACGCAGGTGATCTGCTGCAGGCCGGTCGAGAGGCCGGTGTTGTCCACCGCGCCGCCGAGGGTCGTGCTCCCCGGCATGTTCTGGAAGATGCCGATGCCGCCGCGGACCACGGCGCGGGGACCGCGCACCGCGCCCTCGAAGCCCGCCACCTGCGGCGCTTCGCCGTACTGCCAGGAGAAGCCGACGCGCGGGCTCGCGTAGACACGGTCCGGAGCGTAGTCGTTGCGCACGCCGAAGAGGGCGTCGACCTGCGGATTGTAGGTCGGACGGCCGATGAACTTGTTGCCGTCGAGGCGCAGGCCGTACTGGAGCTGGAAGTCGTTGCTGACCTTCCAGGCATCGCCGAGCGAGAGTGCCGCGACGTACTCGCCCCCGCTCCGCTTGCGCGGCGAGAGCTGACGGCTGAAGGTCGAGGCGGTGCCCGCCGCGAGTTCGGCCAGCGAGTTGAAGGTCACCGTGCCGAGCTGATTGATGCTCTGATCGATCGTGTAGTCGTCACGACGGAGCTCCGACGTGAACTTCACGCGGTGCTTGTTGTTGAGCGAGAACCAGCTGAGCTGGTTCGTGAAGCCGAGGCTGGTGCTCCCCTGGCTCGCGGCCAATGCCGGGCTGCCGCCGAAGGCGACGGTCTTCACGCCGTTCGTGCCGTCGGGGAGCACGGAGTTGATGCGCACGCTGCCGTTCGGGAGCACCAGGTACGGCGATCCATAGTTGCGCGAGGCGTTGAAGATGAGGTTCGTCTCGCTGAGCAGCGATCCGACGTAGGCGCTATGGCGACCCTGCAGAGCGCCGTTCCAGCTCGTGCGATCGCCGGAGTGCGCGGGCATCTCGCTGAGCAGCGACTGCGAAGCAGGGGTCTGCTTGTTCCACGAGCCGTTCACGGTCACGTTGTACGCCGACCCGCTCTTGGAGCTCGGCGGGGCGATATCGAAGGCGGCGAGGATCGAGCCCTGGTCGCTGAGGCGTTCGTTCGAGAAGCGCCCGGCGGTGGCGGGGATCTTCAGCGCGTTAAGGACGGCGAGCAGCCGGGTCACCGAATCGGGAGCGATGCCGGAGGTCTGGAGACCGAGCGCATCCGTATTCAGGAGCGAGGCCAGATCGTTCGACCGACGCCCGAGCTGGTACGACATGTTGTAGAACGCGACGTCGGTCTTGAGCGGGCCGGTGAGCGAGCCGCCGAGCGAGATGTTGCTGTACTGCTGGCCGAGCGAGCGCGCGGCCTTGTCCGTCCACTGGAGCTTGGGCGAATCGAGGTTCAGGCTCAGCGCGTTGCCGATGAAGTTGGTCCCCGGGCGGGTGCGGATGCTGAACTGCCCACCGCTGAAGCCGCCGCGCGAGACATCGTAGGGCGCCGTGACGAGCGAGCTCGAGACCGCCGCGTCGCGCGGGAGGTTGGAGCCGCCGAAGTTGGAGCCGTTGAGCGTCGTGTTGTTCTGGTCCTGGCCGAGACCGAGGACGGAGAAGCCCGAGGGATCGCCGTCGGCGCCGGGGATCAGGGTAACGCCGGGAAGCGAGGCCGCCATGGCGGCGAGATCGCCCATCTGCGCGGCCGTGAGTCCCGAGGTGTTGATGTTCTTCTCGGTGCCCCCGACGTCGGAGGGGTTGTCGCCGCGGCCGACCTTCTCGCGCGGAGCGGTGACCTTCACGGCGTCCAGTGTGGAGGCCTGCGGGGTGAGCTTCGCATCGGCGACCAGGATCTCCTGGTCCGCGGTACGCTTCACCTCGAACCGGCGCGGCGCGTAGCCGATGGCGGCGAAGGCCACGAAGTAGTCGCCCTCTCCACCCGGGAAGGTCACGGTGTAGCGGCCGTTCCGGTCGGAGCGCGTGGTGCGATTCACATTGCCGGAGAAGGAGGTGACGGTGATCTGCACCCCTTCGATGGGCTGGTTGTCCTGCCCGGTCACGCGACCGCGGATGACATCGACCCCTTGTGCGAGCGCTGTCGATGTGATGGTCGGCGACGCGAGGAGCGCGAACACACCGACCAGGACCAGCAGAATACGACGCATCAGATTCTCGAAAGCTCGGGAGGAGAAGCTCAATAAGGACCGAGGACTTCGTCGGAAGTCCTCGTCTCGCTCGTTTCTATGACTCGGACCCACGCGGAATGGTTTACTCCCCGTCCTCGCGAGCATGTGCTCCCGTATGCCGACCCGCTATCGAACCGTGGTCACGCCTTCGGGTGGGCTCAGGGGAGCGAGCGCAGGCCGTTTGGCCTGGCGCCCATCGCCTGACGAACGACCGCGCGCGTGGCGCCAGAGCCAGGGGATCAGGTAAGTCCGGGCCCAGGCCACCTCGCGTGCGACGTTCTGCACTATTGTACGCGCGCCTGCCTCCGGAAGTTGCAACTGCCATTCCTCCCCGTAACCGGGCAACCGGACGGCATGGGCGAGGGCCGCGGCGATCCGCTCATGGCCGAGGGCGTTCGCGTGGAGGCGGTCCTCACTCCAGAGGCGCGGATCGGAGGCCACCGGGAAGCGCGCCAGGTCCACCAGGATGGTCCCGGTGCGGGCGCTCGCCCGCCGGAGCGCCTCGTTCATGGCCTCGACGCGCGGCGCGAGCCGCTTGGCCATGGGCATCACGGCCGAGAGATCCGGGAGCGTGATGGTGAGCACGGTCGCCCCTGCCCCACGCAGCGCGTCCTGCATGGTCTCGAGGTCGGCGGCGACCTGCCCCAGATCGACATGGCGCCGCACCACGTCATTGGTCCCGGCGAAAACGGTCGAGATGTCGGGCTTCATCGCGAGTGCGGGGGCGAGCTGCTCGTCGAGCACCTGCCGCGTCTTGCGGCCGCGCACGGCGAGGTTCGCGTACAGGATGCCCCCCTCGGTGCGCGCGAGGTGCTCGGCGAATCGATCGGCCCAGCCGCGGAATCCTCCGCGGCCGTCCGGATCGTCGAGTCCCTCGGTGGAGCTGTCGCCCAGGGCGACGTAGCGCGAGAAGCGACGCTCGCTCATCCCGCGCGTGGACGGGAGTCGTCGAGCCCCTCGAAGATCGCGCGAGGGCAGCGACGCCGGATCTCGGCGAGGAAGGCGGGCTTGTCGTCGGGGGAGATCACGACGCTGCTGTAGCCGTCGTAGACGATCTCGAGCCGATCGAATGACATCGCAGGCGCCGACATCCACGTGTTGGTCGCTCGCACCGTCCGGATGGCGGCGAGCGGAACGGTGGCGTTCACGATGCCGCCGCGGACGACGAGGTTCTCGTCCTCGATGCGGTACTCGGTGGCGCGGTACAGTGCGTAGATGAGCACCGCCGGCATGAGCATGAAGACCAGCACTTCCGGGAGCTCGCGTGCCGGCGTCTTCCCCTGCCAGACGCTCACGCCGACGAGCACCGGTCCGAGCAGGAGTGCGACGGTGATGACGAGCAGGAAGCTCCGTCCGACGGCGGACTTGAAGCGCAACGGTTCAGCCATGCGAGGTCGGTGCGTGGAGGTCGGGGAACGTGAGGCCGTAAGCCGAAAGCGTGGCGCGGGCCCATCGGTCGGCGTCCGACGCGTAGCGTTCAGCGGCGAAGTCGCCGAGGTCGGCGATCGTGATGGCGAAGTCGAGCATGACCGTGGAACGCCCGGGAAACGGGGGCGCGTTCCACTGCACCTCCGTCCCATGCGCCTTCCGAAGCCCCTGCGCAGCGTTGAACGGGTCATCGCCGGAGACGACGATGCGACAGAGCATGAGCCAGGCCCGCTCGAGCGTGCTCGTGATGTGCTGCGACGGATGCTGAAGGGCGAAGCAGGAGAAGGCGAGGCCGTGCAGCGGGCCCCACGGTGCCTGGCGCGAGTGGTCGAGGGCCAGCAACTGCTCGAAGCGCGCGTTGCAGGAGTCCTCCGGGGACGCGTAGCGCGCACCGCACTCGCCACAGCGGAATGGATCGTTCGCGTCGCTCGTCCCTGCCCCGGTCGCAGTCATTCTTGAAGATATCGTCGGCGACGCTACATTCGCATCCTGACGAGGCTTCCGCGCCCCCGCGGTCGCCTCACGCCCAATCGCCCCGACCCGCCATGCGCGCTTCACTGCGGCTGCGCCTCGCGCGAACGACGCTTCTGTCGGTCGCGATCCTCTTCCCGACGGTCGAAGGGCGTGGGCAGGACCGCTCGGTCGGCAACGGGCGGGTCCGTGCGACCTTCGGCGCACGAGGGCTCACCGGCGTCACCGACCTGATCGACGGGCGCACGTTCGCGGTGACGACCGACGCGTTCTCGATCCGGATCGACGGGCAGTCCTTCTCCAGCGCGCAGCTCCCGCTCCCGGTCCAGCGTCAGGCCCAGAGCGGTGTCGGGTACCGATACCGCGCGGGTGATTTCGATGTCGATCTGCTCTACGAGGTACGACCCGGGTGGCGCTTCGTCGGCAAGGAGCTGCGGGTGACGAGCCGCCGCGCGCGCTACCACGTCGACTCGGTGACGGTGCTCCAGGAGACATTCGCCGAGGGACCGACGGGGGCCTTCAATCCCACGAGCGCGCGGCCCGCGCTCGGCACGCTCGACTATGGTACAGCCCTGCGGTTCGCGGACCAGCACTCGCTGCTGCTGGTGGTCCAGAACCCGTTCCTGCAGGTCGCACTCGACGGCGCGACAGCGACCGTTCGCTATGCCCCGGACATGGACTGGGAGTCGCGGGACGGCCCCTTCCGGAGCGATCGCGCCTTCATCGCGCCGATCCGGCTCAGCGGCGAGCGTCTCCCGGCGCGGATGATCCCCGAGTGGCGCGCGAGTGGTGACCTCGCACCGGGACTCGACGTGGCGGAGATCGAGCGCTTCACGAGCATGGTCCGCGCAATGATGCCGTACGAGCCGCAACGACCGCTCAATGTCTATGTGGGCTGGTGTGCGAACGACTATCAGATCGACGTCGCGACGGCGGCGGGGCGCGCCGAGTATCGCCGGGTGTTCGATGCGGCGGCCGCGGCCGGGGCGGAGTATGTGCTGTACGCACCGTCGAACTCGGCGCTCGCCCGTCGCGAAGAGAGCGTGGACGACTGGAGCTGGGAGCACGTGCTCTGGCTCGGCCTGGGCCAACGGATCCGGCGCAACGAGTGGGATCCGCGGACGAGCGCGATCCCGGCGAGTGTGTCCGAGATGCTCGGCTACGCGCAGCGGAAACAGCTGAAGCTCCTCGCGTACGTGTATCCGGTCATGCCCTTCGCCCAGAATCCGAACTGGCTCGTCCCGGCACGGAACCCCAAGAGGCAGGCCGCGAATCTCGGGAACCGCGCCCTGCAGGACTGGCTCATCGACGAGATGGTCGCCTTCCAGAAGCGGACGGGGATCGCCGGCTACTCGTTCGACCACACCTTCCTGAACCTGACCGGCACGAGCCGCTACGCGCAGTGGGCCGGCTGGCGGCGCGTCATGGAAGAGTTGCGCCGCCGCGTGCCGGGGATCGTGATCGATGGGCGACAGGCGTACCACCAGTACGGACCGTGGAGCTTCCTGGCCGGAAGCTATCCGCACCCGACCTTCAACGACGAACAGCCGGAGAGCTTCCTCCCGTACCCCGACCTGCACTTCGATCGTGTATCGGCGGACCGCGAGCGCTACACCGCGTATCGCTATCGGAACTACGAGTTCACGCCGAGCGAGTTGGTGCCGGGATTCATCACGCATCAGACGTCGCGCTCGGACAGCACCGGGGAGATGCCGTCCGTCACGACGAAGGATCGTGGCGTCGTGCTCACGTCGTACCGCGCGCGCGACTGGGACTATCTCGGGTGGCGCTACTCGTTGTTGTCGTCGGTGGCGGTCGCCGGGTGGAACAACGTGCTCAACATGTTGCCGGCGCGTGACTCGGCCGAGTACGCGTCGTACGGAGCCAGCGACCGGGCGTGGATGCAGAAGTGGCTCGCCTGGACCGCGACCAACAAGGAGCTGCTGCGCCGGACGCGGACGATCCTCGGGCAGCCCGCGCTGGGGAAGATCGATGGGACGGCCGCCATCGACGGCGACCATGGGTTCCTCTTCCTGTTCAATCCCGACGCGCAGCGGCTGACGGCGCGCGTGGTGCTCGACACGCGCATCGGGGTCACCACGAAGGGGGCGCTCATACTGCGCGAGTTGCATCCGCTCGAAGGGCGAACCCACGGCAAGCCTGGACAGGGCTTCTGGCAACGCGGTGACACGGTGGTGGTGGAGTTGGACGGCGGCTCGGCGATGGCGCTCGCGCTGACTCCAGCGCCGACGGTGATCCGTTCACCACTCCTGTTCGGCGCGACAGGGACCGCGACCCTCGGTGGAGGTACGCTGGCGGTGCGCGGTGTGCGCGGAGAGCCGGGGACCTCCACGACGCTGACGGTGGCCTTGCCCGCTGGCGCAGCGGTGAAGAGGGCGATCGTGAACGGCGTGGAGGTACCGTTCGCAGCGGTCGGAACGGGGACGCTGTCACTCGACGTGCACTTCGCGGGAACGGAGTTCCGGCAGATGCACCCCGTGGTGCGATGGGATTCGACGTTCGCCGGGGGCAAGGTCGGGGGTACCTTCACGATCCCTCGTCGGATCTTCGAGCAGCTCAAGGCGCGCCGTGCCGCGTGGCCGATCCCGTGGACCGTCGAGGATTCGGTCACGACCTGGCTGGCACCGGAGCGTCTCCTGCTCTACGCGCCGTTCGTCGGGCCCGACGACACGCTCGACGCGCGACTCACGATCGACGGCGCGCCGGTGGAGCTGAGACGCGCGTATACCGCGGTCCGCACCGTGGCGAGCACCTTCGTGGGGTTCTACACCGACCTCAGTCGCCTCGAGCCCGACCGTGCGTATCGATTCGAACTCACTTTGCCGCCGCTCACTCCGGGACGATTCCGCGGTCTGTACTTCGAGAACATCGAACCGGAGTACACCACGTCGATCGAGGGGCGAAAGCCGTAGCCTACTTCTCCACGCCGAAGGTATAGACGGTACGCGAACGGAACTCCGACCCGGGACGCAGGATGGTCGAGGGGAAGTTCTTCTGATTCGGCGAGTCGGGGAAATGCTGCGTCTCGAGGCAGAAGGCGTTGCGTCGGTTGTAGACGTGGCCGCTCTTCCCGACGTTGCTCCCGTCCAGGAAGTTGCCCGTGTACAGCTGGATGCCCGGCTCGGTGGTCGCGACATCGAGCGTCCGCCCGCTGGTGGGTTCGACGACGCGCGCGGCGTGGACGAGTCCGTCGCCCGAGCGCTTCAGCACGAAGTTGTGATCGTAGCCTCCGGCGATCTTCAGCTGGTCGTTCGCGTCATCGATGTGCGCGCCGATCGCGGTCGGGGTGCGCAGATCGAAGGGGGTGCCCTGCACCGCTCGCAGCTCGCCGGTCGGGATCAACGTCGCGTCCACCGGCGTGAAGGCATCGGCGTCGATGGCGATCCTGTGTCCGAGCACCTCCCCCGAGCCGTCGCCGGCGAGGTTGAAGTACGAATGCTGGGTGAGATTGACCGGCGTGGCCTTGTCGGTGGTCGCGCGGTAGTCGATCGCGAATTCGTTGCGGTCGGTGAGGGTGTAGGTCACTTCGAGCGTCAACGTGCCCGGGAATCCCTCCTCCCCGTCCCTGCTCGTGTAGGTGAACACCACGCCGACGCCGCTCGAGTCGTGCCGCTCCTTCGCCGTCCAGACGACCTTGTCGAATCCCTTGAGCCCGCCGTGCAGGGCGTTCACGCCGTTGTTCACGGCCAGCGTGTGCGTAACGCCATCGAGGGTGAACTTCCCCTTGGCGATCCGGTTCGCATAGCGACCGACCAGTGCGCCGAAGTAGGGCGTGGCCTTCACGTATCCCGCGAGGTCGTCGTAGCCGAGGACGATGTCGCCGAGGGTGCCGTTGCGATCAGGGGTCTTGATCGACAGGACGATCCCGCCGTAGTCGATCGCGCGCAGCTCGATCCCATTGGCGTTCACGAGCGTGAAGAGATGCACCGAGTCGCCACTCGGGAGCACGCCGAAGGGGGCGCGGGTCACTGCTGCGGTGCGCGTGGCCGATGCGGGCATGGAGTCCTTGGATCCACAGGAGGCGGACGTGATTACACACAGCAGGAGGGCGCCGAGGGCGAAGCGTCGGTGGGCCCGGTGGCCGAACCGCGCGTGAGTCGCTGTCATTTGACGCTCGTCGTGAACGTGAGGGTGGTGGTGGCGTAGCCGTCGGCGTTCGCCCCGGTCATCGGGAAGGCGATGGTGATGAGGCGGTCACGACCTGTCACGACCGACGACGTCACCCGGGCACCGTGATCCGCCAGCAGCGACGCGCCCTTCGCAGCGGCGGGCGACGGCGCCTGAACGCGGAACGTATAACTCCGCCCCGCGAGTCCTTCGAGAACGACCGCATATCCGTCGGCCGTTCCGCTCACCAGTCGCTCGGAGAGAACACGCGGCGCGGCGGAGCGATCCCCGATCGCGGGAGCCATCTCGGGCGGCTCGATGCTCCATCCGCCTTCATATGCGATCGTCAGCTCGCCGGACGTCGTGACCGCCGCACGGACCGAAGCATGCGAGTCGCCCGGCGTCGCCGTGACGCTCGCGCCGCGCGTGGTCACGCGAGCGCCCAGCGGCAGACTCGGCGCGAACTCGACCTCGAGCGGTTCCGTGAGCGCTCCGGCGCGACGGACGCGCAAGGTGATCGCGCCGTTCCGGCGGCGCAGCTCGAGCGACACGAGACCGAGTCCGACCGGCACGTTGTCCACCCGGAGCGAGTCCCACTCCGGCGGCAGGTGCGGCGCGACGGTCAGCTTGTGCCGCGGCGCGTCCACGTCGAGTCCCAGCAGCCCGCGGATCAGCGGCGTGAGCACCATCGAGGTCGCGAAGAACTGCTGCGGCACGGCGGTGTCGAGCGGCTTGTAGAGCCGCCCGGAGATGACCTCGGGGTTGCGCCCCAACGACTGGTCGAAGCCGGTGCGCGCGATCGCCTTCAGCGCGAAGAATCCGGCGGCCGGGTTGTGGTACCGATACTGCGCGAGCGACGCGAACCCCGTGACGAAGGGCCAGACCGCGCCATTGTTGTAGTGCAGCGGATCGAACAGCGGACTCTCGGCGCTCAACGGACGCGCCCCCCAGTCGGTCATGATGTTCGACGAAGCCAGATGTGCCGCCATCTCCGCACCGCGCGCCGGGTCGAAGGTGTCGAACGCCATCGCCGTCGCGGCCCAGGCGGTCATGCTGGGATTCACGGTGCCGTCCTGCAGCAGCGCGAAGGCGTACTGACCGAGAGTCGGCATCCAGAACTTCGCCTCCAGCGTCGCGATCGCCTTGGCCCGTTCGGCGCGCGCTTCGGTGGCGATCGCGGGCTCACCCACGAGCTCCGCCATCCGCGCGATGCGATCGAGCGCGGCCACCCAGACACCGCTCATGTACACATCGGAGAGGATCCCGACCTGCAGCGCGCCGACCTCGAGTGCGCCGGCGCCAGCGGAGGGGTTCTCCATCAGCCCGTCGCCGTTGGTGTCGGTGGCGAGCGACCATTTGTACGCCTTCCGCAGATTCGGCCACAGCTCGCGCACCAGCGCGGAGTCGCCGGTCTGGCGCCAGTACTCTCCGAACGCGAGGATCCAGAACGGACTCGTGTCGCCGTGATAGTAGGCGTAGGGATAGCTGAACCAATCCACATGGTTCGCCCCCTGCGAGATCTCGTGCGTGATCTTCCCGTCGGCCCGCTGATACTTGGTGAAGAAGCGGAGCGCCCCTTCCCTCACGAGGGGCGCGGCGCCCGAACCGGTCATGGCGAAGGAGTTGATCGACGCATCGCCGCCGAAGAACCATCCGAAGCCGGGACGATCGCTCGCGGCGCCCGAGAGTCCGTAGCCGGCGACGAGCCCACATCCCATTCCCGGGGTGCAGACGAAGGACTCGTCGAGATTCACCTTTGCGTACTCGACGGCCTTGTCGAGCAGCGGGTCCGGCGAATGGAGCGCGAACATCGTCGTGCGCAGCGAGTCGGCGTGTGCCACGCGGCGCTTCCACTCCCGTTCCGCCGCGCCCGGGGCGATCAGCTCGCGATAGAGCGCCAGCGCCGAATCGCGAGACATCTCGCCCCCCGCGAGCACGATCGGGATGTACGACACATGGGCGTTGATGTTCCGCCCCGGCGGCTCGCCGAGCTTGGGCGCGGTGTAGCGCTCCACGCCGCTGCCCACGCCCAGGACGAGCTGTGGCGGCGCCGAGGCGAGCATGTGCGCCGGGACATCCGAGGCCTCGATCACGGCCGGGGAGCCCATAAAGGCGTTGATCTTCTGTTTCCCCTCCGAGAAGAGGAAGGCGCGCGCGTTCTGCTCCCACACGAGGTACTGCCCCCCGAGCGCGGCGGGCCACGCGAAGTGGATGTCGGGGATGAAGCGCGCGACGATGTCGATCGGGCGGATCGCATCGACCTCCAGCAGGATCACCACGGCGGGGCGTTCGAGCGGCACGAAGATGTGCTCGCGCACCGTGAACTGCTCGTACGCGTACTCGATGGTCACCCCTTCCGGCCGCTCCGTGACGGAGCGCGCGAGCGACCGCCCCGGGATCGGCTCGGTGAACTTGGGGACGCGGAACGACAGCTCGAGATCGTGCAGCCACTTGATGGGCCAACTCCAGAGCTCGAGGCGGCCGTCCTCGGAGCCCATCGCGATGGCGCGTCGGCCGACCGCCGAGAGGTACATCCCGTCACGCGCCGGGCCCTTCAGGGCCAGCGGCGAGTCACCGAGCGGGAAGAACGGGATCGTGGTGGCGTTACCGTCGAAGACGGGGCGCGCGACCGGCGGAGGAGCACCCGGAGCGCGTGGCGGTGGGTCCTGCGCGCACGCGGCCCGCACGGCGGCCATGGAGACAGCGGCGCACAGCGCCGAGGCGTGCAGCATGCGGCGGAACGGACGGACGTTCACCTGATCCTCTGGCGTTCGGAGGGGGCACGGCGGCGAGGCACCGCCGGGACTCGCGCACAAATATGCGGTCGCCCCCAAAAGAGTGTGCTACTTTCGGCCACTTGTCTTAGTGCTAAGATTCACATAGCTTAAGTACAGATTCAGTCCTCCCCACCACCGCGGTGTTCACCGCAGGATCCGTGCATGCTGTTCGACCCGTTCACCCTAGGCTCGATCCCTCTTCGCAATCGCATCGTGATGGCGCCCCTGACGCGCAACCGGGCCGATGCGGACCATATCCCCACCCCGCTGATGGCCGAGTACTATGGCCAGCGCGCCACGATCGGGCTGATCGTGACCGAGGGGACCTCCCCTTCACCGAACGGGCTCGGCTACCCGCGCATGCCTGGGCTGTTCGACGCGCGCCATGTCGCCGCGTGGCGTCCGGTCACCGAGGCGGTCCACACCAAGGGTGGGAAGATCTTCGTGCAGCTGATGCACACGGGACGCGCGTCGCACATCGCGAACCTCCCGGCCGGAGCCGAAGTCGTCAGTTCGACCGACGTCGGGCTCCCGGGAGAGATCTGGACCGACGCCCTCGGGCAGCAGGTGCCGACCACGCCGCGCGCGATGACCGACGCTGACATCACCGCCGCGATCGCCGAGTTCGTGCATTCGGCGACGCTCGCGATCGAGGCCGGGTTCGACGGCATCGAGCTGCACGGCGCCAACGGCTATCTGATCGAGCAGTTCCTCAACGCGAACGCGAACATCCGGACCGATGCCTGGGGCGGCAGCGCCGGCGGCCGCAACCGTTTCGCCATCGAAGTCGCCAAGGCCACCGCCGCCGCGATCGGTGCCGAGCGCGTCGGGATCCGACTCTCGCCGTTCGGGGCCTACAACGGCACCGGCGCGTACGACGGTGTCGAGGAGCAGTATCTCGCGCTCGCCACGACGCTCGGCGCGATGAAGCTCGCGTACCTCCATCTGGTGGACCACTCCTCGATGGGCGCGCCGGCGATCCCGGCCGAGTTCCGCGCCGCGTTGCGGAAGAGCTTCGGCGGCGTCTTCATCGCCTCGGGCGGCTTCAGCAAGGCGCGCGCCGAGCAGGTGCTCGCCGACGGCGAGGCGGATCTGATCGCGTTCGGTCGTGCGGCGCTGGCGAATCCCGATCTCGTCGAGCGTCTGAAGCACGATCTGCCGCTCACGCCGGCCGACATGGCGACCTTCTACACGCCGGGGCCCAAGGGATACACGGACTATCCCACGGCCGACGCCGCGACGGTCGCGGGCAGCGCTGCGTAGGGGGTTACTGCGGCTCTTGGCCGCGGCCGAACGCGAGGTAGCTTCAAACGGAGAGTCGTGGACCACGGTGCGCACGTCGGCACCTCCACGACTCTCCGTTCCGCGTTCCCCACCACGGAGGAGCCCATGCACCATCCGATCCGACGGATCGCCCTCGCCGCGCTGTTGCTCGCCGGCGCTTCCCCGCTCTCGGCGCAGATGCCCGACAGCGTCAAAGCCAAACGCTGGGCCACGGAGAACGAGCTGCAGTCGCTCGCCGTGGTACAGCGGAAAGTGATGATCCCGATGCGCGACGGCATCCGGATCGCCGCCGACATCTACTACCCGAAGGACGCGTCGCAGAAGTATCCCGCGATCTGGGTGCGCACGCCGTACAACTTCAACTACTGGGACGTGAACAACGGCGTACCGCGCGACATGACGGCGGCGCTGACCGCGGTGAAGCGCGGATACGCCTACGTGGACATGCAGGAGCGCGGGCACTTCTTCTCCGAGGGGAACTACGACATCCTCGGCGCGCCGGTGAGCGACGGTGAGGACGAGGTGAAGTACCTCACGAAGCAGCAGTGGTCGAACGGGAAGATCGGGACCACCGGCTGCTCCTCGACGGCGGAGTGGCAGGGCGCCGTGGCCGCACGCGGGACTCCCGGCTATGCGGCGATGAACGTGCAGGGCTTCGGTGCCGGCGTCGGTCGGGTGGGCCCCTACTACGAGCAGGGGAACTGGTATCGTGGCGGCGCGGTGCAGATGCTGTTCATCGACTGGCTGTACGGTGAGCAGAACCAGGTGCGGCCGATGTTCCCCAGGGGGACGTCGCAGGCGGAGCTGATCCGCGTGTCGAAGTCGTTCGATCTGGCGCAGAAGCTCCCGCCGGTGGATTGGGCGAAGGCGTTCTGGACGTTGCCGGAGATGAACATCATCAAGGACGTCGATGGCCCGCATGGAATCTTTGCAGATTCCATGCCGGTGCCGACCGGTGGCGCGATGATCAAGCGCACGCCGAACGATCCGGCCTGGTACAAGGGCGGGCTCTTCCACGACAACATGCGGATCGACATCCCGGGGCTCTGGTTCATGTCGTGGTACGATGTGTCGGTGGGGCCGAACCTCGAGATGTACAACATCGTGCGGAAGACGGCGAAGGGCGCGGCCAAGGATCAGCAATGGGCGATCATCGCCCCGGTCGGTCATTGCTCCTACACCCGCGCCACCGAGCACACGGTGGTCGGCGAACGCGACATGGGCGACGCCCGGCTCGGCTATCAGGAGATCATGTACGAGTTCTTCGACCGCTTCCTGAAGGGCAAAGGCGGCGGCGTGCTCGACACGATGCCGAAGGTGCGCTACTTCACGATGGGGTCGAACCAGTGGCAGAAGTCGGACGTGTGGCCGCCTCGTGGCGCCGAACCGCTGACGTTCTACCTGAACAGCGGCGGGAACGCGAACACGTTGAATGGCGACGGCACACTGAGCACTGCGAAGCCGAGCACGGACAAACCCGACAAGTTCACCTATGACCCGCTCAAGCCGGTGATGAGCCATGGCGGCAATGTCTGCTGCCAGGGGAATGCGGTGGGCGCGGGGTCGATGGACCAGCGCGAGGTGGAACAGCGCCCGGATGTGCTCGTGTTCACGAGCGAGGCGTTCAAGGAGGGGACGGAGTTGAGTGGTCCGATCATCCCGACACTGTTCGTGTCGTCAGACGCCAAGGACACCGACTTCACGGTGAAGGTGCTCGACGTGTATCCGGATGGACGCGCCTACAATCTGGACGAGTCGATCCAGCGCATGCGGTATCGCGAGGGATACGACAAGCCCGAGACGCGGATGGAGAACGGGAAGGTGTACAAGGTGACGCTGCAGCCGCTCAACACGAGCAACTATTTCGCGCCGGGGCACAAGCTCCGGATCGAAGTGTCGAGCAGCAACTTCCCGCGCTTCGACCGCAACCTGAACACCGGCGGGAAGAACTACGACGAGGACAAGCCGGTGGTGGCGCACAATGTGATCCACCACTCGGCGGAGTATCCGTCGTCGTTGACGGTGACCGTGGTGAAGCGGACGCAGCCGTAGGGTTCGGCGGTCCGGTAGGCGACGAGGCCCCCGCGAACCGAGTTCGCGGGGGCCTCGTGGCGGAAGCGTATGGGAATCGAACCCACCCAAGCCGACATCGTCAGCTCGCACCGGTTTTGAAGACCGGACCTGGCACCAGCCAAGACACGCTTCCCTGCTCCACGAGCGGCGCGCTGCTCCCGCGGACCGCAAACCACTGCTACGCGATCACGATCGCCCGCTCACCCCGCGGCAGCACTTCGCCGATCACGACCGCACCCGGCACCCGCGCCAGATAGTCGCTCGCCTTGTCCGCCGGCACCGCCACGAACAGCCCGCCGCTCGTCTGCGGGTCCACCAGCACCGCGCGCTCGGCGTCCGTCGCGCGGCCGTAGTCCACGAGCGGCTCGAGATAGCTCCGATTGCGCGCCGCGCCGCCGGTGAGCATCCCACTCTCGATCGCGCCATCCACCCCGGCGAGCTTGGGGACGCGGGCCATCTCGATCCGCAGCGTCACATTGCTCGCACGAGCCACATGGCTCGCGTGACCGAGCAGGCCGAACCCCGTGACATCGGTCGCACACTTGAGCGTGAGCGCCACGGCGGCGCGACTCGCCACGGCGTTCAGCGTGGTCATCGACTTCACGAGCCCGGCGATCTCGTCGGCGCCGAGTTGGTCGCGCTTGGCGGCGGTCGAGAGGATCCCGGTGCCGATCCCCTTGGTGAGGATCAGCAGGTCCCCCGGCTCGGCGCCGGCATTGCTCAGGATCCTGGCGGGATGGATCGTCCCCGTCACGCTGAGGCCGTACTTCAGCTCTTCGTCGGTGATCGTGTGACCACCCACCAGATGCGCACCGGCCTCGTGCACGGCATCGAGCCCACCGCGCAGCACCTCGGTGAGCACCTCCAGCGGGAGCTGCCCCACCGGGAAGCCGACGATGTTCATCGCGGTGAGGGGCTCGCCTCCCATCGCGAACACATCACTCAGCGCATTCGTGGCCGCCACGCGGCCGAAGTCGTACGGATCGTCGACGATCGGCGCGAAGAAGTCGAGCGTCTGCACGAGCGCGATCTCCTCGCTCAACTTGAACACCCCGGCGTCGTCGAAGGTCTCGCGCCCCACGAGGAGCCGCGGATCGCTCCGCAGCTCCAGCGGGGCCAGCACCGCGGAGAGGTCGCCCGGCCCCATCTTGGCGGCACAGCCGGCGCACTTGGCCCACTGCGTCAGCCGCACGACCTCGTCCCGCGTCGCCATCGTCATGCGTGCCTCAGCCGACCTTGGCGATGCACTCGATCTCCACGCGTACGCCGCGCGGGAGTCCCGCCACGGCCACGGTGGAGCGGGCCGGACGCGAGTTGCCGAGGTGCTTGGTGTAGACCTCGTTGACCTTGGCGAAGTCGGCCATGTCGGCCAGGAAGATCGTCGTCTTGGCCACTTCGGCCCAGCTGACGCCGGCGTTGCTCAGCACGGCGTTGAGGTTCGTCATCACCTGTTCCGTCTGCGCGCTCACATCCCCTTCGACGACCTGCATGGTCTTGGGGTCGAGCGGGATCTGACCGGCGGTGAAGAGGAAGCCGCCGACGACGGTCGCCTGCGAGTAGGGGCCGATCGCCTCGGGGGCTTCGGCGGTGTGCATGTAGCGTACGCTCATGGGAGTTCTCCGAGTCCGAACAGTCGAATGGCGTTCTGGGTGACGAGCTCGCCCATCGCCGCTGGTGTTGCTCCTCGCGCCGCGGCCAACCGCTCCACGGTGCGCGCGACCCACGCCGGCTCGTTGCGCTTCCCGCGGTCGGGGACGGGCGCCAGGTACGGCGCGTCGGATTCCGCCAACACGCGGTCGTCGGGGACGAGCCGCAGCAGCTCCTCATCCTCCCACTTCTTGAAGGTGATGATGCCGCTGAAGGAAATGTACCATCCTGCTTCCAGCGCAGTGTGAGCGAGCGCGTGCCCACCGGTGTAGCAATGCAGCACCCCGCCGATCCCGGCGGCACCAGCCTCGCGCACCATCGCGGCGGTGTCCTCTTCGGCCTGGCGCATGTGGACGATCACCGGGCGCCCGACCTCCGCCGCGAGGGCGAGCTGGTCGGCGAAGGCGCGGCGCTGCTGCACGGGGGTCGAGGTATCGTACGAGTAGTCGAGCCCGCACTCCCCCACGGCGACCGCCCCCTGCTCCACCTCGGCGCCGATGGCCGGGATGTCGCGCAGGGAGTCGAAACGGGCCGCGTCGAAGGGGTGTACGCCGGCGGTGTGGTACACGTAGCCCGGATACCGCGCGGCGATCGTCCGGGCCCGCCCGGCGGCCTCCAGCGACTCCCCGATGGCCACGAGCGCCACCGCCCCGGCCTCACGGGCACGGGCGATGACCAGGTCCACATCGTCTGTGAACTTGGGGTCGGCGAGATGGGTGTGCGAGTCTATGAAACGCATGGCGATGTCTCTGAGTGAAACGCAAGAACGCCCCGGCATGTTGCCGGGGCGTTCTCGAGAGCGGTCAGCCGCACGGTTCGAACCGTCGTGCGGCGGGACGGATCAGCCGCGGGCCGGAGCCGTGGGCTTGGACATCGAGACCTTGGGTGCGACGCCGGTCTTCCCCTTGCCGTCCACATCACGCGGCCA
>CAZAGK010000042.1:0-25920 GCA_964484775.1 uncultured Gemmatimonas sp. | reverse complement strand
CGCTCACCCCCATCCCATGCGTCTCTCCTCGTCACTCCTCCTGCTCGGCGTCGCGACCGGTTCGGCGTTCGCACAGGGCCCCACGGCCAAGCCCGCTGCGGCGACGAAGTATCCCGCGGCTCCCGCGGCCGCGATGGCCGCCATCAAGGAAGCCGACCTCAAGCGTGACCTCTACGCCATGGCCGGCGACGCCATGCGCGGGCGCGAAGCAGGCTCGCTCGACGAGATGCGCGCTTCCGTCTGGCTGGCGGAGCAGCTCCGCGCGATCGGCGTGAAGCCGGCGGCCGAGGACGGCACGTACTACCAGTGGTGGAACATGCGCCGCACCCGCGTCTCGACCGCGGCCAGCAGCGTGAAGTTCGGTGGGAAGGCGCTCGAACTCTGGAAGGACGTCGTCCCCACCGGGAACGGCGAGGCCGATGGCGCGGGGCTCGTCGTCTTCGCCGGCGACGGCAGCGACAGCACGATCGACGTGCGCGGCAAGGTCGCCGTCGCCACGATGTCCGCCCCCGCGCGCCCCGTGGCGCAGGAAGGGACCAACACCTACGAGTACCGGTACGCGACGAGCGCCATCCAGGCCTCCACCGCGAAGTTCCGCGGTCGGGGGGCGGCGATGCTGATCATCGTCGCCGACTCCACCGCCGACATCGCCTTCGACGGCTACGCGGCGCTCCGCTCGCGCGGCACGTACGATGTGGAGGGAGGCGCTCCCCGCTTCGCTCCCAACGCCGCGGGCGCGGCGGGTGCAGCGGGCGGCGGGCGTGGTGGAGCGGCCGGTGGCGGCGCGGCCGGCGGCAATCCCGCCGTGGTCCTGCTGGCGCGCCGCAGTTCGCTCAGCGCGTTCAAGAGCGCGGGGACCATCGAGGCCCACATCCGGATCGAACGCTTCGACTCCCCCTCGGTGAACATCGTCGGCGTCATCAAGGGGACGGACCCGAAGCTCAAGGACGAATACGTCCTCTACAGCTCGCACCAGGACCACGACGGCGTCCGCTTCGAGACCCACGGCGACTCCATCTGGAACGGGGCCGACGACAACGCCTCGGTGAGCGTCGCCCTGCTGGCCACCGCACGCGCCTTCGTGAAGAACCCCGGGAAGCGCTCGGTGCTCTTCGTCTATCACGGCGCCGAGGAGCGCGGGCTCCTGGGGTCGCGCTACCACGCCGCGCACCCGGTCGTCCCGCTCCAGCAGATCGTGGCCGTCCTCAACGGCGACATGATCGGGCGCAACAACCCGGACTCCGCCTCCCTCCTCGGGATCCAGCCCCCGCACAAGAACTCGTCGGAACTGGTCGACATGGTGCTGGCCGCCAACAACATGACCGGCAAGTTCAAGCTCGACTCGATCTGGGACCGCCCGACCCATCCGGAGGGGTGGTACTTCCGCTCCGACCACGTCCCGTACGCCCGACTGAACGTGCCGGCCATCGAGTACTCGACCAACCTGCACCCGGACTACCACACCGTCCGCGACGAGCCGAGCCGGATCGACTACGCCAAGTTGACCCGGATGACCCAGTGGATGTACCTCACCGGGTGGTACGTGGCCAACGTCCCCAAGCGTCCGGGGATCGACCCAGGGTTCAAGCTGGAGCGGTAACCGGTAAGACTGGCAGTATCCGACGGGCGCTTCCGATAGATTTCGGGAGCGCCCGTTGCGTTCTCCCCAGCTTCGCGAGTCGTACAATGGCCTCTCATCTCGCCGACCCCGATCACAACCCGTCCTTCACGAAGGGCGTCTTCCTCGGAGAGATCCGCGAGGATCTCGTCTTCCCCTTCCCCGAATTGTCGAAGGAGGAGCACGAGAATCTCGCCGCGGTCCTCGATTCGTTCCGCTCGTGGGCGGCCGACACCGTGGACTCCAAGCAGCTCGACCACGACGGGAAGTTCCCCGACGAGGTCCGCGCGGGGATGGCCGAACTCGGCATGATGGGGATGAACATCCCCGAGGCGTACGGCGGTTTCGGTGCTTCGGCGCTCTTCTTCAGTCGCATGTTCGCCGAGGTCGGCACCACCGATCCCGCGCTCACGGTGTACTTCGGCGCGCACCAGTCGATCGGCTGCAAGGGGATCACCCTCTTCGGCACCGAGGACCAGAAGCAGCGCTGGCTCACCAGGTGCGCCTCGGGTGAACTGATCGCCGCCTTCTGTCTGACCGAAGCGGGCTCGGGCTCCGACGCGCAGGCCATGCGGTGCACCGCCGTCCCGTCGGCGGACGGTTCGCACTACGTGCTGAACGGCGAGAAGATCTGGATCTCCAACGCGGGCTACGCCGGCGTCTTCACCGTCTTCGCCAAGGTGCCGGTCGAGATCGACGGCAAGATGAAGCAGCGCGTCACCGCCTTCATCGTCGATGCGCACGCGCCGGGGATCACCCTGGGCGCCATCGAACAGAAGATGGGGATCAAGGCGAGCGACACGCGCACGGTGAGCTTCGAGAATGTGAAGGTCCCGGTCGAGGATCGACTCGGCGACGTGGGCGCGGGCTTCAAGATCGCACTCGAGATCCTCAACAGTGGCCGACTGGGGCTCGCCGCCGGTTCGTCGCGCGGCACACGCGCCATCCTCGACCGTGCGCTCGTCTACGCCAAGGAGCGCGAGCAGTTCGGGCGCTCGATCGGCTCGTTCGAGATGATCCAGCGCAAGTTCGCCGTGACCGCCGCCGAGTGTTATGCCGCCGACGCGGCGTGGATGACCTGCGCCGCCATGGTGGACAAGGGTGGGATCGACTTCTCGCTCGAGACCGCGGCGTGCAAGGTGTACGCGAGCGAACTCGCCTTCCGCGCCTCGTGCGACGCGCAGCAGATCGCCGGCGGCATCGGCTACTCCAAGGACTACCCGTACGAACAGGCGGTGCGCGACAGCCGCATCAACCTGATCTTCGAAGGGACCAACGAGATCCTCCGCGCGCTGATCGCCTTGAGCGGACTGCAGCAGCCCGGCGAACATCTCAAGGCGCTCGGCAAGGCGTTCAAGGATCCCCTCCATTCGCTCGGCGCCATCGGTTCGTACATCACCGGCCGTGTGAAGAAGCAGATCGTGAAGCCGGAGTTCACCAAGGTGCACCCCGCGCTGAAGGAAGAGGCCGAGTTGGTGGCCGAGGCGATCCAGGGGCTCGCGCTCGCGGTGGAGAAGACGTTGATCGAGCACGGCAAGGACATCATCGAGCGCCAGTTCCATCAGGAACGCATGGCGAACGCGGCGATCGACATCTTCTTCAGCACCGCCGCGCTCTCGCGCTGCACCTGGGCGATCAACAAGGCTGGGTCGGTGGAGGCCGCCGAGGCGGACATCGACAACGTGAAGATCTTCGTGCCGATGGCGATGCGCCGGACGCGCCGCTTGGTGCGGGCGCTGGAGAAGAACCAGGACGGGCGGCTCAAGAAGCTGGCGGAGCGGGCGCTGGCGAGCGGCAGTCTGACGGTACAGACGCCGACGGACGTGTAGCTCTCCGGATCCCGGATGCGAACGAGGGCCCCGTGCGATCGCACGGGGCCCTCGCCGCATCGGTCAGCTCACGACCTACGCCGCCACGAACGCCGTCGGCCACTCCGCCTTGTCGGAATCCTCTTCATACAGCTTGTCGAGGTTCACGACGATGTTCCCCCCTTCCTTGCGCACCTGATAGCGGTCCATCGAGCGCGTGGCGCGCCCTTCGAGATACGTGCCGTCCGGCCCGTACTTGGACTTGTGCTTGGGGCACTGGAAGCGCTTGTCCGCCGGGAGCCACTTCAGTGCGGTGTTCTGGTGCGGGCAGCTCAACGCGAAAGCGAACACCTTGTTCCCCGCGCGCACGAGGATGACTTCCTTGTCCTTGTCGATGCTCACGCTGTCCCCGGCGGGGATCGCGTACTTCGCCTCGGCACGGGCGCCACCCAAGGTGGAGATCAGCCGCAACGGCATCGCCTCCGCCGTGGAGGCGATCCCCACCAGCGCCGCGGCGGCAAGCGTCGCGTCGCGCAGGAAGGCCCGTCGTCCGACTTCACATCCGGTGCAGCTCTTCTCGTCGTTCATGGGAATCGTTCAAGGAATGTTCAGGCGGCGTTCGTGAGATACACGCCGACCAATGCGGTCCACAGCCACAACGTCAGGCTCGCCCGTGCGCCCAGCGTGAAGCGCCCCCAGAGCTTGTTCCCCGACGATGGGTCCTTCACCAGCTTCTGCTCCGTCTGCTGCACCATCCAGCCATTCGCGAGCAACGCCACGAACGAACCGATCTTAAGGTAGTACACCGGCGATCCGAGGAAGGTCTCGGCATCGGAGAGCATCATGAGTACGCCGGAGATCACGACGATCACCAGCGAGATGATCACCGGACGATGGATCGAGCCGAACTCCCGGAGCACCCGCACCCGATCGTCCTCCGTACCCTTCACGGCGCGCAGCGCGGCCCGGTCGGAAGCCATCGCGAAGCCACCGCCCACCATGATCCCTCCGATGTGCCCGAAGGTGACGATGGTGGCCACCTGCTTGTAGTGGCCATAGAAATCCGCCCACGGCTGGGCCAATGCGACGACTTGCTCGATCACCGACATCCGTACGCTCCTCGTTCGGTCCCTGACCGGAGCCCAGCGCCCCGACCTCATAATTCACGCTCTCAGCTATACTAACGTTAGGTGCGCTACGTGACAGCACCATTAACCGCTCCCCCACCTCCCCCGCCGGTCGCCGTCGCCGGGGGGCTCGGGCCGAAGCCCGACGTCGCCGGTGTATCTTTCCTCGGTGACACTCCTCTCCCTCTCCGAGATCGGCATCGAGTTCGGCGCCACCACCCTGCTCAACGGTGTGACCTTCACCGTCGCCAAGGGGGAACGCTGGGGTATCGTCGGCCGTAACGGCTGCGGCAAGACCTCGATCTTCAAGGTCATCACCGGCGCCCTGACCCCGACCACCGGGTCCGTGGCACGCATGCCCGGGCTCAAGGTCTCCCTGCTCGACCAGCACCGCGACTTCGGCGACGCCACCACCGTCTGGGCCGCCGCCGCACGCCCGTATGCCGAGGTGATGCAGCTCGAAGTCACCATCGCCGAAACGGCGGTCAAGCTCGCCGAGCTCGGCGAGAAGGCCCCCGAGGCGATGCTGGAGCAGTACGGGCACGACATGGAGCGTTTCGCCCACGAGGGGGGCTATACCTTCCACGCCCGCGTGGACGCCGTCCTCCAAGGGCTCGGCTTCGACGCCGAGAAGGCCAAGACGCAGCTCGTGAAGACCCTCAGCGGCGGTGAGCGCGGCCGACTCGGCCTGGCCGCGCAGCTCGTCTCCCCTGCCGACCTGCTCCTCCTCGACGAACCGACGAACCACCTCGACCTCGAGACCACGACCTGGCTGCAGGACTACCTGCGCGACCTCGACGAGACGGTGATCGTGATCTCCCACGATCGTGCCTTCCTCGACGAAGCGGTCGATCACGTGCTCCACCTGGAAGGGGGCACGGGATATACCTACCGAGGCGGTTACTCGCAGTTCGTCGTCCAGCGCGCGGAACGCCGGCTCGCCCAAGAACGGCAGGTCGAGCAGCAACGCAAGATGATCGCCAAGGAAGAGGACTACATCCGCCGCAACATCGCCGGGCAGAACACCGCCCAGGCCAAGGGGCGCCGGAAGCGTCTGGATCGGCTCCCGCGCCTCACCCCGCCCCCGGGGGAGAGTGGGGTGATGATCCTCCGCCTCGAGTCCGACGATCGCGGCGGCGACCGCGTGATCGTCGCCGAGAAGCTCACGATCCGCATGGGGGAACGCACGCTCGTCCGCGGCTTCAGCTCGGTCGCGAACCGTGGCGATGTGATCGCCCTCGTCGGTCCGAACGGCGCCGGAAAGTCCACCTTCATCAAGACGCTCATCGGCGAACGCCCAGCGGACGAAGGCGAGGTCAAACTCGGCGGCTCCGTGAACGCCGCCTACTTCCGACAGGACCTCGACCAGCTCCCGCTCGACAAATCGCTGTACGACGTGATCAACGACCTCCGCCCGCTCTGGACACGCGGCGCCATCCAGAACCATCTCGGGATGTTCGGCTTCTCGGGCGACGAGGTCTTCCGCTCCACCCGCTCCCTCTCCGGCGGCGAGCGCGCCCGCCTGGCGATGGGGATCATCGTGCTCCAACGCGCGAACCTTCTGATCCTCGACGAGCCCACGAACCATCTGGACGTGGAGTCGATCGAGGCGCTCGAGGACGCGATCGACGAGTACGAGGGCTCGGTGCTGCTCGTCTCGCACGATCGCGCCCTCCTGCGCGAACTGGCGACGCGCGTGTGGGCCTTCAGCGGCGACAAGCTGATCGACTACGGCGGGTCGTTCGCCGAGTGGGAGCAGGAGCTCAAGAACACCGCCCTCGCCGAACGGGCCGCTGCCGCGCTGGCGAACGATGCCCGCAAGGAGCAGGAGCGAGCGAAGGCCAAGCAGAACGCGTCGTCACAGAACCAGGACCACGCCGCACGCCGCGACGCCAAGCGCGCCGCCGAACGGGCAGAGAAGGAGGTCGAGGCCGCTGAGGAGAAGGTCGCCGCGATCCGACGTGAGCTCGAGGATCCCTCGCTCTACGACGGCACGGGGGCGAATGCGAAGCGCGCCGGTCTGCTCGACAAGCAGCTGACCGACGCGCTCAAGACCCTCGACGCCGCGATCGCGCGCTGGGCCGCCCTCGACGGGTGACCCGGCGTCGCGTCCCGGTCAGTTCGGACGACTGATCAGGACCGTCCCGGCGGTGGCGTCGAAGCTCGTCGAATAGGCGACGAGGTTGCTCGTCCGCTCCCCGCCCTGCCACGTCCCGGTGGAGCTGAACTGCGCCCCGTGGTTCGGACAGAGGAACCCGCTGCCGCTGATCCCGATGGTCGAACCCTGATGGGTGCAGATCATCGAGAGCGCCACGAAGCTGCTCGTGCCCGTGCGCACGAGCGCGACGGGGCTCCCCGAGCCCCCATCGACCCGCGCGATCCCGCCGACCGTGCCGAGCGCCGAGAAGCTGCTCAGCGTCACCGTCAGCGGACCACCGCTCCCACCGGGGCCGGTCACGCCGCTCGAGCCACCGCAGGCCTCGAGCACGGTCGCCACCGCCGCCAGCGTCGCCGCGGACACGAAGGTCCGACGGCTCACCCCGCGCTTGGCCGCCACCGCCTCGCAGAGCGCGGCGCAGACGGGCACTTCGGATGTCATCGACGTGGTGGCGGGCATGGGTTCCATGTGCGGGTTCAGTCCTTTCGGAAGGGTGAGAGCATCATCGCGTAGCTGCTGAGGGCGAGCACGGAGCTGCCGATCGCGAAGTTGCGGTGCTTGTTGCGGTCGCCGGCCGAGCACTGCCGCGCGCCCGGCGTCCGTGCGCACTCGCCGAGCGAGCCGACGTACGCGAACCCGGCATCCGACGCGAGCATCAGCGCCGCGTGGATGGTGCGCCAGGTGCGTCCCTCGGCCTGATGACGCGTCTCCCACCAGTTCATCGTCCCGGTGACGGTGTTCACGGCGAAGAGCGCACCGAGCGAATAGGCGAGCGGCTTGTGGGCGTTCACCGCCCACGTGGGGCGGGCGCCTCCCTTCTCGTCGGCGTTGTAGAGGTTCTGCCCGACGATCAGCTGCGCGGCGAAGAGCGGGATGGTGGCATAGCTCGCGAACTGGTGGATCTTCAGTCGGGTCTCGTAGCCCTCGGAGAGCTCGACCGACTTCTTCTTGGCCTTGGGGACGGTGTCAGTAACCACCAACCGAGTTACGCCAACCGGAAGATCGACCGGACCGACGCGGAGCAGCGGAGCGGAGCCAGCGGGCACGACGGCGGGAGCGGTCGCCGCGACGAGCGGCGTGGCCTCTGGCGTCCCCTGCGGCGCTCCCTGGACGGGAGCAGCATTGAGCGCGGCAGCCAGCTGGAGCAGAACGATCATGGGTTCTCCGGTAGGGGGGCCGGCGCGACGCGGGCGGAGGAGCACACACGCTCTCCAACCCCGAAGCGACGGGAAGGTTCTCGACTGAGACAATTACCTGTGAAGTATCTCGGTCGTCACCTGCCCCACGGAAATGACACGTGAGGCGGCGGTTCCCCTACCGGGGAATCGCCCCGAGACCTTCCGAGCCGCGACCGCCCAGCCTACTCGGCGTCGGGGCGGAGCTTGCGATACGCGGCGATCGCCTGGCGCATGGCCAGCAGCGACGACGCCTGCAGCTCGAACTCCACCTGCACCTGCGCGAGCTGCTCCGGCGTGTGCTTGCCGAGCCGGCGCACGAGCGTGGCGCGCAGATCGTGACGGCGCGCGGTGTCGCGGCTCGCATGCCACAGGCTGTTGGCGGTACGCCAGACGGCCTCGTCGAGCGCGCCCTTCCCCTGCGCGGCGGCACGCTCGTAGGCGTCCGCACTCGCGGCGAGGTGTTCGACGGCCGCATTGCACATCTCGGCCACATGCTTGAGCTCGTCGTCGAGCCATCCCTTGGCCAGGAGGCGTCCCACGCGCTCATGCTGTCGCGAGGCTTCCACCGCCGCGCGGAGGAGCACATCGGCGACTTCGATCAGGGACGGCGCGACGACGGCGTCGTCCGGCGAGGCGGACTGCTTGGCGGGGGGCATCGGTCCTTCGTGCTGAGGTTAACTCGAACTATGACAGGCCCGGCACCCAGCGACAAGGCCACCCGCCCGCGTGTCTAGCGGACCTCTCCGATCCGGAAGTGCAGCGGCCAACGGATCTGGCGCCGGATCCCGGGCTTCCCCCATGCCTCGAGCAGCTCGCCCTCGAACTGCAGCACGGCCTCCTCGCCACGCGCTTCGATGTACCGGACGACGCCCGTCCAGGTGCGCACATACTGCCGGAACGCCTCGTACGACCACTCCTCGATCATCTCGAAGGGGGGTGGTACGTGTTCGTCGAGCGGGAGCGCGAGCGAGCGATAGCCCTCGTCCACCATGCGGCGCTCGGGGGGCCAGTAGCTGCCGATCGTGACGCGATAGAAGTGGTCCACCACCTGATCCACCGGCTCCTCGAGACGGCAGAGCGAGTAGCACCACGCGGCGAGGATCCCACCGGGGACCAGCACCCGCCGCACCTCCTGCATGAAGGGAGTGATGTCGAACCAGTGCAGCGCTTGGGCGACGGTCACGAGACTCGTCGAGGCATCGGGGAGTACGGAGGCATACGTCGCCACGCTGTACTGCACGCGGGGATGCGGGATCGCGGCCGCGATCATCTCCGGACTCGGATCGGTGGCGGTCACGCGCGCCCACCGTTCGGCCACGCCGACCGCCGCCTGCCCGTTCCCCGTCCCCGCGTCCCACGCACTCCGATTGTCGTGCACGACCGTCGCGAGATAGTGGAACAACGCGCGCGGATAGCGCGGCCGGTACTCGACGTACCGCGTGGCGCGCGGCCCGAAGAAGTTGCGGAACTGCTGGTTCGACGGCGTATCGGTCACGTGCGGTCCATCACGGCGTGGTGCGGTCGTCGGCCACGAACGCGATCCAGTTCCCGCGCGGACTCACGGCGAGCCGCGAGGCACGTCGCACACCGGCCGACTCGAAGTCGGCGAGCACCGTCCAGTCGCTGCCGCTCCACCGCAGCACCTGCGAGCCGGTCGCGGTCAGGAGCTGACCATCCGGGGTCCACGCATGGTACTCCGCCCCCTTCGGCGGATTCATCAATCGCTTCGTCGCGCCGGTGCGGAGATCGAGCTCGCTGATCCAGCTCGCACTGTCCTTCACCTGCTGGAGGAAGGTGACCACATCGCGTCCGGGGACCTTCGCCAGCGCGCGGCCGATGTTGCTCGCCTTGATCTCGGCGCTGCCGGTGCGGTCGTCCGCGACCTGCAACGTCGCCGGCGATCCGAGCACGAAGAGCACCAGCGTGTGATCGCTCGCCCACGCGTGATAGCCCACCGGCTTCACCTGCTCGAGGACGAGCGAGGGATCGCCCTTGCCGCTGAGCGGGAAGCGCCAGAGCCGCTGCGTCGAGTCCCGTTCCACCCGGATCACCGAGAACGACTTGCCATCCGGGGTCACCGTGGCCGAATACTCGCTCTCGGCGGTCTCGGTGAGACGGAGCGGCTTGGCGAGCCGCTTGCCGTTCGCCCCCGGGAGCGCGACGCGCCAGATGTCGGTCTGCTTGTCGTCGCCCTGCACGGTGAACAGCACGGCGTCCCCCTTCGGGGTGAACGACGGCTGGTTGTCGTAGCCCGGGCGGTGCGTGGCGTTCACCGGCTTGCCGATGCGCATCATGGATCCGCGTCCGGTGATCGGCGCGACCCACACATCGGTCCCGGGGGCCTGCGCGGCGGCGGGGGTGAGCGCCGCGAGCGGCGCGATGCCGAGCATCGCTCCCATCGTCAGCAGGCGTCGTGTCAGCGTCATCGTGGCTCCTGGTCGTGGAATGGGGGGCACGGTCATCGGGCGGGTGTGGCGGGCGCACAGGCAGCGAGCGCCGCGAGCTGCGCCTCGATCGCCGCGAGTCGCTCCATCACCGCCTCGTGTTGCCGCCGCGCCGAGCCCGGCTCGTGCAGCGTGAAGCTCAACGTCCCGCTCACTTCGATGCGCGCACAATCGACGTCGTGCAGATGCGCGATCCCCTGCTTGCGCGCCGCACTCTCGATCTCCTCGCGCGTGATCATGTTCCGCTCGAGCGCGCCGCGCAACAGCCGCCCGTCGCGGATCAGCTCCTCCGCCCGCCCTTCGATGAACCGACGGGCGCGCGGATGCCGATAGGCGTAGCGCACCAGCGCCATGTTGACCACGAAGAGCACGGCCGCACCCACCAGCCCGCCGACGAGCGAGTTGTCGTTGCCGATGATCGCGTTCTGCACCGTGTTCGAGAGCAGGAGCAGCACGATGAAATCGAGCGGATTGAGCTGCCCGAGCTCGCGCTTGCCGAAGATGCGGAGCCCGGTCACGAGGAACGCATACACCGCGATCGTGCGCACCACCTTCTCGGCGATCGGCACACCCGTCACCGCCAGGTCCTGCCACAGCTGCTGCATCCGCCCTCCGTCGTTGAACGGCGAGAATTACCGTGCGGCGAGGACCTCACCGCTGCACTCGCCAAACCCGATGCGGACCGCGCCGTCGCGCTCGCACACCCCACGCAGCACCACACGATCGCCATCCTGCAGGAACGCCCGTGTCTCACCGCCGGGCAACGCCACCGGCGTCTTCCCGCGGAGGGTGAGCTCCATCATCGAGCCGCGCTCGGTCGGGCCTGCCCCGCTCACCGTGCCGCTCCCGAGCAGATCGCCCGGACGCAGATTGCAGCCGTTCGATGCGTGGTGCGTGAGCATCTGGGCGAAGGTCCAGTACATGCTCCGGAAGTCGGCGCCGCAGAGCTGCACGGCGGGGATCCCGGCGTCGCGCATCGTCGCGCTCTGCAACCAGACTTCGAGCCGGATGTCCAGCGCCCCGCGCGCGGCATCGCGCGCGTCGGTGAGATACGGCAACGGTGCCGGATCCCCCTCGGGCCGAACGTATGATGCCACACGGAAGGGTTCCAGCGCATCCAGCGTCACCACCCAAGGGGATACCGACGTCGCGAAGCTCTTGGCCAGGAACGGGCCGAGCGGCTGGTACTCCCACCCCTGCATGTCGCGCGCCGACCAGTCGTTGAGCAGTGACACGCCGAACAGCCGATCCTCCGCGTGCGCGAGCGGCACGGGACTGCCGAGCGCGTTCTCGCCGCAGACGTAGGCGCCCAACTCGAGTTCGTAGTCGAGACTGCGCGTCGGTGCCACCACCGGATCGACCGCCGGATCCGGACGCAGCTGCCCCGACGGGCGGCGCACCGCCGTGCCGCTCGGCACCACGCTCGACGCGCGACCGTGGTATCCGATCGGGATCCACTTGTAGTTCGGCATCAACGGCTGATCCGGACGGAGCATCACGCCGATGTTCGTCGCGTGATGCACGGAGGCGTAGAAGTCGGTGTAATCGCCGATCTGCGCCGGGAGGAGCATCGTCGCCTCCGACATCGGCACCAGCAGACGCTTGTGCGCGAGTCCGGCACGCGCGGCGGCGTCACCCGATCGGCGGAGCAGCCGGCTCGCCGCCAGGCGGACCGCGCGCGCGCCTTCGCGCCCGAGCGCCATCAGCGGATTGAGAGAGGCCGCGCCGAGCGCGTCGGTCACGGCGACGGCGAGATCGCCGAAGAGCCCCGCGCGGACCGCCGCCTGGCAGTCGAGGATCTGATCCCCGATCGCGATCCCGATGCGCGGCGTCTCGCGGTCGGCGGTCCGGAAGACGCCGAAGGGGAGGTTCTGGATCGGGAAGTCGGTGACGCCGTCGTTGGCGCTCTCCACCCACGACCGGGCGGCCGGGTCATGAGTCTCGTCGAGCCGGGGCGCGTGCAGCGTGTCGGTCATAGCAGCGTCAGTCGCTTGAGGTCGTTGATGGGCTCCTCGAACGAGCAGGAGCCGAAGGAGTTGGCGCTGTTGGTGCGGGCGTTCGCGATGTCGGCGAACGGCACGAGCCAGTCGCGCCAGCGGATCCCATCGTCGCCCACATGGAACGCCGTCGGATCGCGCTCCTCCAGCAGCGCGATCGCCTCGCGTGTCGGGATCCCGTGCCCGACGAGCATGCCGGCGCACATCACGTTGAGGAAACCGAACATCGTCCCCGACGCGCTGTCCGGAGCGTAGGTCAGACGGTATTCACCGCGCAGGGGATGGTGCAATCCCGCCGTGGCCTTGAAGGGCACGCCCGCCGCGGCGCAGCTCGTGAGGAACTGCACGACCGCCGCCGCGCTCGGGAATGCTTCTGCCGTGACTCCGCCGGTGCGGATCTTGGCCCGCAGTCCGGTCCGCGCGATCGCGGCGATGAGTTCGTCGGTCTGGGCGTTGAGCGGCAGCTCGACGTAGACCATGCGACCGGTCGCCTTGAGGACGACGAGCGCCTCGACCTCGGCCGTGGACGCCGCCTTGCTCTCGATGGTGTCGATCACGGCCCGCCCTGCGTGCGCGACGTTGAAGGCCTCGATCGCGGGCGCGTCGGACGCGGCGGCGAGCACGGAGAGGCGCCACACCGATCCCTCAGCGAATCGTCCGCGAGCCTCGGCCGCGAACTCATCGAGACGGGACGCGGGGAGCACGAATCGCCCGAGCGCCCACGCATCATCGCTCTCGCGGTACGCCGCGAAGGCCCGCACTGCGTCCGCCATGCCGAGCGCCGCCGGCGGGAAGAGCCCGGCGTAGTCGATGAGCCCGGTCAGCAGAGCTCGGATGGAGCGCGAGGAAGTGGCCATCAGATCGCTTTGGTCACCGTCTTACTGGTTACTAGCGGTTAGGGCGGTGCGCCTTTCGGCGCCCGATCGGGCTTGGCAGGGTCGACCCGTCGCCGGACGAGACTGTGGGAAATCTACCCGTGAGCCGTGCTCCCCGCCGTGCCGAAGGAGCGGCCCGCGGTGGACGAGCGGAGACACCGCTTTCGCGGACGATGGGCGGATGCCATCATTGGAACGAGAGTTCGGAAGCGCCCGGCGTCAATGCGCCGAACCATCTGGTCCCTCGAAGCCCGCGCCCGCACCGACGCCATGTCGTTCTCCCAGTCCCCAGCCTCACCGTCCGCCTTGCGTCGGTTCCCAGCGCCCGTGCCCCGGTCAGGGCAGAGCGCGCGGGCGCTCCTGCTCGGGTTCGCGCTCGGGCTCGCCACGTTCCCGGCGCTCCCGTCCGCCGCCGAAGCGCAGACTCGACCGGCCGCGGTGCAGTCGAGCATCGACAGCGCACAGGCCGCTCCGCTGATCCTGCGCGGCGACACACTGTTCGTGGTGCGGGCTCGCGTCGGCTCGTTCTCCCCCGCCGAACGGGTCGCGGCGATCGAGATCCGGCTCCGGACGCTGGCGTCCGACGAGGGCATCACCCTCAGCGTGCTCGAGGGCGAGGGCGGTGATGACCTGATCGCCGGCGACCGGGTCGTCATGACGGTGACCGATGCCGACGCCCGCGCCGACGGGGTCGAGCGACACCTCCTCTCCGCGCGATGGGCCGCCGCGCTGGGACGCGGACTCAACGAGGAGCGTCCTCAGGTGCTTGCCGCCGATCTGGCCAACGGCCTGCTGCGTGCGCTGATCGCGACCGCGGCCCTGCTGATCATCCTCTGGATCGTCCTCGCATCCGTGCGGAGGATCGTCCGGGCGATCAGCGCCTGGCGCGGCTCACGGATCGCCCCGGTGCGCTTCCAGAAGTTCGAACTGCTCTCCGCCGAGAAGACCACCGCCGTCCTGATCGGCCTGGTGCGCTTCGTCCGGACCGCGCTCGTCGCGGTGGCGCTCGCCGTGTACGTGCCGATGATGCTGGGTTTCTTCCCGCAGACTCGGGCCCTCTCACGCAGCATCCTCCACTCCGCGCTGACGCCCCTCGGGCAGCTCGGGCAGGCATTGCTCGGCTATCTCCCGAATCTCTTCGTCATCGCCGCGCTCTGCGTGGTCACCTGGTACCTGCTCGCGGCGATCCACGCGGTGTTCCGCGCGCTCGAGCATGGGAATCTCGCCTTCGAGGGGTTCGACCGTGAATGGGCGGAGCCCACGTACAAGATCGTCCGCTTCCTCGTGCTGGCGTTCGCGGCCGTCGTGGTGTTCCCCTATCTCCCGGGCGCGCACTCCGAGGCATTCAAGGGCGTCTCCCTCTTCCTCGGGGTGCTCTTCTCGCTCGGCTCGAGTTCCGCCATCTCGAATCTGGTCGCCGGGGTTGTACTGACGTACACGCGCGCGTTCCGGCTCGGCGATCGCGTCCAGCTCAACGACACGGTCGGCGACGTGGTCTCCAACACGCTGCTCGTCACGCGCCTGCGCACCATCAAGAACGTCGATGTGACCGTCCCGAACTCGATGGTCCTCAGCAGCCACGTCATCAACTACAGCGCCATCGCACGGGAGCGCGGACTGATCCTCAACCCGCGCGTGACGATCGGCTACGACGCGCCATGGCGACAGGTGCATGAACTGCTGATCGACGCGGCACGGAAGACACCGGGGATCCTCGCCGAGCCCGCCCCGTTCGTGCTGCAGGTGGCGCTCGACGATTTCTTCGTGCACTACGAGCTCAACGCGTACACCAACGACGCGCAGCGGATGGCGGTGACGTACTCGGCGCTCTACGCCAACATCCAGGACGCCTTCAACGCCGCCGGGATGGAGATCATGTCGCCGCACTTCACGGCCGCGCGCGACGGGAACCGCATGGCGATCCCGACCGCCGATCTCCCGAGCGGCTACACCGCCCCCAGCTTCCGCGTCACGAACACCGGGGCCGGCGCTCCCGAAGGGCGCTGACCCCGGCGCACCACCTCACATCCGCGGCTTGGCGTCGAGGTGCTTGCCGAGCCAGCCGTGCATCTCCTGCCACCAGAGCTGGGAGTTCTGCGGCTTGAGGATCCAGTGCCCTTCGTCGGGGAAGACGACCATCCGGCTCGGCACCCCCTGACGCTGGAGCGCGGTGAAGAGTGAGAGCCCTTCGGTGTACGGCACCCGGTAGTCGAGTTCGCCGTGGAAGACGAGCGTCGGCGTCTTGAAGTTCTTGGCGAAGAGGTGCGGCGAGAACTTGCGGTACTGCTGCGCCATCGCGGCGCTGTTGTACCACGGGCCGCCGAACTCGCCGTCGATGAACCACTGCTCTTCCGTCGCTCCCGCCATCGCCTCGAGGTTGAACACCCCGGCGTGCGAGACGAGCGCCTTGAATCGGTTCGTGTGTCCCGCGATCCAGTTCACCATGTAACCGCCGTATGAACCGCCGGCGGCGGCCATGCGCGTGGAGTCGAGCCACGGGAACTTCACGAGCGCGGCGTCCACGCCCTTCATGAGATCGTCGTAGGTCTTGCCGCCCCAGTCCTTCGAGACATCGTCCACGAACTTCTGCCCGTAGCCGGTGCTCCCGTGCGGGTTGATCATCACCACGCCGTAGCCGCCCGACGCGAACAGCTGCGGCGCCCAGCGCGAGCCCCACGCATCGAGCCACGCGCCCTGCGGACCACCATGCACCAGCAGCAGCAGCGGGAACTTCTGCCCGGCCTTCCACTGCGGCGGCTTCACGAGCAGACCGTGCACACTGTCGCCGCCGGCGCCCTTGTACCAGAAGTCCTCGGCCGCATTGAGCGTGAAACCGGCGAGCGCGGCATCGTTCTCGTGGGTCAGCGCGCGCGCGTTCTCGATCTCGCGATCGCCGAGCGTCCCGGTCCACACTTCGCCCGGGCGATCCACGGCGTCGCGCAGCCAGACGATCGTGCGTCCATCCTTCGAGAGCGACGGAGCGGTGTTGTTGCTCCCGCCGGTGACGATCTGCGGCGCCGACGCCTTGCCCGCGGCGTCGAGTACCACGCGGAAGAACTTGTCGCGACCACGATCGCCGCTTTGGACGAGCAGCGTGCGGCCGTCGCCGGATGCGACATAGCCCTCGGCCCATCGATCCCACTTCGGCGTGAGTTCACGTGAGCTCTTGGCCGTGCGATCGTAGGCCATCAGCCGGAACCGATCCGACTCGAGCCCGCCCTTCTTCTGCGACGCGTAGACGATGAAGCGCCCGTCCGCGGTGTAGACCGGATTCTGATCGTTGCCGAGGTTCGTGGCGGTGATGACCGTCGAGGGGCCGCCGGTGGCGGGGACGAGATACAGGTTGTTGTCCGTGGTCCAGGCGTCGGCGCGCCCTTGATCCTTGGCGGTGTACGCGAGCTCGCGGCCGTCGGGGGAGAAGGCATAGCCTTCGCTCCCGCCGAAGGGACCGGGAGGCACATCGTAACGTGCACCGGGGATCAGATCGCGCGCGGCCTCGCCGTCTGCGCCGACGACGAACAGATGCGAACGAGTGCCATCGTCGTACGCGTTCCAGTGCCGATACATCAACGCGTCGGTGATGTGCGCCTTCACCTTGCTGTCGGCGGCCGCCTTGGCCTTGGCCGCGTTGCAGGCGTCGTCGCGGCAGTCGGGGTAGACCGCCGACACGAACGCGATGCGATCACCGGTGGGCGACCAGACCTGCCCACTCGCACCGCCGGAGAGCGAGGTGAGCTGGCGCGCGCCGCTGCCGTCGGCGTTCGCGATCCAGAGCTGACCACCCGTCGTGTAGGCCACGCGCTTGCCGTCGGGCGACCAGCGCGCCTCGCTCGCGGCCGTCTTGTCATCGGGGAAGGCGCGCGCCGCGCCACCGCTCACGGGCATCACGAACGTGCGCATGGTCCGCCGGTTCGCCGCGATGTCCGTGGTGCGCACCGCGTACAGCACGGTGCGCCCATCGGGGGACAGCTGCGGATCGAAGACGGCGCGCAACGCCGAGAAGTCCTCGAAGGTGAGGACCTTCTTCCCCTGCGCCCGCAGCGGTGCGATCGACGCGGTGAGGAGGAAGGCACTCGTGAGCAGTCGCCAACGGATGGACGGTCGGAGCATCGGGATCACCTCGGATGGATCGCGGGGGGACGGATCAGAGATAGGGCGTGAGATCGGGGAAGGCCGCACGCGTCAGCTCGACGGTGCGGGGTTCGGCGCTCATCAGACGGAAGTCGGAGAACTCGAACCCCGGCGCGACGGTGCAGCCCACCAGCGTGTAGGCGCCGAGCGGACGCGCCGCCTGCCACGCACCGGCCGGCACGACGCGTACCGGCGCGCTGTCAGCGCCCACGGGGCCGAGTCGGAGCGCGCGATGCTCCGTCGCCTGCTGGTTGAGGAGATGCAGCTCGAGCGGCGCCCCCTCGTAGAAATGCCATATCTCGTCGGAGGCCACGCGATGCAGGCGACTGATGTCCCCTTCCGCGAGCAAGTAGTAGATGGTGGTCGCCGCCCATCGCTCCGAGCGGCCGTCGTCGGTGCGGACCATGCGGCGCGAGCGAAAGAGTTCGCGGAAATAGCCACCTTCGGGATGCGGGGCGAGTCCCAGCGTCTCGATCAGCTCGGCGGCACGGCCGGTCGGCGTGTGCGTCATCGGGTCGTTCCTCTCAGGGTCATGGTCCATTCGTGCGACGCGCCGGCGTCGAGCCAGCGGGCGCCGTCGGTCGCGGCGTCGGCCAGTGTCCCGGCCGGCGCGAAGCAGGGTTCGAGCGCGAAGTTGCTGTAGGGAGCGCGGCGTCGGGTGGTGAGCTTCGACCAGAGCGAGTTCCGCGCCGGGAACGGGGACCATCCCCCGCGATTCAGCCAGAGTCCCACCCAGGGAGTCCGGCTGCCATCGAGCTCCAACTCGAGGCGCGTCCCTTCCTCGTCGATCGCGATCGTCGTCGGTCGGGGCGGGAGCGCGGCGAAGAGCATGCACGCCTGGCCCTGCTCGAGGGCCACGAAGGGGCGCGAGAGATCCCGCGGTACGCCCCCGACCATCACGTGCGGCCAGCCCCGCGGCTCGATCGACGACCCGGGAAGCATCCCGTGCTGGGCGTCCACGCGGAGTTCAGCGCCTTCCGGAAGTTCGATCCGCGTCGTCGCCGAGAGCGGGAAGAGCGGATGCGAGGCCCACTGGAAGGGGCGACGCACGGCACCGGTGTTGGTGAGTGCGTAGGCGAACACGATCTCCCCCGTCGGCGCCACGGTCACGGTGCGGCGTGCGCGGAATGGGAGGGTGTGTCCCGTCCACTCACAGGTGGCACGCTGTCCCTCGGGGGAGGTCTCGATGGCGAGGGTCGGTCGCTGCGACCAGAGCTCGCCGTGGTCGGGGAGCGCGATGCCGTCGACCGTACAGGGCGCGATCGTCGGCACGCATTCGTCCCACCCTCCCGAATCGGCCGCGAGCCCGTACGACGTGGCCGTCGCCTCCGGGAGCGCGAACGGGATCTCGGGATTGTGCCAGAGCCACTGCCGCCCGCCGACCGTCAGGTCACGGATGCGACCGCCGAGCGCAGGCAGAAGAACGACGCGCGATCCGCCGCCATTGAGCTCGGCGAATCCCGGGGAGTCAGCCAATCGTCGCCGGGTCCACGCCCCGACTCGCGAAGACCCGCGCCACCGACTCGCCGATCTTGTTGTTCGGCGTGCTCGCGCCGGCGGTGAGGCCCACACGGATCGGGCCGTCCTTGGCGAGCCAGCCTTCGGTCTCGATCTCGACCGTGGTCCCCGGGGCCATGTGCCGCACCGACCCGCGCTCGACGTCGAGGCATGTGGCGTCGGCCACGTGGTACGTGGTGACCTTCTCGGCGCAGAGCGCCGCGAGGGAGATCGTGTTGCTCGAGTTGTAGCCGCCGACGACGAGCATCACATCGAGCGGCTCGCGCAGCAGTTCGTTCACCGCGTCCTGACGGTCCTGCGTCGCACTGCAGATCGTGTCGAAGGTGCGGAAGTGCTGCGCCGCCTCGGCCTCACCGTAGCGACGCGCCATCGACTTCCCCACTTCCACGCCGATCGCGAGCGACTCGCGCGCGAGCATCGTGGTCTGGTTGGCGACACCGACGCGCGAGAGATGGACGTCGGGGTCGAAGTGCGGCGAGGCGCCCTTGGCGTACTTCGCCAGGAAGGCGTCGCGCGACATCCCGTGTCCTTCGATGTAGGCGCACACTTCCAGCGCCTGCTCCATGTTGCGCACCACGAGGTACGTCCCGCCCGGGTAGCGCTCCACCTGCGACGCCGTCGCGCGGGTCTCCTCGTGGTAGTACTTGCCATGGATCAGCGACGTGAAACCGTCGCGCGCGTACGCGTCGACGCGCTTCCACACGTTGAGGACCGAACCGCAGGTCGTGTCGACCATCACGCAGCCGATCTTCCGGAGCGTCTCGAAGTCGCTGATCGTCACGCCGAACGCCGGGAGGATCACCACGTGCTCGGGGCGCACCTGCGAGTAGTCGAAGCCCTTGTCGTTCGCCGACAGGAACTCGATCCCCATCTCGCTCAGCTTGTTGTTGACGTGCGGGTTGTGGATGATCTCACCCGCCAGGAAGATCCGGCGCTCGGGGAACTTGGCGCGCGCCTGGTAGGCGTACTCCACCGCGCGCTCCACGCCGTAGCAGAAGCCGAACTCCTTGGCCAGCCGCACCGTCACGCCCCCCGATTCGAGCGTGTAGTCGCGCGCGCGGAGCAGGTCCACGAGGCGGCCGGTGTAGTCGCTGGACAGGGTGCCCTGGATCTCGGACTTGAGCCCGAAACCCTTGCGGTAATAGGTCGACGGATCGCTGGTCGGCATCGTGTCTGAAAGATAGCCGGAACGGGCCGATTGTGCCGCCATCCCCGAAGCCGTACCATTGACCCTGTGAGCGACCACTTCGATCTCCTCGTGATCGGCGCAGGACCCGCCGGCGAGAAGGGCGCCGCGCAGGCCGCGTACTTCGGCAAGCGCGTCTGCCTCGTGGAGCGCGCCCCCCGCCCGGGGGGCGCCGCGGTCAACTCCGGCGCCATCCCCGTGAACACCGTCCGCGAGACGGCGCTGGCCTTCGCCGCGCTCCGCCAGCGCGGTCTCTACGGCGTCGAGGTCCGCGTCAAACCCGACATCGCGCTGGATGACTTCATGCATCGCGAACGCGAGGTCGTCGAGACCGAGTGGAACCAGATCGACGACAATCTCGCCCGGCATGACATCACGGTCATCCAGGGGTCGGCCCGCTTCGTCGACGCCCACACGGTCGAGGTCACGCGCTTCCGCGACGAACCGCGCCGCATCACCGCCGACGTCATCCTGGTCGCTGCCGGTTGCCACCCGCTCCGCCCGGAGGGGATCCCCTTCGACGACGAGGTCGTGGTCGACAGCGACACGATCCTCACGCTCGAGCGGATCCCGCCGCGACTCGTCATCCTCGGGGGCGGGGCCGTCGGCTGCGCCTTCGCCTCGGTCTTCGGTGCCCTCGGCGTCCGCGTCACGATCCTCAACCCGCGCGAGCGCCTCCTCACCGAGTTCGACGGCGAGATCTCCGATGCACTGGCCGCCGAACTCACGCGCCGCTTCGGTGTGCAGATCGTCCACGGCGTCTCGGTCGAACGCGTGCGCGTGGACCCCGAGTCGAAGCTCGCGCACGTCTCGGTGATGGACGGCCCCACGTACATCGGCGAGTGCCTCCTCGTCGCGGCCGGTCGGTTCGGCAACAGCGACGGGCTCGGCCTCGAAGCCCTCGGCGTCCGCATCGACGCCGGCGGCTTCATCGGCGTGGATGATCGCTTCGCGACCGATGTCCCGACCATCTTCGCGGCCGGCGACATCATCGGCGACGGCGCGCTCGCCTCGACCGCCATGGAACAGGCCCGCGTCGCCATGTGCCGCGCCTTCGACCTCAAGTTCCGCGCCGACGTGCATCGCGTGCGTCCCACCGGCATCTGGAGCATCCCCGAGGTCGCCATGGTCGGCGAGACCGAGGACTCCGCCCGCGCCAAGGACATCCCCTTCGAGATCGGGAAGGCCTCGTTCCGCCACAACCCGCGCGGCCAGATCGTCGGCGACGTGCACGGCTTCGTGAAGATCATCTTTCGCCGCGACGACCGGACGATCATCGGCGCGTCGATCTGCGGCGAGGACGCCTGCGAGCTGATCCATGTGGCGTCGACGGTGATCGCCTTCGGCGGCACGATCGACTACTTCATCGAGGCCGTCTTCACCTGGCCCTCACTCGGCGACGCCTACAAGTACGCCGCGTACGACGGACTCCAGCGCCTCGCCCGGCGCCTCAGCCGCCAGGCCGGACTCCCCGCGATCCAGCTCTGACCGGCCCGAGCGCCCCGGTCCGCTACACCCCGTACTGCGCCAGCTGCGCGCGGACCTCTTCGGGGAGGGGCTTGGGCGTCATGGTCGCCTTGTCGACGCTCACCACGGTCAGCGCGCCGCTCGCCCGGTGCGCCATGTCCTCGGCGCGGTACACGTCATGCCGGATCGTGATCGCGGTCCGCCCGATCCGCGCGAACCAACTGCGGATCAACACCTGCTCGTCGAGCTCCGCCGGCGAGTGGAACTCCACCTCCAGTGCCTTGCGCGGGATCCACACGCCGCGCCCCACCCGCAGCTCCCGGAAGGGGAGTCCGGCGGCCCGGAACAGCTCCTCCTCACCGACCTGGAAGAGCCGGATATAAGCGCCGTAGTAGATGATCCCGAAGGGGTCGCTGTCGTTCCAGCGCACACGGTCGAGCGTGTCCACGGTCCGGTGCGGCGGCGGCGAATGCAGGAGGGATAGACGGGTCATAGCTGTCCTTCTGGTCAATTCACGGTAAGGGAAACCCCTATACTGGATACGCAGGTTGTCCGACATCCGTGACACTTGGAGATGATAATCTACTGAGGCAGTCGGAGCGCGCAGAAAACGTGCTCCGTTTCTCCATCGTATGCGGGCAACTCTGTGACTGCGTATCCCATTCTCGCGTTGGACCGTCCGGGGCGACTCGGCGCGCGCTCTCAGGCCCAGAAGTCGGGCGTGAGGAATGGAGCGAGTGCGTATGTCAGCAGGATCTCGTACGCCCGCTGTCGGTCCACGAGCCCGTCGGTGAGTATCCCCACCGCGCCGGCGCCGTGCTTGGTGTTGTGCTGCGCCACCAGTGCGTCCATGGCGTGTCCAAGTTCCATGCCGTCGCGGATCATCGCGGCGACAGACGGTGGCAGCGGCATCGCGAGCGAACCGCCGGTCCCCACCCGGCCGGTCCGATCGACCACCACGGCCCAGGCGCAGGAGCGCATCCCGTCCGGGCCGTCGACGCAGCCGCCCTCGATCCCCACGGCGAGATCGGCGCCGGTGGCCTTCAGCGCCGCTTCGGCGCGGTTGCGGGCCCCACGGATGGTCTCGTCGTCCCCCATCGGTTGGTCGGGGACCTGCGAGGGCACCGAGAGCGCCGAGAAGTGCGCGCGGGGCGTGAGCGGCTCGAGCACCGCGCGGGTCGCGGCGACCTTCACGGGGTTCAGCGAGCCGACGACGATGGTGCGAATGTCGGAGAGGAGCATGAGGTCGCGGGTTCGGTTCACAGCGTACGCGGGTAGTCCCGCTACTGGCGTGTCGAAAACTATGTCGGGTCCCCTTTCTTCCCACACCCTGGTCCAGTCATGACGTCCGTCCTCCAGCCAATTGCGATCGCCGTCGAGTCCACGCCCGAACCCCTGATCTTCGTCGGGGAGCGTCTCTGGCTCGACTTCGTCAACAGCGATGATGCGATCCGCGCGCGCCGCCCGGGGCGGAACGACGCGCTGGACTCCTTCGACGGGTTCATCGGCTGGCTCTCGGCCGCCCGGGTGCTCGACGCCGAACGGTCGTCCTCGATGCTCCGCCGCGCGCAGCAGCAGCCGACGGCCGCGAGCGCCGCGCTCCACGAGGCGCGCCGCATCCGCAACGTGCTGCGGGCGCTCGCCGAGAAGGGGGCCGATCCGAACGATCGCGCCACGCAGCTCGCCATCGGCGAGATCAACCGCATCCTCGGACGCAGCGCGGGGACGCGTCGCGTCGAGCCGCGGGCCGACGGCGGCTTCGTCCGCAACTTCGTGACGGTGGGTGATGTGTTCGCCGGGCTGCTGATCCCGGTCATCGAGTCGGCCGCCGACGCGCTCGTCTCGGGCGAACTGCTCCGCGTCCGCCGCTGCGCCGACGCCCGCTGCGCCCGCGTGTTCTACGACGCGAGCCGCAACGGCAAGCGCCGCTGGTGCGAGATGGCCACCTGCGGCAACCGCGCCAAGGCGGCGCGGCACCGCCGGAAGATCAAGCGGGCGTAGGCTCCAGACCCGCTCCCGACTCCGCTCCCAGTTCCAGCGCGGCGCTCGCTTCCTGAGCGTCGCGCGGCTTTATGTACCCCATCTCCACCGCGTAGCCCACCAGCTCCTTCTGCAGGATCCGGCGTCCGCGGAACAGGCGCGACTTCACCGTCCCCTCGGGCACCTTGAGCACCTGCGCGATCTCGGCATAGCGCATGCCGTGCAGGTCGCTCATCACGACCGCCGCGCGGTACTCCTCGGGGAGCTTCGCGATCGCGCCGGTGATCTCCTCGTCGAGGAACGAGTCGTAGAAGGCCGCTTCGGGGTTGGCTTCGCCCACGGCGTCGAGCAGCGCCCAGCCATCCTCGTCCTCCGGCGCCTGCACTTCGCGGGCATCGACGCGACGCTTGCGGCTGACGAAGACGTGATAGAGGATCGTGAACAGCCAGGCGCGGATGTTGGTCCCGAGCCGGTACTGCTCCCAGCGCTGGAACGCACGGAGCATCGTGTCCGACACCAGGTCCTCGGCGTCGTCACGCGCCTTCGTGAGCTTGAGCGCGAAACTGTAGAGCGCCTCGAGCTGCGCGAGCGCTTCCTTGTCGAACCGGGCGCGTCGCGGATCCCGCGGCGCCAGGCCGGTCAGTACGTTGGCGGTCATTGGAGGACAGTGGGCTTCTGGTGACTGGAGACGAACCGCTTGAGGTCGTCCCCGACTCCTTCGACGATCCCGACGTCGCGCTTCATCCGCGCCATCTGGGTCGCGCCTTCGAGTGTCGAGATGATGAACCGGGCGAGCCGCTGCGACGACACATCCGGCCGCAGATCGTGACTCGCCTCTTCGATGACTTCCTGCAGCCGCCCGCTCCAGATCCGGAACACCTGCGCGATCCGCAGGCGGAATCCTTCGTCGAGGTCGGCCATGTCCGTCGCGAGCGTGCCGAAGGGCGAACCGCAGCGCTTGGGCTCCTCCATCTGGAGCTGCACGATGGAGTCGATGAACGCGTAGAGACGCTCCATCGGCGGACGCGCGCCGTCGCGCAGGATCGCCAGGCCGCGTTCGGCGACCAGGTCGAACTGCCGACTGATCACTTCGTGTCCAAGTTGCTCCTTGGACTTGAAGTAGTGATAGAAGTGGCTTTTGCCGCTCAATCCCGCGCAGGAGATGAGCTCGTCGACGGACGTATGCGCGAAGCCCTTGGTGCTGATGAGCTCCGCGGCCGCGTCGAGGATTTGGATGCGTCGAGTGTTCACACTTGGATATTAGGACTACAGAGTCCTAAACACAAGTGGATCACTCGGAATTGGGATAACGCCTATGACACCAACGGGTTAGACAGAATTAGCACCAACGCGTCATAACCCTTTATACGGTGCAGATTTCCGCGGCCTGCCGCAATGACGGGAGCGGATCACGCTTCGGCACGAACTCGTGGGCGAAATACCCGGCGTACCCCGAATCCGCGATCACCTGCGCCACCCGACGGTAGTTCAGCTCCTGCGTGTCGTCGATCTCGTTCCTTCCCGGGACCCCGCCCGTATGGAAATGCCCGATGTACGGCAGGTTCGCCTTGATCGTGTCGATGACATTCCCCTCCATGATCTGCATGTGGTAAATGTCGAACAGGAGTTTGACACGCGGTGAGCCCACCCCCTTCACCACCGCCGCGCCGAAGGCGGTCGTGTCGGCCTGGTAGTCCTTGTGGTCCACCTTGCTGTTCAGGAGCTCCAGACAAAGCGTCACCCCGTGCTGCTCCGCCAGCGGAGCGAGCCGCTTGAGCCCCACGATGCAGTTCCCCACCCCCTCGGCGTCACCCATCCCGCCGCGGTTCCCGCTGAAGCAGACGATGTTCGGCACCCCCGCTGCGGCCGCGAGCGGGATCATCTTCTCGGCATCGGCCACGAGCTGATCGTGCTGGTTCGGACGATTGAACCCCTTGGGGATGGTGCCGAAGCCGTTGGCCATCGCGCACACGAGCCCGTGCTGCTTGGGGACGCCCCAGTCCTTCTGGTCCAGAAGATCGATCGCGACGAGGCCCATGCTCTTGGCAGCCTCGCACAGCTCGTCGAGGGTGCTCTTGCCGTAGCACCAGCGGCTCACGCTCTGCTTGAGGCGGCCGGCGCGGACTTTCCCCCCGTTCGCCGCCCGATTCGCGGCCGCCTCGGCGCCGGCGGGCAGTGCGCCCAGCGCGGCAGCACCGGCGAGCGCGGTCAACGCATCACGACGCTTCACAGGGCCCCCCGCTTCATCTCGGCGGCCGCGTGCGCCGCCGCGCGCGCGGTGAGCGCCATGTACGTGATGCTCGGGTTCTGGCAGCCGTTGCTCGCCATCGCCGCACCGTCGGTGACGAAGAGGTTCTTCACCTCCCACGCCTGGTTCCACTTGTTGAGCACGCCCTCGGTGGGCGTCTTGCTCATGCGCGCGCCCCCCATCTC
>CAZAGK010000041.1:24781-26872 GCA_964484775.1 uncultured Gemmatimonas sp. | reverse complement strand
TAGCCTGCAACGACCACGCTCGCTGCGGGGGTGCCCACCCCCTCCCTGATAGGGAGGAGCCGAGCCCTCTGCTAGCGAGCGTGGTCGTTTCCGTTTAGCTCGCGTACAGAGGGCTCGACTCCGACCGCCCGAGGCCAGCTCGCGAGCGCAAGAACTACATCGGCGGGATCGGATTCCGCTTCATCTCTTCCGCCACCGCCGGATAGTGCTCGTCCAGACAGTCCGGGCAGAGTCCGTGCGAGAAGTCGGCGTCCGTGTGCGCGCGGACGTACGATTCCAGCTGCTGCCAGTCGCCGACTTCGGAGCGGATCTTGCGGCAGTGCGAGCAGATCGGGAGCACGCCGCGCAGCACGCGGAGTTCGCTCATGGTGTGCTCCAGCTGATGTCGCGCCGCCTGCTCGCGTTTCATCGCCACCTCCTCGCTCTCCTCGAGCCGTCCGCGGCGGCGTGACACGTACCAGCCGATCACGTTGGCCAGCCCGAACGCCTCGATGATCGTGAGGACGTCCACGATCGGGATGTTCGACGGGCGGAGCGCATAGATCGCCGAGGCGCCGATGCTGAGGATCGAGGCGGCGACGACCTGCCAGCGGAGCACGTTAGGGAGGGCGGCGTAGAACCCCACCACCACCAGGAGCTCGAAGCGGGCGAGCACCACGCTGTCCGCCGGGCGCAACCACTGCTGGATCAGGATGCAGACGGCCGAGACGATCGCCGTGAAGCTGACCTGGCTGCAGTACTCGCCGCGAGTCCGGATGCGGGCGAAGCGATAGAGGGCATGGCCCAGGCCCAGCGCGAATCCCCCCCGGAGCCAGAGCATCCGCTGGAGCCCCTCCGGGTCCCCCCGCAGGATGAGCAGGTCCGTCGTGACCATGCCCACGATGGGGAACCACATCGCCCAGAGGATGATGCGCACCATCCGGAGGTCGCTGGCGAGTCGGATCGACTCCAGCGAGGGCTCCGGACCGGATTCGGGGGCAGGGGAGACTTCGAGCACGTCTGTAGTTATATTCAAAGGCTATGGATATCCGCAACATCGCTATCATCGCCCACGTCGACCACGGGAAGACCACCCTCGTCGATCAGATGCTCCGCCAGGCTGGTGCGTTCCGCGCCAATCAGGTGGTCGCTGAGCGCGTCATGGACTCGAACCCGCTCGAACGCGAGCGTGGCATCACCATCCTGGCCAAGAACACTTCGGTGCGCTGGCACGGGACCAAGATGAACATCGTCGACACCCCCGGCCACGCCGATTTCGGTGGCGAGGTGGAGCGCATCCTGCGCATGGTCGACGGCGTGCTGCTCGTCGTGGACGCCTTCGATGGCCCGATGCCGCAGACGCGGTTCGTGCTCCGCAAGGCGCTCGCGCTGGGGCGCACCCCGATCATCGTCGTCAACAAGATCGACCGTCCGGGCGCCGACCCGATGCGCGTCCACGAGGAGGTCCTCGACCTCCTGATCGAGCTCGAGGCCAACGAGGCCCAGCTCGACGCCCCGTTCGTGTACGCCTCCGGGCGCACCGGCGTGGCCACCATGGACATGGACGTGCCGGCCGTGGATCTCGTGCCCCTCTTCGAGACCATCGTCAAGCACGTGCCGCCCCCGCCGGCCGAGCTCAACGGCGCCTTCCAGATGCTCGTCTCCACCATCGACTACTCGCCCTACCTCGGTCGCCTCGCGATCGGGCGTATCGAGCGCGGCACGGTCAAGGTGGGCGATCAGGTGGCGCTCCTGCCGCTCGACCAGACGGCCAAGGCCACGGTCAGCAAGGTCACCAAGCTCTACGGCTTCGAAGGACTCGAGCGCATCGAGGTCCCGAGCGCCAACGCCGGCGAGATCGTGTCGCTGGCCGGCCTCGAGGGCGTCGAGATCGGCCTGACCCTCACCGACCCGGAGCACCAGGACCGGCTCGAGGGGATCGCGGTCGAAGAGCCCACCATCTCGGTGGACTTCCTCGTCAACAACTCCCCGTTCGCGGGGCAGGACGGCAAGTTCGTCACGAGCCGTCAGATCCTGGAGCGCCTGCACAAGGAGCTCGAGAAGAACGTCGCGCTGCGCGTCGAAGAGACCGACAGCACCGACACCTGGACC
>CAZAGK010000041.1:0-24771 GCA_964484775.1 uncultured Gemmatimonas sp. | reverse complement strand
GTCAGCGGCCGTGGGGAACTCCATCTCACGATCCTCATGGAGACCATGCGTCGTGAAGGGTTCGAGTTCCAGGTCTCGCGTCCGCGCGTGATCCTGCACGTCGGCCCCAACGGCGAGAAGCTCGAGCCGTACGAAGAGCTCGCGATCGACGTCCCCGAGGAGTACATGGGCGTCGTCATCGAAGCGCTCGGCCCCCGCAAGGCGCAGATGCTCGAGATGAAGAATCCCGGGCAGGGGATGGTACGTATCCTTTACAAGATCCCCGCTCGCGGTCTGTTCGGCTATCGCTCAGAGTTCATGACGAGCACGCGCGGCACCGGGATCATCCACCATCGGTTCCTGGAATACGGGCCGTGGGCGGGATTCCTGGAAGGGCGCGCCCGCGGCGTGCTCGTGTCGATGGAGGCGGGGACCATCATCGCCTTCGCGCTGGGCAACCTGCAGGACCGGTCGACGCTGTTCGTGTCGCCGGGCGAGGCGGTGTACGAAGGGATGGTGGTCGGTGAGAGCGCGCGCCCGGGAGACATGGACGTCAACCCGACGCGCGAGAAGAAGCTCACCAACATGCGCAGCAAGAGCGCGGACGATCACATCACGTTGGAGCCGCCCCGGGTGTTGACGCTGGAAGGGGCGTTGGAGTATATCGAAGATGACGAGCTGATCGAGGTCACCCCGCGGTCGATCCGGTTGCGCAAGCGCAAGCTGCTGGCGAGCGACCGGAAGAAGATCTCGCGCGAGGCCAAGCGCGAGCGGGAGTAGTCGCGGTCGGTGGTGGTCGTCGATCGGTAGCTGCGGGCAAGCACCTGGTTATTCGCGTGTCATCCTCTTTGATCCATCCAGCGGAGATCTGGGCATATGTCGGGCAGTGTGGCGTTGTTCGCGACCGGAGAGCATGAGTTCGACCTGGACGCAGCCGCCGAGTGGGCCAAGCAGGTAGGAGGGGCGGGTCGGTGGCGTTCGGCGGCAAAGAACGACGATGACGTGGACCCCGAGGATGAGCCGTTGGACGACGACCTCGACGAGGACGATCTCGACGAGGACGACGAGTTCGACGATCCCGAGGACGTGGACGATGAGGATCTCGACGAGGACGATCTCGAGGACGATGACGAGATCGACGACCTGGACGATGACCTGATCGATCTGGACGACGAGTACGACGATTCCGAGGACGAGGATCGCGGACTCGGGGGTCACAAGTACGTCGAGTAGGGCCGAGGGCCCGCAGGATCCCGGGGCGGGTAACCGCCCTGGGGCATCGAAAAGTTGACGGACGGGCTTTGGGTGGCTTTATTTCAAGGCTCTGTTGGATATGCAGGTGTCGGTCGGAAGGGCCATTAGCTCAGGTGGTTAGAGCGCACGCCTGATAAGCGTGAGGTCCGAGGTTCAACTCCTCGATGGCCCATGAGTTCGGAAGTCGTTGCCCTTCGGGTCAACTCCTCGATGGCCCATGTGTAATACGAAGCCCCACAACGCGTTAGCGCGGAGTGGGGCTTCGTGCATGTTCACGCGGGCGATTAGATTGCCCCGCATGCCTCCGATGCTCCGGTTCCCATGAAGCGCGGCGCCGCGCGGCGACTCGTCATGGCCGTCGTGGTGATCGTACTCATCGGCGTACGACTCTCGTCGTCCCGCCGTCCGGCCGCTCCGGGCGATGCTCCGCGTCCCGACCCCCGCGCCGAGTCCGCCCGCGACCCCGCCCCCCCAGGGCAGACGCCAGGAGCCGCGGTGCCGCCGGTGATCCCGGGTGCAGGCCGCGACAGCTCCGATTCCGTCTGCCCGGTCGAAGGGGAGGCCAAGAGTCCCCGCCTGCAGGCGCTCAACGTCCTCAAGAACCGCACCACGGTGCCAAGCCCCGCCGAGCTCGATACCACGATCACGCTCGGCGCGCTCGTCGCGCCCGGGGACGATCGCCGTCGATTCAGCGCGCGCACGGCCGTCCGCGTGAGCGGCTACGTCGCCGACGTGAAGGTCGGCGGCGTCGAGACCGTGAACTGCAAGGCCAAGGATCCCGACGCGCGCGACACGCACATCGAACTCACCCTCGAGCCGATGAACGAGGACGAATCCAAACACGTGATCGTCGAGGTGACGCCGCGCTGGCGCACCATCGTCGCCGCACGCGGCGAGGACTGGAGCACGCGCGCCCTGCGCCGCGACCTGAAAGGGCGATGGGTCGAGGTCACCGGATGGCTGCTCTACGACGAGGAGCACGAGGCCAACGCCGCCAACACCCAGCGTGGGAAGGCGAAGGTCTGGCGCGCGACAGCCTGGGAGGTGCACCCCATCACGGCGCTCCGCGTGCTGGAGCGACCGCCAGGGCGCTAGACGCGCCGGCGGGTGCGGCCCGCGATCAGCCCTTCGCGTCCGGGCCGCACCCGCAGGAGTCGGCGCCGCACGCCGGCGCGGCCTTCGCCGCCCGCACGCTCGCCACGCGCCGCCACGCACGACGCCCGAGCCAGAACGTGGCGCCGAACACCACCGCCGCGACGAGCGCGCGATCCAGCCAGGCCGGCATCAGAGCGTCCCTCCGAACCCGAGCGCCAGTGCGCCGCGGTACACCAGGAACGCACTCCCCCACGCGAGCACGAGCATGTAGCCGAACTGCAGCGACGCCCATCGCGCCCCCTGCCACCCGCCTCCCGTCTCGCGCACCGTCACCGCGATCGTGCTCGTGCACATCAGCGCGAACACGTAGAACGCCAGCAACCCGAACGCCGCGGCGCGCGTGTACTCCGGACGTCCCGTGCTCTCGACCTTCGCATCGCGCAGGCGCGAGGCCAACTCCGAGCGCACCGTCTCGTGCTGCGGCACCCCGTACATCGTCGCCATCGTGGACACGAACACTTCGCGCGCCGCGAACGACGCGACCATCGCCACGCCGATCTTCCAGTCGAGCCCGAGCGGGCGCACCAGCGGCTCCACCGCGTGGCCGACCTTCCCGAGCGCCGACTGCGCGAGTTGCGTCTCCTCCGACACCGGCGCCGCATCCGATCCCGACTGCGGATAGTGCCCCATCGCCCAGAGGAGCACCGAGATCGCGAAGATCACCGTGCCGGCGCGCTTCAGGAAGACCGCCACTCGCTGCCACACCGTCGCGAGGAGCACGCGCGCGGTGGGCATCGCATACGGCGGCATCTCGATGATCAGTGCCCGCGTCTCCGAGCGCAGCAACGTCCGCCGGAACACCGCCGCCGAGGCGAGCGCCGCGAGCGTTCCCAGGAGATACATCGAGAGCATCGCCAGCCCCTGCAGCGTGAACACCCCGCCCACGGAGACCGCCGGCACGAACGCCGCGATCAACAGCGCGTACACGGGCAATCGCGCCGAACAGCTCATCAGCGGCACCACCATGATCGTCGCGAGGCGTTCCTTGGTCTGCGGGATCGTGCGCGTTGCGAGGATCGCCGGCACCGCGCAGGCGTAGCCCGAGAGGAGTGGGATGAAACTCTTCCCCTGCAGGCCGAGCGGCCGCATGAAGCGATCCATCACGAAGGCCGCGCGCGAGAGATAGCCGCTGTCCTCGAGGAAGCCGATGCAGAGGAAGAGCAGCGCGATCTGCGGCACGAACACCACCACGCTGCCGACGCCGCCGAGCACACCGTCCACGAGGAGACTCTGCAGATCACCGGCCGGGAGCGCCGCGCGCGCCGCATCGGACAGCGAGCCCAGCATTGATTGCAGGAACGCCGCCATCGGCGCCGCGACGGTGAAGAGCGCCTGGAACGCCACCGCCATCACCGCGACGAAGATCAGCGGCCCCCAGACCCGGTGCAGCAGCACCGCGTCCACGCGATCGCTGGGCCGCGAGACGGCGCCGCCGACACGGGTCACGGTCCGTGCCATCACCGCAGCGATCCACTCGTAGCGATGCTCCGCCTTGTGCCCATCGGTGATCGCCCCCTGCTTCTGCAGGTCGGATCCGGGCACATCGAGCGCCTTGGCGATGCAGTGGCGCACGCGGTCCACCCCCTGCTGCGTCGAGGCCACCGTCGGCACGACGATCGCGCCGAGGGCGTGGATCAGCTCCACCACGTCGACCTTCATTCCGGCGGCGGGGAGTCGGTCGATGCGGTTCAGCACGACGACCGTCGGCCGCCCGAGCTCGAGCACCTCGGTCGCGAGATACAGATTGCGTTCCAGGTTCTCGGCGTCGAGCACCACGACGAACACATCCACCGGTTCGACCCCGACGGCGCGGTCGTGGACCACGTCGTAGGTGATGACCTCGTCAGGGGCGTCCGGCGAGAGGCTGTAGGTGCCCGGCAGATCGAGCACGGAGACGGTGGTGCCGTCGTGGACGTAGGTGCCCTCGACCCGCTCGACCGTGACGCCGGGGAAGTTCGCGACTTTCTGTCGCCGCCCCGTCAGGGCGTTGAAGAGGGTGCTCTTGCCGCAGTTGGGATTGCCGATCAGCGCGACGCGGAGCGTCGGCCGGTTCATGCCGGGGTCGGATCCACCACGATCGCGCCGGCCATGGTGGCGTCGAGTGCGAGCCGCGACCCGCACACGTCGAGCAACACCCCATTGCGACGATCCACGATGCCCACCATCGCCCCTTCGTAGACGCCGAGCGTGCGGAGGCGCATGGCATCGGCCTTGGTGCACTGCAGCTGGCGCACCGTGGCGCGATCACCGGCGAAGCATGCGGCGAGCGTGCAGGAGGGCGCGCAGAACTGCACATCCGTCATGACGTGGTCATTCGTCACGGGGGCGGTGCGCTTCGCTCTCCAGCTCTTCCAGATCCGCAGCAGATTCACGATGCTCGAATGCTCAAGGGACGATCCGTCACGCAGTGCCTGCTTCGGCACCGGATGAGAATGAATCTCATCTTCGACGCACCGTATCGTAGTCGTTGGTTGTGAGTCACCGCGACAGGGTTTCCCCTACATAGGGAAGCGAATGACTCTGGAATATAACATCCTGCCGAGCCAAGGGGTTCCACGCATAACTGGACAGAAATAGGACTCGTGGTACAGCCCCCCGCGAAGTCAGACGCCGCACGGGACGGCCGCAACGCAGAACGCCCCACGACCGGGGGTCGTGGGGCGTTCGCCTGCAACGGCAGGGACCTTACGGGGTCTTCGCCATCATGGCGTCGGTGAACATGAACCAGGAGAGCTTCCCGGCGCCTGTCACGACGATGGTCGTGGCGGTGCTGCGCTTGAGGTCGAGCCCGGTGATGTGCAGGAGCGACTTGGTGGTGCCCTTGGCGTAGAAGTCGAGGTCGACCTTCGCCGGGGTGACGTCCTTGTAGCCGGCCGTGCTCTCGAAGTTCAGGCCGCTGAAGAGCTTGTCCTTCGCGCCCGTGACGGCGATGTCGAACTCCGGACCGCCCGGGGCTGCATGGATCACGCGCACGCGCGCCTTGCCACTGTCAGGGATCACGTCGTCCTTCTCGACGCGCAGCACGCGGGTCGCGACGTCCTTGGCGACCAGCACCACGGTGTAGCGGTTGCCGTCGGCGAGCAGGCGGTCCTTCTCGGCGATGTTCATGCCATCGGGCGAACCCGGGGCGCGGACGCTGAACTTGGCGAGATCGGAGGACACTTCCTTGTACTCGGTCACCGTGCCGGCCTTCACGACGTCGAAGAGCGTCGCATCGCCATTCTTGACCGCGACTTCGGCGCCGTTGTTGACGGCGTTCACGACGCGGACGAGCGAGTTGCCGCGCCCCTGGACGGACGAAGCCGCCGCCGAGGTCGTCGTGTCGTTCCCGCTCGAGGTCTTGATCGGGGTGTTGTCCTTCTGGCAGGCGGCGGCGAACAGCGCCGTCGCGGCCAACAGATACGTGGTGGGGCGATTCATGGGGCACACTCGGGCTGGGGTGGGCCGATGCGGGGTGACCATGAGGGTCGTCCGGCGCACGTTGGCCTCGGAACCGTGGTTCGGTCCGATCACGGAGGGTACCCGGTCCGTCCGAGCGGAACCATCGCACGAAGGGAGGCGTCCGGAGGGAGTAGTCCGCGACCCAAGACGTCGTGTCGGTGGAGGACCGACTATCTTTCGACCGCACCCGATCCGCGGTGCCCACCGATCCCCATGACGACAAAACGGTTCTACACCCTCGGCGAGGAGATCGCCAACGCTGTCACGCACGGCGTCGGGCTGCTCCTGAGCATCGCCGCACTCCCGATCCTCGTGGTGGCCGCCGTCGAGCGGCACGACGGCCTGATGGTGGCGGCGATGTGCGTCTTCGCCGCGACGCTGATCGCGCTCTATGCGGCGAGCACCGTGTACCACGCGTTGCCGCCGTCGAAGGCGAAGCAGGTGTTCCGCGTGATCGATCACGCGGCCATCTATCTGCTGATTGCCGGGACGTACACGCCGTTCACCCTCGGCGTGCTGCGCGGTGCGTGGGGCTGGGCCCTCTTCGGCGTGGTGTGGACGCTCGCCGTGCTCGGCGTGTTCTTCAAGACGACCCTCGGCTTCAAGTATCCGCGCGTCTCGACCATCCTGTATGTCGCGATGGGGTGGATGATCGTCGTGGCGCTCAAGCCGATGCTGGCGACGATCCCGATGAGCGGGCTGATGTGGCTGCTCGCCGGTGGTCTCTGCTACACCGGCGGCGTCGCCTTCTACGTGTGGGAGCGACAGAAGTTCGCCCACGCCGCGTGGCACCTCTGCGTGCTCGGCGGGAGCGTCTGTCACTTCGTGGCGGTGCTGCTGTACGCGCTGCCTGCGCCGATGGTGCCGGGCCAGGGGTAGCGCCTCCGTTCCGAGGCGGAAGCTGCGGTCAGGTCACCCGAGTAACCGCCGATCCGGTGATGCTGGCGAAGTCGGAGTGGATTCGCGAACGTCCGCATGTCCTACCACCGTATGGGGACCCGATGAGCCGCCGCCCGATCCGCACCCTGCTCCCCGTTGTCGCCGTTGTCGTGTTCGTGGCCGCCGGACTGAGCGCGTTCCGGCCGGCCCCACTCCCCAACGGACTCGCCCTCACCCCGCCGATGGGGTGGAACAGCTGGAATCACTTCGGCTGCAACGTGAGCGCCGCCCTGATCCGCGGTGTGGCCGACTCGATGGCCGTGAACGGGATGCGCGACGCCGGCTATCAGTACGTGGTGATCGACGACTGCTGGCAGGTGGCGAGAGGTGCCAACGGCGTGATCGTCGCCGACTCGGTGCGCTTTCCCGGCGGGATCAAGCCGCTCGCCGACTATGTCCACAGCAAGGGGTTGAAGTTCGGCATCTACACCGACGCCGGTCGCAAGACCTGCGAAGGTCGCCCCGGGAGCTATGGCTTCGAGGAGATCGACGCACGGACCTACGCCCAGTGGGGCGTGGACTACGTCAAGATCGACTGGTGCAACTCGGAGGGGCTCGACGCGCCGACGCAGTACGAGAAGTTCCGCGATGCGCTCGCCAGGAGCGGGCGCCCCATCGTGTTCAGCATCTGCGAATGGGGACAGAACCGTCCGTGGGACTGGGCGCCCGCCGCGGGGAATCTCTGGCGCACCACCGGGGACATCAGCGACAACTGGGACAGCATGATCGCGAACTTCGATCTGTCGTCGCAGTACGCGCATGTGGCGCGTCCCGGGGCGTGGAACGACCCCGACATGCTCGAGGTCGGGAATGGCGGACTCTCGCGCGACGAATCCCGCGCGCACATGAGCCTGTGGGCGATCGCGGCCGCGCCGCTGATCGCGGGGAACGATGTCCGGATGCTCAACGATTCCTCCCGCGACGCGCGCATAGCGAAGGAAGTCCTGTTGAATCGCGAAGTGATCGCGGTGGACCAGGATTCGCTCGGGGTGCAGGCCCGGATGATCAGCAACAGCCGGAGCGAGCTGCAGGTCTGGGCTCGGCCGATGAAGGATGGGTCGCGCGCCATCGTCCTGCTGAACCGCGCGAACGTCGCCGCACGGATCTCGGCGAACTGGGCGCGGATGGGGATCGCCGGGACCACCACCCGCGTCCGTGATCTTTGGGCGCACAAGGACACGACGGTCACCGGCGGCGGCTACGGCGTGAACGTGCCACCGCACGGCGTCGTGATGCTGCGGGCCTGGCCGGTGAGGAACTGACGATGCCGTACACGCGCCATCCGATCCTCGCTGATCCCGACCGACTCGCGGCCGTCGCCGCGACCGGGCTGCTGGACGCGCCGGCCGAGGAGTCGTTCGATCGGCTGGTACGGATGGCGACGAAGCTCGTGGACGCGCCTGTGGCAGTGGTCGCGCTCGTGACCGACCGTCGCCACACCATCGTGAGTCAGTCGGGACTCGGCGACCCGGCGCCCGGAACGCAGCACGGACTCCCGCTCGACCTCGCGCCCTGTCGGCTCGTGGTCGAGACCGGCGCCCCGTTGATGGTCAGTGACATCCGCGACGATCTGCGTTGCGAATCCATGGCATCGCTCGCGAGCGCCGGGATCGTTTCGTATCTCGGGGTCCCGTTGCGCACCCGCGACGGCACGGTGATCGGGTCGGTGGCGGCGCTCGGACCGGCCCCGAAGGCATGGAACGACGACGATCTCCGCTGGCTCAACCAGCTCGGCGAAGAGGCGACCGACCAACTCGAACTGCGCGCGAATGTCGTATCCGCGCTGCGCGACGGTCGCGAGTTGTTGACGCGGCTCGCGGCGCAGGTGCCGGGCGTGATCTATCAGCATCACCGCTTCCCCGACGGGCGTTTCAACTTCCCCTACGCGAGCGCGGCGCTGAAGCAGATCTACGGGATCTCTCCCGAGGAGGTTCGGGAGGATGGCTCCGCCGTGTATCGCGTGATCCATCCCGAGGACCGCGATGCGTTGATCGAGTCGATGCGGCGGTCGGCGGCCGAGTTGACGCGCTGGCAGCATGAATTCCGCACGATCCTTCCCGAGCAGGGCGTCCAGTGGCGACGCGGGATCGCACAGCCCGAGCGACTCGAGGACGGGAGCACGCTCTGGCACGGATTCGTCACCGACATCACGGCGGAGCGGGCCGAGCGTCAGGCACGTGAGGAGTTGGAGTCACAGCTGCAGCACGCCCGCAAGATGGAGGCGGTCGGTACGCTCGCGGGCGGGATCGCACACGACTTCAACAACGTGCTCGCGGGGATCCTGAGCAACGTGGAGCTGGCGCGCGACGACCTGCCGGACGAGCACCCCGCGAGGGCCTCGCTCGACGATGCGTACAAAGCGGCCCGTCGCGCGCGCTCGCTCGTGGCACAGATGCTCGATTTCAGCCATCGTCGGGCGCCGGCGCGCACGCCGACCGTCCTCTGGCCGGTGCTCGACGAGGCATGGCACCTGATCCGTGCGACATTGCCGGAAGGGATCGTCGCCGAGGCGTCGTGTGACGACATGACCGCGACGGTGCTCGCCGATCCGACGCAGATCCACCAGGTGGTGATGAACCTCTGCACGAACGCCGTGCATGCCATGGGGGCGGGCCCGGGGCGTCTCGTGCTCCGCGCGCAATCGGTGGTCGTCGGGAGCGGCGATACCGACACCGTCGAGCCGCTCCCGGCGGGGCCCTACCTGCGCATCACGGTCGGCGATACCGGTGCCGGGATGAGCGAGGAGACCCGTCGTCGCATCTTCGAGCCGTTCTTCACCACCCGCGCGAAGGGGCAGGGGACGGGGTTGGGCCTCGCGATGGTCTACGCCATCGTGAAGCATCATCAGGGCGGTGTCGCCGTCACCAGCAAGGTCGGGGTGGGGACGAGCATGCACATCTACCTCCCGTTGATCGCCGTGTCCGAGGAGCCCGCGGGGACGACCCCGGCGACCGAGCAGGCGCCCTCCACGGGAACGGAGCTGCGGTCCCGCGTGCTCGTGGTCGACGACGAGGAGATCGTGGGGCGCTCCGCCGAACGGACGTTGCGCCGACTGGGCTACTCGCCGACGGTGTTCAGCCGGGCGCGCGATGCTCTCGACTGGATGCGCGCCGACCCGTCGCGGGTCGACGTGGTGATCACCGATCTCGCGATGCCGGAGATGGACGGTCTGGAGTTCGCCGCCGCGCTGCGGGCGCTTCGGCCGAACCTGCCGATCATCTACTGCTCGGGCTTGCTCGAGGACAGCGGACTCTCGCAGCCGGAGACGGGCGCGGTGGAGCATCTGCTCGTGAAGCCCTTCACGAAGAGCGACGTGGCGGAGGCGCTCGGACGGCTCGGGCTATGAGTTGAGGCGTTCGCCGAGCGTGGCGAAGCGCTGCACGTGCGGCTCGAACCGACTGTAGGCGGTGAGCGCGGTGCCGATGCAACGCAGGCGCTCCTCGAACGGGATGAGTGGCGCGTGGGGATCCACCGAGATGTCGCCGCGCTTGCGTGGCAGGTCGGCGGCCTCGAACTCCAGCGCGATGCTGAGACGAGGGGCGTCGCCTCCGCGCCAGGCGCCTCCCCAGTGCAACACGCCGCCGTCCCAGCCCATCACGGAACCTGGTGGAGCGGGAAGGGGGCGCGCGGCGCGCAACGCTTCCAGCCAGTCGTCGAACGGCAGTGCGCCTCGTTCGCGGATCGCCCGGTCGTAGGTCTCACCCAGCACGCCGCGCGGGATGATCGACATGCAGCCGCTCTCGAGGGTGGCGGCGGAGGTGGGCACCCAGATCGCCACCATCTTGCCGGGGGCGGCCTTCGGGTCGTCGACGTGCGGTGCCCAGCCGGACGCTCCCGTCCGAGCGGCGACCCGATGGGCCCAGATCGACCCGTTCTGCCGATAGCCGGGGCCGAGGAGCCGCTCGATCACCCCACGCACCTCGGGCGCGCGCAGGAGATTCCAGAACTCATCGAAGACGAACCCGAAGACGGGCGGCCATCCGTTCGCGACCAGGGTCTCCACGATCCGGCGACGTCGATCCATCTCGGCGGCGTCGAGGAGTGAGGGCAGCGCGAACCACCCCTCGCGGTGGAAGGAATCGACGGCGCGTTCGATCTCCGCCTCGGAGCGCTGGGCAGCGGCCGGGGGCAGCGCCGCGCCCTCGATCGTGCCGAGGGGGACGAGCGCGCGCCACCGGGAGCGATCGTGCGCGAACGCGACCGCGTCGTCGAGCGCGCGCCCACGAAGGACGGTCTGCGCCGCGAGCTGTTCGGCGACGAGCGCCAGCGATTCCACATCGTTCATGCCCAACGATACCGGAACCGAACGGCAAGGGCAATTGCGAACGAGCCCGCAGCCGATGTCGGCTGCGGGCTCGTGCACGGACGCGGAGCGATGGGGGTTACGGTACGATCCCCATCCGCTTGTTCCCCTCGGTGTCGTAGACCTCGAGCGGGCCGAACTTCTTGAGGATCGCTTCGATCTTCTTCCCGTCGCCGACCGCGAGGATCTGCAGCTTGGACGGGTCGAGGTATTTCTTTGCGGCGTTCTGCACCTGATCGGCGGAGACCGCCATGATGCGCGCGGGATACTTGTCCCAGTAGTCGGCGGGGAGCTTGTAGAGCCACTGGGTCACGTAGTAGTTGAGCACCTGCTGCGGCGACTCGAGCGAGAGCGCGAAACTGGCGATCATCGAGCGCTTCTTGTCGCCGAGTTCCTTGGCCGGCACCGTGATCTCGCGCATCTGGCGGATCTCGTCCATGAGATCGGTCAGCGCGGGTTCGGTGACGTCACTGCGGACATCGGTGCTGGCCGTCCACGTGCCGCGGAAGCGTCCGACGTTGAGTCCGCTGTAGGCGCCGTAGGTGTAGCCCTTCTCCTCGCGGAGGTGGGTGAAGAGCCGTCCGGTCGGACCACCGCCGATCACCTCGTTCATGACGGTAAGGACATCGTAGTCGGGGCTCAGGCGATCGATCGCGGGCGCACCGACGTAGAAGTTGGACTGCACCGAGTTCGGGCGATCCACCAGCCACACCTTGGCCGGTCCGGTCGCGCCCGGGTCGCGCGCCACGGGGCGGGGCGAGCCGCTCTTCTTCCACTCGCCGAGTTTGGCGGTGACCAGTGTGCGCGCCTGCTCGTAGCTGATGTCGCCGGCGATCGCGATCACCGCGTGATCGGGCACGTAATGGGTCTGATGGAAGGTGACCATCGCCTCACGCGTGATCTTCTTGACATCGTCCGGCGTCATCGAGATGCGGCTCGCCGGATGGTCGCCGTTCATCACCTTGCTGAACAGCTCCTGCCCGAGGAACCCCGGGTTCGAACGCTGCTGCGCGAGCTGCGCGGCGGTGCGCGTCTTGTACTTGGTGAGCTCGCTCTCCGGGAACGACGGATGGAGCAGCACATCGGCGGCCAGATCCATGACCTTGCCGAAGTGCTCCGTGAGCGCCGAGCCGCTGACGGTCGCTTCGAGCGACGACATACCGGCGCCGACGTTGAGGTTCGACGCGGTGGTCTCCAACTGCTCGGCGATCTGCGTGGTGGTGCGGGTCGGGGTCCCTTCGCGCATCATGGACGCGGTGACGCCCGCGAGGCCGGTGGCGCCGGCGGGATCGAAGAAGCCCCCCGCGCCGGGGATGTAGATCGTGAAACTCACCTGCGCGGCCCGATGATCCTCGAGCACCATCAGGTGCAGGCCGTTGGGGAGCTCTCCCTGCTTCGGCTTCGGCAGACGGACGTCGAGCACCTTGTTGCTGACGGGAGCCTTCCCCTTCAGGATCACGGCCTGCGGCTTGGCGGGAGCACCCTGCGCCAAGGCGACGGCGCTCAGCGACATGGCCGCCAGACCCGCGGACACCGCGGCGCGAGCGAACCGATGGATGGTCGTCATCTCAGTTGCCTCCACGGCCCGCAGCGGCCGGCTTGGGAGTCGTCACCACCACGCTGCGATTGTTCGCGGTGAGGTACTTGGCCGCCACGCGCTGCACGTCGGCCGGGGTCACGGCCTTGATCATCGCGGCCCGCGTGTTGATGCGGTTGGGGTCGTTGTAGAACAGGGCGTACTGCGAGAGGAGCACGGCACGCGAGAGCGAGCTCTGCTGCTGGGAGACCAGCGACCGCTGCGCGTTGGCGCGGGCCTTCTCGATCTCCCACTCGGCGGGAGGCGTCTGCTGGATCTTCTCGATCTCAGCCAGCACGGCCTTCTCGGCATCGGCGGCCTGCTTGCCCGGGGCGAGGGTGATGGAGATCCCGAACAGCCCGGGGCCGCGGCTCTCGCCCTTGCCCGCGCCGACGTTCGTGGCGAGCTGCTGCTGTCGGACCACCTGTTCGTAGAAGCGACCGCTGCGGCCGCCGCTCAAGACGGTGGCGAGCACCTGGAGCGCCGCGTCGTCGGCCGAGCTCGAGGGTGGCACGAGGTAGTTCATGTCGATGCGCGTCGCACGCGCCAGCGCGTCCTCGAGCGCGAGACGCTTCTCGCCGCTCGGCGCCGGCTCATCCATGTTCACGTCGGGAGGCGCCGGCTGGCGCGGGATCGACTCGAACAGCTTGCGCACCTTCTCGAGGCACTCGGTGGTCTTCACGTCGCCGACGATGGCGAGCACGGCGTTGTTGGGCGCGTAGTAGGTCTTGAAGAAGGCAGCGACATCCTCGACGCTCGCCGCGCTCAGGTCGGCCATCGAGCCGATCACCGAGTGCTGGTAGGCGAAGTTGGTGTAGGCCAGCGAGTCGACCACCTCGAAGGTCTTGCCGTACGCCTGGTTGTCCACGCCGAGGCGACGCTCCTCCTGGACCGCATTGCGCTGGTTGTCGAGGTTGTCCTTGGTGATCGCCAGTGACCGCATGCGGTCCGCCTCGAGGTACAGCCCGAGGTCGAGCTGATTGGCCGGGAGCGTCTCGTAGTACAGGGTCCGATCCTTGTTGGTCGTCCCGTTCATGTTGCCGCCGTTGTTGAACACGAGCGTGAAGTGCTCGCCCGGTCCGACGTTCTCCGATCCCTTGAACATCATGTGTTCGAAGAGATGCGCGAAGCCGGTGCGTCCGCGCCGCTCGTCGCGCGAGCCCACGTTGTAGCTGATCGCGATCGAATAGACCGGAGCGGCGTGATCTTCGGCGATGATGACGCGCAACCCGTTCTTGAGTCGCGTGTCGCTGAACTTGAGGTCGGCTCCCCGCGAGCCGAGCGCGGTCGGGGTCGCGAGACCCACGACGGTAGCGAGGAACAACGCGGCGACAGCGGCGCCGCCCGTTCGGGGACGTCTGGTGCTTCGCATGGACACTCCTGGTTGGGCCGGCCCGGTGGGAGCGATGGCGGCTCGGCGTTCGTGCGCGGTGGCGACGGACTCCTACAAGATTCAGGAAGCGGCTTCGTACGGCAAGGCGGGGTGGCGCGATCCCGGCCGGGTTCGCGCGCCCTCAGGGCCCTAGCGCCCGGGGTTCGCGAGGTTCGCCGCATGGGCGGCGTTCTGCAGGGCGCGGACCACCGTCGCCGGGATCGGCGCGGTCGGGTCGAGGGCGTTCGTGGGGAGCAGACGCGCGTCCTTCCCGGTGATCTTCTCGTAGACGGTGAGGGCGACCAGGTAGCTCGCGGTCACAGTCGGGTGGTAACCGTCGGCACCGTACAGCGCGAGCGACGGATCCGCCGTCCAGGCCGCCTGCCAGGCATCGCCCGCAGGGATGAACACGCCGCCCACGGCGTCCGCGGCCGCCTTGTAGGAATCGTGGACCAGCGGGAACGCGCTGGTCCGGGACGACTCGGGCCACACCATGAGGAGTGCCGGTTTGGCGCCCGCCGTGCGGATCGACGGCGCGAGCAGTTGCGTCGCCAGCACGAGCGTGTCGCGATTCACACCGACCGTCGACGGGCCCTGCTGGAGGATCACATACTCCCAGCCGCCCCGTCGGAGCAGCGCGGGGGCGGAGCCCTCCGCCGTGTGGTCGATGAGCGCGAAGTTCGGGAAGGCGACGACGACCGACTGGATGGTATCGCCGCCGACGAGTACGAGGCGCTCGACCATCGCCGGCATGTCGTTCTGGTAGGTGAGCGAGTTCCCGACGAAGAGCACGCGGCGCCCGGCGCTGAGCGCGACCGAGGTCGGGCTCCCTTTCCCACACGCGAGCGAGGTGATGAGCAGAGCGGCGAGGAGGCGCATCGTCCGGGGGAGAGGGGAAGGGTCACTGCCCTCCGTACGCAGAGACTACCCGGACGGTGTCAGCGCACGTCACCCCAGGGCGCGCCGTTGCAGCGGGTCCCACGGCCCGACCAGCTCCGGGCGCTGCGTGTATCCCAGTGCCGCGAGATCGGCCGACACGATGGTGTGCAGGCGCTTCCACGAGGCACGCGGGTTCCGGCGGAGGGCCGCGGCGACGGTCCAGGTGAAGGCACCGTAGGACTCCGAGCCGTGCCGGTATTCGTGAGCCAGCTGCTGCTCGCCGCACGCCTCGAAGAGTACGGGGAGATAGAGTCCGCGCTTGCGGGCGATCAGCTTGCGTTCGGCGGCCTGGCTGAGCGGTCCGCGCAGTGCCATCCCGCGCCCGAGGCGGTAGGTGGCGCCATTGTCACCGGCCATCCGGCCGCCGATCTCGTGTCGATACCGCACACTGATCGGCGGGAGTGCGCGGGCCGCCCACGACTGCCGGGCGCTGTCCCAACGCATCAGCCGATGCCGGATGTCATCCGGCGGAGCGAGGCCCCGGATCCGGGGACCGCCGTCGCGCGTCATCCCGCCGGCGTGACAACAATCGAGGATCGCCGCGAAATGCGTGCTGAAGGGGAGTTCGCTGTAGCGCCGGAAGAAGTCCTTGTCGCTGATCGCACGCTCGAGCGTCCAGTCGAAGTCCCACGGGACGAGGCACTCGTCCACGCGGTCGACCTGCTCGCCGGCGGAATAGCCGGGAAGCTGCGCTCCGTGGCCGCTGTAGAACAGCACGCGCTCGGACCCATCGTCCGCCCCGTCAAAGAGCCACTCGATCCGGTCACGGATCGCCGACGCGGTCGCGCGCGCATCGAGGAGCACGCGGATGTCGTTGGCGTCGAACCCGCGCTCCTGCAGCAGGCTCGACGCGAGGAAGGCGTCGTTCACGCATCCCGCGAGTCGGTGTGCGGGATCGGGATAGTCGTTGATGCCGATCAGCAGCGCACGGCGGCGAGGCGTCCGCATCGCCGTGCGTCGGACGGCCACGCTGCGCGTGAACTCGCGCGTGGCACCGGGCGTCGCCAGCACCGACCAGACCGCATCGGCGGTCGCGTGATGGTCGAGATAGCCCGGGCCATCGGCGGTCCGCGTCGGCGAGTGTCCGGCGCCGCTCGCGGTCTCGATCTGCTGGAACTCCGGCGCACCGACGATCGGGATCCCGGCCGTGAACACCCGGTCCTGCTCGTTGAACAGATGGAACCAGCGCTTCACCGGCGGCAGGGTGAACCGGCCGGGCCAGAGTCGGTTCCGCACGAAGAGGTTCCCGATCTGCGAGCCGAAGGTCACGAGCGTGCACGTGCCCAGCGCGGCGCGCGTGTCGTTGTGCAGGTAGTCGAAGGCGAGCAGCGAGCCGAGGCTGTGCGCGACGATGATGTCGGGTGGGTTCCGCGTGACCGCGCGATGCATGCGGTTCCGGAGCGCGCGGCGCAGCGGCGTCTCCACGACGAACTGCGCGACCATCCCGAGACGCCATCGCACCCATTCCGCCGGCGACTCGAGCGCCCGGGTCTGGTCGGTCATCCCGCCGATGGTGTCGGCGATCCCGTTCCAGGCGACGCTCCCCGCCAGCTCGAGCAGCGCCTGCGCGTAGACCTCCGGGCCGGCGTAGCCGTTCGCGAACAGATCGTCGTACGCGAACTCCGTGAACGCCGGGGTCGAGGTCGCGCCCCCCTGTCGGAGCGCGGTGGTGATCGCATGACGCCAGGAGGCGTAGTAGTCATCGTCCGCTTCGCAGTGTCCGATGCCATGCACGAGCAGGATGTTCACGGGGCGGCTCCGTCGCCGTTGGGGTAGGGACTATGGCTGCGCACTGCGCTTGGGGCGCAGATCCAAGTCCTGAAAGTCGAAGCTGAAGTCCACGCCCGGCGTCGGGGTCATGCTCACACGCGTCACCGCGCCGGACTTCACCACGAAGTTCACGAATGCGTCCGCGCGGAGCGAGCGGTCGCGCCAGCGCACGATGAAGGCGTCCCCCTTCTGGTGCTCGAGCGTGCCGGTGAGCTCGGGCGTGTGGGAGAAACGCATCGTCAGCCGACCATCCTGCAGGGCGACGGTCACGTCGCCGTACCACGCATCGGTGTACGTGGTGGCATATCGGCCGAGCGGCAAGGTCGGACGCACGGTGGTGTCGCGTGCGGTCTCCTTGGTGGTCGCGGAGGCGAGCGACGCGCGCTGCTGGTCGTCGAGCTTCTTGTATCCACCGAGCCAGTCCCACGACGGCGCGACGTTCAGATAGTGGTCGAGCACCGCGAGGGTGATCGATCGGAATGCGGCCGACGATTCCTGATTGGTGAACACCGCCACCCCCACCCGCTGGTCGGGGAGCATCAGGATCTCGGAGAGATAGCCCGGAAGTCCTCCGGTGTGCGAGAGCATCTTGACCCCGCGGAAGTCCCGCACGCCGAAGCCGAGTCCGTAGAGGTTGAAGTTGGCGCGGAAGGGAGCGAGCGCGGCGGCCGGTGTCCCGATGGGCATCGGGGTGACGCCGGTCCAGAGTTCCCGCGCGGAGCGCGGCGACCAGAGCCGTTTGCCGTCCGGGGTGCGCCCAGAGTCGAGCTGCGTGATCATCCAGCGGGCGATGTCGGCCGCTCCGGCATTGATCCCGCCGGCCGGGTTGGTGTTGTCGCTCGTCATGGGCGGCACGATCCGCACGACGCCGTCCACCTCGGCGTGGGTCGTCGCCACATTGCCCCCCGCGGCGGCATCCGCGTGTCGCACGGTGCTGTGCGACATCCCGAGCGGCGTGAGGAGCTCATCGGTGATGAACGCTTCCCACGACTTGCCGCTGATCTTCTCGATGAGCTGCCCGGCGACCAGGTAGAGGACGTTGTCGTACGCGTACGCGCTGCGGAAGGAAGTCGCCGGTTTGATGTAGCGGAGCCGCCGCGCGATCTCCGCACGCGTGTACGTGGACGCCGGCCACCAGAGCAGGTCGCCGGCACCGAGACCGAGCCCGCTGCGGTGCACCAGCAGGTCGCGCACCGTGATCTCGCGTGTGACGAACGGATCGTACATCGCGAAGTCGGGGAGATACGTGCGGACGGGCTCGTCCCACTTGATCTTGCCGCGCTCCACCAGGATGGCGAGTGCGGTGGCAGTGAAGGCCTTGGTGTTGGACGCGATCCCGAACCGCGTCAGGGAGTCGACGCGCTCCGGCTTCCCCAGCGTCCGCACGCCATACCCCTTGGCGAGCACCACCTGACCGTCCTTCACGATCGCGACGGCCACGCCGGGTACCTGGAAGGTCTCCAGCACCTTCTGCACGTACGCGTCGAACCCCGGCGGCGGCGCGGCGCCCTGCGCCGATGTCAGGACCGGGGTCAGTAGCATCGAGGCGGCGAGGATCGTGCGACCGAGCGGTCGGACGGACGAACGGACGAGCGAACGCATACGCGAAGGGGCGAGAGGGAACCCGAGTGGCATTGCGGAGACGACGGTAGAAGATGCACCCTTCAAGGCGGTCCGGCGAGAGACCCGACGACCGGTTCCCCGTCTCAGGAGGCTCTGATGGTCACGATCGACGAATTGCTCTCCGCCATCCGCCAGCGCGACGCGGCCGCGACCGCCGCTCTGCTCGCGGCCGCACCGGAGCTCGCCGAATCCCGCCCCGCGACCGGCCCCTCGCCCTTGCTCATGGCGGCCTACGTGAGTGCGTCGGACTGCATCACGCACCTGCGAGCCTACGCCAGCTGCGATCTCTACGAGGCGAGCGCCCTCGGCGATCTGGACAGCGCTCGCGAAGCGCTCGCACGCACCCCCGATGCGCTGCACGGCACCAGCGGTGATGGCTGGACCGCGCTCCATCTCGCGGGCTTCTTCGGGCGCGTCGAGATCGCACGACTCCTGCTCGAACGCGGGGCCGCGATCGACGCCGTCTCGAAGGGCGCCGAGGCCAATCGTCCGCTCCATGCTGCGCTCGCCGGGGCAGGGGATCCGGCCTTCGTGGAACTGCTCATCGCGTCCGGCGCCGAGGTGAACGCCCTCGGAGCGACGGGGATCACGCCGCTCCATATCGCTGCCTCGCGCGGGAGCGACATTCTGGTCGACGCGCTCCTCGCAGCGGGCGCGGATCCGAAGGCGACGATGACCGACGGTCGGCTCCCCGCCGACCTTGCTGCCGAGCGCGGCTTCCCCGAGCTGGCCGAGCGGCTCCGCGCGCTCGCCTGAGCGCACCGGCCGCTCGGCCGGTGGCGCGTCAGCCCAGTGTCGGGAGGAACTGCGGCGCGCGCCGCGCGCGGGTGCGCTGTTCGAACGCGAAGGCGATCTTCAGCAACGTCGGCTCGGCCCACGCCTTGCCGATGAACGAGAGCCCGAGCGGCAGCTCGTGGTCGAAGCCCATCGGCACGGTGATGCTCGGATAGCCGGCGACCGCAGCGAACGAGGTGTTGCCTCCGGTGAAGTGATCGCCGTTCAGCAGGTCGGTGGTCCACGCCGGTTGGTTCGACGGACAGATGATCGCGTCCAGACGGTGCCGCGCCATCACGGCGTCGATCCCTTCCTCGCGCGCGAGCCGAAGCGACGTGGCGCGCGCGGCGAGATACGCGGGGTCGGTGAGCGGTCCACGCTTGTTGGCACGCAGGAAGATCTCCTGACCGAACCAGGGCATCTCGCGCACCGCGTTCTTCTCGTTCCACGCGATCAGCTCGGTGAGCGACTTCAGGGGGGCCGACGCACCGAGCGACTTGAGATACGCGTTGACGCCGGCCTTGAACTCGTAGTCGAGCACGAGCGACTCGGCTTCGTCGAACTTGCCGGCGGTCGTGAGGTTCGCCTTGTCGACGATCACCGCTCCCGCCTTGGCCATCGCCTCGATGGCGGCGTCGAAGGTGGCATCGACGGTGTGGTTGAAGCCGGCGAGATTGCGCGCCACGCCGATCCGCGCGCCTGAGAGTCCATCGGCGTCGAGGAACTTGGTGTAGTCCTCGTGACTCTTCCCCTTGCTCGCGTTCGTCGCCTTGTCGCGTGGGTCGATCCCGGTCAGCAGGCCGAGGAGCACCGCGACATCGGCGACCGATCGTCCCATGGGGCCGGCGGTGTCCTGCGATGCCGAGATCGGGATGATCCCCGAGCGGCTCCAGAGTCCGACGGTGGGCTTGAGTCCGACAAGCCCGCACATCGACGACGGGCAGATGATCGAGCCATCGGTCTCCGTCCCAATCCCCACCGCCGCGAAGTCCGACGCGATGGCGGCGCCGGTGCCCGAGCTCGAGCCGCAGGGATTGCGATCCAGCACGTACGGGTTGCGCGTCTGTCCGCCACGTCCGCTCCACCCGCTCGTGCTCCGCGTCGAGCGGAAGTTCGCCCACTCGCTCAGGTTCGTCTTGCCGAGCAGCACCGCGCCCGAGGCGCGGAGTCGCTGCACGATGTAGGCGTCCATGGGTGACGTCGAATCGGCGAGCGCGAGGGAGCCGGCGCTCGTGCGCATCCGGTCGGCGCTGTCGATGTTGTCCTTGATGAGCACCGGGATCCCGTGCAGCGGGCCGCGTGGCTTGCCGGCCGCACGTTCGGCGTCCATCGCCTCGGCGATCGCGAGCGCCTCCGGGTTCCGCTCGATGACGCTGTTCACCGTCGGTCCCTTCTTGTCGAGCGAGTCGATGCGTGCCAGGTAGAACTCGGTGAGCGCGCGCGAGGTGATGGCGCCTCGCGTCATCATGGCCTGCAGATCGGCGACCGACTTGCCGAAGGGTGAGTCCTGCGGAGTAATCGGAGGGTGTACGGGCTCGCGCCGACCCGCGAGCGAGTCATCAACGAACGGCTGCGCAGCGCCCAGCGTCGGGTGCACGGCGAGCGCGGCCCCGATGGAGAGCGACTTGGCGAGGAAGGTGCGACGGCTGTCGGTCTGCTGCGGACGGCGTTCGTTCACGGCGATTCGCTCACGGGGGAGGTGACCCCCGGAAGATAGGCGCCGCCAGCGCGGGTGTCAGGCCGCGAGCGGCTCCGCCTCGCGCTCGCCCACCGCGGGCTGGTCACGCGGCGTCATCTGCCGACGCGCGCGTCCGGGCCGCGGCGACGCGACGAGCAGCTCGACCATCATCGCCACCCACGCGATCGAGTACGGCACGGCCTCGTAGCCGATGAGGCACCCGAGCAGCACCGCCACGCGCCAGAACTCCTTGCGCTCGGAGGTGACGAACCAGAAGGCCACGCCGGTCGCCGCGATGATGTACGACTGGTGCTCCGCCTGGTGATTGAAGATCACGGCGAACACCAGCAGCGACGACAGGAAGCGCAGCCGGAAGGCCGCGTCATTCCACCGATCGTTGCGGAGCAGGGGCGGGACGAGGAGCAGCGCGCTCCCGAGCAACTGTCCAGGCCAGTTCGGCAGCTGCACCCCGGAGACGTTGCGCATGAGCCCGAGCACCGAGCGTCCGAACACCAAGTCGTTCTCGTCGAGCGTCACCATCCGCTTCCACGCGCCGTACTGGAACGCCAGCGACTCCGGCGAGACGACGGTGAGCGGGAGCGCGATCAACAGCGCGAAGACGATGCCCAGAGCCAGCGCGAAGCGCACCTTGCCCGGGCGGAAGATCGCGAAGCTCACCGCCGCCAGCGGGAAGATCTTGATGAGGGTGCCCGCCGCGATGGTGAAGGCCGCCCCCCAGAGGTTGCGGCGTTCCATCGAGAGGAAGGCCATCACGATCAGCCCCGCCACGAGCGCGTTGCTCGACGAGCTCTGCACGGCATGCAGGAGCCACGGCGACATGATCAGCAGGGCGAGCATCGCCTGCGGCTTGGGCAGGAGAGCGCGGACGGCGGCGAAGAGCACCGCCGCATTGAGCGCGTTCCACAGCAACAGGCCGAGCGCGAAGGGGAGCGGCCAGAAGGCGCCGTAGAGGAACGCCCAGGTCGGGCTGTACTTGAACAGATCGGCGGCGCCGGTCCCCTGTTCGCTCGGATAGTAGAGATACAGGTCCGAGCCGGCGAGGAGATGCGGATACGACTGCCGGAAGATCGGCCAGGTCGTGTGATCCTGAGAGAGCACGCCACGCTGCACCGTGGCGATGACCACCAGCAGCACCCAGATCGTGATGACCGAGACACTTCCCCAACGCCCCCACGCGAACGCGATCCGGTCGCGCCACGGCGCGAACGGACGGCGGACGAACGTGTGGATGTCGGCGACGGTCAACGGCGGGGTCCGGTCGATCTCGGGGGAGAGTCCCTCGCCGGAAGTACTTCCTTTGAGGTAGAACCTCTAACAATAGCGTTTTTCTTTGAGGTATCAAGGATACCGGTTACTCTCTCTTCACTGAGGAATCGGGCAGAAAGGAGGACCGGGCCTACCGCTTTCGCGACAGGCCCGGCCCGTACTGCGGTGCAGGGTCAGCCGAGGGTCACCCCTCGTCGCCCCCTGCGCCCGCCTTCCCCTTGATCGCATCGGCGATCCGGTGGCGCAGATCGGCGATGTGGGCCTTCGTGTTGCGGTCCGAGGACTTCCCGGCGGCCGCCTTCAGCTCGGCGTCGAGCGCCCGGAGTTCCGCCCGGACGACACCATTCAGATCGCTCAGCTTCGGATCGAGCTGCGGAGGACCACCACGTCCGCCACCGGCCCCGCCACGTCCGCCCGCGGCGGCCGCAGGCGCCGGCGGCGGGTTCAGCTTGAGGTTCAGATTCTCGACATAGGCGCGCTGCAGCGCCCGGCGATACAGGTCGATCTTCGCACCCGACGCCAACTCGCTGAACAGCCCGTGCCGGATGTCGTCGAACAGCTCCGGCATCGAATACAGGCCGTTCCCCATCCCCTCGTGTTCGGCCAGGCGGATCAGACGCGCCGGCTGGAGCAGCGAGGTCAGGATCCCGTTCTGCGCCGAGACGATCCGCTGCACCGAGCCCGTGGGCTCGATCTTGCGGATGATGTCCATGTCGAGGAAGAACGTCGGCGTGGTGAAGGCGTTCTCGGTGAGGAACTTCACCGCCGCCTGCTGGCGCGCCTTGCCGACCGGGGTGAAGCGCACCCCCGGCTGACTGCCGTACTTCTCCTGCGACTCGGCGCCGCCGACGATGTTCGTCACGTGCGTCAGCTCGGTGCGCCACTGGCCGATGAGGCGACCGTAGAGCTCGTTCAGGTCGTCGAAGCCCTCGGTCGGCTTCACCGTCGCGCCGACGAGGTAGGCCATCTCGCGCTTGATGTTCTTGATCCCCCAGCCCGTGGCCTTCACCGCGTCCTGGTCGCCGACGGCTTCCGTCTCGTCGCCCGGATCGGAGCCGCCCTGATCCGAGGTCGAGAAGCGCAGATACGGCTTGGTGTTCTGCTCCAGCGCCCACGTGTTCAGCGTGGCGCGTTCGGCTTCCGGCGAGGCCGCGCCCGGGATCGGCTTGTAGCCCCACATCGTCGCCCACTTGTCGTACGGGCCGATGACCGGGGTGAGCAGATCCACCGGGATGTTGTCCTCCGGCTGCACGAGGTAGTTGAAGCGCGAGTAGTCCATCAGGGTGGGCGTGTGGCCCCACTGCTTCAGGAAGCTCACGCTGCGGAGCGAATCGGTCGGGTACGTGGCGCTGGCCTTCATGTTGTGCTGGAAGCCGAGCGTGTGTCCGACCTCGTGGGCCAGCACGTACTCGAGCAGCCGTCCCATCAGCTCGTCGCTGAAGGGGAAGGTCCGCGCCCGCGGATCGACGGCGGCCGCCTGGGTGAAGTACCAGGACAGCTGCAGCTTCTGCACGTTCTGATAGAACTGGATGTGCGCGTTCAGGATCTCGCCGGAGCGGGGATCATGGACGTTCGGGCCGGAGGCGTTCTCGGTGGTCGAGGGGAGCCAGCGGACCACGGAATAGCGCGCGTCCTCGGGCGACCAGTCCGGATCGTTGGCAGGGGCTTCCTTGGCGATGATCGCGTTCTTGAAGCCGGCGGCCTCGAAGGCGGGCTGCCAGTCCTCGATCCCCTTCTTGAACCACGGGATCCACTTCTTCGGGGTCGCCGGGTCGATGTAATAGACGATCGGCTTCACCGGCTCCGAGAGCGCGGCGTTGGGATCCTTCTTCTCGAGGCGATAGCGCGTGATGAAGCACTTCGCGTTCACCTTGTCGTTCGTGTCGGTGTAGTCGGTCGTGCGCGACTGGAAGTAGCCCACGCGGTCGTCGCAGAAGCGGGGCATCATCGGCTTGTCGGGCAGGCGATGGAAGCTCCAGCTCATGACGATGGTGTTCGACGGATTCGTCGGGGTCGCCGCGGCGCCGGGACCGGCCGCCGCACCACGACCACCGCCGCCACCGGCCTGCGCGAAGGTGAGCGTCGAGTAGACGTTCACGTTGTCGACGAACGGCGTGGCGCTCTCGACGTACGAGCGGGCCGCATCGATGGTGCCGGGGATGCGCGTGCCGGGGCCGAGCTCGGCCGGCGGCTGCGTGAAGAGGCGCGACACGTCGATCACCATCGAGCTGTCGCGGCCGTAGCTCTCGACGTTGAACACCGCGACGATCGGGTTCACGTTCGCGTCGGCGACCGCGCGGGCCTCGTTCGTGTTCGGGTCGACGATGGCGTCGTACGACACGTTGCGGAGGAAGACGCGGTTCTCGCGGCGTTCCCACTTGTAGACCTTGTTGCTCACCGCCTGACCGCCGTAGCCGACGCCGAGCACCGTCTTGGCGATCTCGGTCACGAGCAGCTGGTCCTTGCCGAGCTGTTCGCGCGGGATCTCGAAGAGCAGTCGCGCGCCGATGCGGTGCACCTTGAAGAGGCCGTCACGGGACTTGGCTTCACTGGTGACCACGCGGCCGTACGGCTGCGGATTGGCTTCGCCGGCCGCGCCCTGCGCCGCGCCGCCGGCACCGCCTCGTCCGCCGCGCCCCGCCGCGGGCGCGGCAGGGGCGGTGGCGTGGCGGGGCGGCGTG
>CAZAGK010000040.1:23768-27496 GCA_964484775.1 uncultured Gemmatimonas sp. | reverse complement strand
AGGTCATCCAGCTCGACGAGCCGTGGCTGCGAAACGACCCGGCGGGCGCCGAGAAGCATCTGGCCGCCTTCCTGGCCCAGCCCCCTTCGGGGGACGAGGCCGAACGCTGGATCCGGCACGCGCAGGCCACGCTCGACCAGCTCCGTCAGGACGCCGCCGGCGCGACCGACAACTCCATGCCCGTGAACGAGGGATAAGGTGGGAGCGATCCTCGCAGTCGTCAGTCAGAAGGGCGGAGTCGGCAAGACCACCACCGCAGTGAACCTCGGCGCCGCCTTCGCGCGGCGCGGCCTCAAGACGCTCATCGTCGACGTGGACCCCCAAGGCTCGGTGCGCTATGGCGCCGGGCTGCGGCGCGGACACTCGACCCTCGGCTTCGCCGATTATCTCCGCGGCAAGGCCGCGCTGCGTGACGTCATCCTGGCGACCTCGCTCCCCTGGCTCCGCGTGATGCTGGTCGGGAGCGTGGCCGACGACGCCGATCATTCGGATTATTCCAGCGAGATCGCCACCGGCGACCTGCTCCCGCAGATGCTGGCCGTGGCCCGCGAGCGGTGCGACATCGTGGTGGTGGACACCCCACCGGGACTCGGCGCGGTCACGCGCCGCGTGCTCGAGTGCAGCGACCGGGTGCTCGTCCCCCTCCAGTGCGAGCCGCTGGTGCTGCAGACAACTCCGCAGATACTCCGGGGTATACAGAGTGTGGTCGCCACGCACCCTTCCCTGGTCTTCGACGGCATCCTCCTCACGATGTACGAGGCGGGGAATGCCGCGTGCGAGCGTACGGCGGCGCATGTGCGGCAGCACATCCCGTCGAAGCTGCTCTTCGACTTCACCATCCCGCGGAGCGCGGCGGTGAGCGATGCCTTCTCGGCCGGCGTGCCGGCGGTGGTGCGGAGTCCGGCGGATCCGGCGTCGCAGGCGTATGTGAACCTCGCCACCCGGCTCGCCGAACGGTTCCGACCATGAGAGGGCGCGTGAGGCTGGCGCTCGTGCCGCTGGGGTTGGTGCTGGCGGCCGTCGTGGGAGCGTCGTGCACCTCGGTGACCACCGATGCCGGGCGTGCCGTGTCGCTGGAATTCGACACGACCGCATTCCCGGCGATCGTCGCCGGCGACACGCTGCGCGACACCCTCGGGGTCGTCGCACCGCTGCATCCGCTGGCCTTCAACAGCTTCGGCTCGATCATCTCGGGGGCGAAGTTCGCCTTCGTGACCTTCGACACCGGGCTCACGATCAGCCCCAGCGGGATCGTCACCGCGCAGGCGCGGAACGGCACGGTCCGCTTCCTGGCCTCGATCAACGGGCTGCAGAGCGTGCAGCAGAAGATCGAGATCACCCGCCGCCCGGACACCGTGTTCGCCACCGGCAAGACGCGTGACACCCTGTTCTACGTATTGCCCGACGTGCAGGCGACTAACTCGTATACCGGTATCGGGGTTACGCTGGTCAGTGGTGACAGCTCCGGCGGGGTGAAGTTCCCCAAGGGGTGGCTCGTCTCCTACCGCGCCCTCTACCACGGGCTGGTGCTGGGCAAGAGCGACACGACCGTGGCATCGCTCCTCAGCGAGCAGTCGTTCGGCTCGATCGTGGATACCTCCGATGCGTCCGGCGAGACCGCCCGCACGCTCCGGATCCGCCCCGCGGGGCTCGTGTCGGCGAACGACTCGGTGATCGTCGAGGCCACCGCGCGCTACAAGGGCGCGCACGTCCGCGGGTCGCCGGTCCGGTTCGTCATCCTCACCCGGCCGAAGCTCCCCTAGTGTCGCACCCCGCCGGCTGCCGGCGGGGGCCCCGGGGTGCTGGCGCCCGTCGCGCCACGCTGTAGAATCAGCATATGATGACCGACGCCCAGTCGCATTTCGCCGTCGGCGCACGTCCTGCGCCCGGCACGCTCACCGAGATCTTCTTCTCCGGCCTGAGCAAATTCGATCGTCCGGACGCCTATCAGGTGCGGCGCGACGGCCGGTACCACGCCATCAGCCACTCCGAGGTGCTGGTCCGCGTCCGACGGATCGCCCTCGGACTCCGGGAGCTCGGGCTCGCGCGGGGAGACCGGGTCGCGATCCTCTCTGAGAACCGCCCTGAGTGGGCGTTCGCGGACTGGGCCTGTCTCACCGTCGGGATGGCCGATGTGCCGGTCTACCCCACCCTCCCCGCCGACCAGGTCGCGCACATCCTCCGGGACTCCGGCGCCTGCGCGATCTTCGTGTCGAACACGGAGCAGGCGGGGAAGATCGCGGCGATCCGCGGCGAGCTCCCCGCGCTCAAGCATGTGATCACCTTCCAGCAGAGCGCCGACACCGGGGTGGATCTCACCCTTGGCGCGCTCGAGGCGCGGGGGGCGTCGGTGGACTCCGACGACCGCGCCGCCGCCTGGAAGGCCGAGGCGCTGACGGTGAAGCCGGATGACCTGGCGACGCTGATCTACACGTCCGGGACGACCGGGCTGCCGAAGGGGGTGATGCTCACCCACGACAACCTGCATTCCAACGTCGCGACGAGTGCCACCAAGATCCCCTTCAGCGGGCAGGATGTGGCGCTCTCCTTCCTTCCGCTCTCGCACGTGTTCGAGCGGATGGGCGACTACCTCTTCTGGCACACCGGCACATCGATCGCGTACGCCGAGAGCATCGACACGGTGCCGCTCAACCTGCAGGAGGTCCGGCCGACGTTCGTGATGTCCGTGCCGCGACTCTACGAGAAGATGTACGCCCGCATCCTCGAGAACGCGCTGGCCGGGGGGGGACTGAAGAAGCGGATCTTCTTCTGGGCGCGCGCGGTCGCGGAGGAATGGGCGGACCAGAAGTTGGCCGGCCACACGCCCGTGGGCCTGCTCGCGATGAAGTACTCGCTGGCGCAGAAGCTGGTCTTCAGCAAGCTCCTCGTGCGCACCGGCGGGCGGCTCCGCTTCTTCGTCTCCGGCGGCGCACCGCTCTCGCCCGAGATCAACAAGTTCTTCTACGCGGCCGGGCTGACGATCCTCGAAGGGTACGGGCTCACCGAGACCTCACCGGTGATCGCGGTGAACATCCCCGACGCCTTCCGGATCGGTACGGTCGGCAAGCCGATCGACGGGGTGGAGGTCAGCATCGCCGCTGACGGTGAGATCCTCACGCGGGGCCCGCACGTCATGCGCGGCTACTACAACAACCCCGTGGCGACCGCCGAGGCGATCGACAGCGAGGGATGGTTCCACACCGGCGACATCGGTGTGCTCGAGGACGGCTTCCTCCGCATCACCGATCGCAAGAAGGACATCATCGTGACCGCGGGCGGCAAGAACATCGCGCCGCAGCCGATCGAGAACAAGATCAAGACTAACAAGTACATCTCGCAGGCCGTGATGATCGGCGACAAGCGCAAGTTCCCGGTGCTGCTGGTGGTGCCGAACTGGGATCAGCTCGAGGCGTGGGCCGGCCGCAAGAACATCATCTGGACGCACCGCGGACAGTTGCTCGAGATGCCGACCATCAAGGCCAAGATCGAGAAGGAAGTGGCCAAGGAGGTCGAGGGGTTGGCGCGCTACGAGACCCCCAAGAAGATCGCCCTGCTCGAACACGATTTCTCGGTCGAACGGGGCGAGCTGACGCCGACTCTCAAGGTGAAGCGCCGCGTGATCGATCGCGACTACAAGGCGCTCATCGATGGTCTGTACGCGGAGGGGCACGCCGGGGAGTGACGAGGGCGCCGGTGTCGTAGCCGGCGACCTTCTGTGCCACCCACTG
>CAZAGK010000040.1:845-23668 GCA_964484775.1 uncultured Gemmatimonas sp. | reverse complement strand
CCGTCAGCTGGAAGACCAGCGTACTGAGCATGCCTTCGATCAGATAGAGCCCACCGCTGTCGCCCACATTCAGCAGCGCGGCGAGACGCATGGCCGGCTCGGGATCGGGATTCGACGCGAGATCGACGGCGACCATCGGCGGTTCATCGTCACCCATCCAGACATCGCCATCGATGATCCTGAACTCCCGACTGCAGACGGGGCAGCCGAGCGTCCCTTCGATGATGCGGCGATCCTCGGTCTCGTCGGCGTGGGCCACGAGCCAGGAGTCGGCGTGCGGGCCGGGGCAGCGCAGCCGGTCGATCAGCTCGACGTGCACCGCTCAGCTCCGGGAGAGACGCAGTTCGTCGATGTTGACCGACGCGGGTTGCGTGACCGCGAAGAGCACGGCGCGAGCGACGTCGTCGGCGTGCAGCATCTGGGCGCGGTTCGGCAGATCGGCGCGCGAATCCGGGTTCAGGAGATCCCACATCGCGGTGTCGGTCGGCCCGGGCGAGACGAGCGTGGCGCGCACGCCGGTGCCGCGGGTCTCGGCCCGGAGCACCTCGTGCATCGCACGCGCGCCGAACTTGGTGGCGGCGTAGGCGCCGTTCTCGGGGAAGGCGGTGCGATCGGCCACCGAGCCGATCGTGACGATGTGTCCCGCACCGGCCGCGCGCATGCCGGGGAGCAACCCGCGGACGAAGCGGAAGGGCGCCACCAGATTCGCCGCGACCGCTTCGGAGAGTTGCGTGTCGGTGAGCTCGTGCATCGGCGCGAAGGGGAAGACGCCGGCGCAGTTCACGAGCAGGGTGGGCGCCCCATCGAGACGGGCGGGGAGCGACGCGAGGACCTCCGCGACCGCGGACGCATCGGAGAGGTCGCAGGGCACCGACACGCCGTGGCGACCGAGCGACCCGGCGATGCGGTCGAGTGCCTCCTTGCCGCGCGCCACCATCGCGACGGTGGCGCCCGCGCCGGCCAGCGCGCGAGCGATCGACTCCCCCACTCCCCGCGACGCGCCGGTGACGACCGCTCGGGTCCCCGCCAACGGCGCCTTGTGCATCACCGGAGCGGGGACGACGGCCCGTAGGCCAGGCGCAGGAACTCGTTGCGGGTCATCGCATCGTCGCGGAAGCTGCCACGGAGCGCCGAGGTGATGGTCTTGGAGTTCTGCTTCTCCACGCCGCGCATCATCATGCACAGGTGGTAGGCCTCGATCACGACGCCGACGCCCAACGGCTTGAGGACATCCTCGATGGCTCCGGCGACCTGCTCGGTGAGCCGCTCCTGCACCTGCAGGCGGCGCGAGAAGATCTCGACGATGCGCGGCAGCTTGGAGAGTCCGACGATGCGACCGTTCGGGATGTAGGCGATGTGCGCCTTGCCGAAGAACGGGAGCATGTGATGCTCGCACATCGAGTAGAGCTCGATGTCGCGCACCATGACCATCGAGTGATGATTCTCCTCGAAGACCGCGTCGCCGACGACGTCCTGCACGTCCATCTGGTAGCCGCGCGTGAGCCAGGTCATCGACTTGGCGACGCGACTCGGGGTCTTCGCGAGCCCTTCGCGGTTCGGATCCTCACCGACGAGTTCGAGCTCGCGCCGGATCAGGTTCTCGAACTCCAGGTAACGGTCGCCACCGAGTCCGGGGCCGACCTCGAAGGGGTCGTCCTCGGCATCCAGACGGCGCACGGCGCGGGGCGCGTCAGCGCCCATCGTACTCGACATAGTTGTTCTCCGTTTCCCAGAGACGCAGCCGCGACAATCGGCCCGGCTGCAGGGCGGGCTCGAGGCGCCGCCAGCATGCCAGAATAATGTTCTCCGAGGTCGGATTGGTTCCCTGCATGAACGGGACTTCGAGATTGAAGTTCTTGTGATCCACGAGCGACACGAACTCCGCCTCGACGATCCGCTTCACCAGTCCCAGATCGATCACATAGCCCGTGATCGGATCCGGCTCGCCGGTCACAGAGACTTCCAAGACATAATTATGACCGTGCCAGTTCGGATTGTTGCACTTCCCGAACAGCCGGGTGTTCTCCTCGTCGCTCAGCGCGGGGTTGTGCACCCGATGCGCGGCGTTGAAGGTCAGTCGACGCGTGACAGTGACCAAGGGCATGCGTGAAGCTTACCTCAGCGTCGTCCGGAGAGCCACTTGGCCACCAAGGCGCCACCGATGAAGCCACCGAGGTGCTCCTGCCAGCTGATCCCCGCCTGTCCGGGGAGCACGCCGAAGACGAGCCCGCCCCACAGGACCGTTACCGCGAGGCTGACGAGGATCGTCCCGACGCTCCGGGCGAACCAGCCGCCCAGCATCAGGAAGCCGAAGTAGCCGAAGATCACCCCGCTCGCGCCGATGTGGACGCTGCCGGGCGCACCGAGGAGCCAAGCCACCAGCCCGCCGCCGATGGTCGCGGCGACGCTCACCCAGAAGAAGTGCCGCGTGCTGCGCAGCAGCACGAGCCAACCGAGCACCAGGAAGGAAAGACTGTTCGCGACGATGTGCGCGAGGTTGGCGTGGAGGAAGGGCGCGGCGAAGATCCCCCAGAGTCCCTGCTCCGTCCACGGCTGCACGCCGAACACGTCGAGGGCGTGACCGAGCAGCTGGTCCACCCCGAAGACCGCCCACATCACCGCGAGCGACCCGCCGAGCACCTGGACGTGCTGCTTCACGGCGCCGGTGGTGGCGCGCCAGAGGCTCGGGGCGCGGGTCGGGCGCCGTGTCGTGAGTGCCATGCTCGGACTATGACGGGAGGATCGGGCGAACGAAAGCCCCGCCGTCAGCGACGGCGGGGCTATCGGACGGGCGGGAATGACCGCCACCAGAGGTGGAACGAAGAGGGGTTTTTGAAGCCCTGTCGAATGTATGAGGCCCTCACCCAGCCTTCCGCCTTCCCGCCGTGCGGGCATGGCGTCAACCGAGATATCGAACCCACCCGGAGGACTTATCGGCTCAAAAAGTATTCCTCTTCGCCCCTACTGTGCGGGAATGTAGGATGCGGTATCTTTCGAGTCAACGCACGAAACCCTTACGCACAACGCCCTACACCGGAGCAGACCCGATGGACGTCGGCATCATCGCAGCGATCGGCATGCTCGTGCTCTGGGGCGTGGGCACCTTCGCGTTCGAAGCGCCGGGATACATCCACATCCTGCTCACCGGCGGCGTCTGTCTGCTCGTGTACCGCATCGTCGCCAAGCAGAACGACGCGATCGCCAAGCGCTGAACCTCAGGAACGGATCCCCTCGGGGCGACCACGTACGGTCGCCCCGTTCTCATATCTCCCAGTTGGAGATCAGGAGCCCGGAGCGCGACGGCGTCTCCTCGTAGCCGCCGAGCGACATGCGGAGATCGGTCCAGCGCACGCGTGCGCCGACCTCGATCATCGCGCGGAAGGCGCGGGAGAGCTCGCTCTGTACCCGGATCGCCGCCCGGAGCGCACCGCTCCGCCGCGCGAAATCCGCGAGCAGCGGCATCATCAGCACGAGCAGGGCCTCGTCCTCGAGCACGACCTTCAGCACGCGCAGCTCCTCCCGCGTCCTCCCTTCGACGAGCGGCGTGCTGTGGCAGAGCGCGAATCCCACGAGCCGGTCCCGATCGCGCAGCAGGATCGTGTCACCGAGCCCGCGCTCGGCGGTCAGTCGCAACTCGCGCGAGTAGTCATAGCCGGGCTGGACGCGCCCCGCGAGATCGGCACATTCGGCGATCGCCTCCTCCCCTGCCGCCGAACCGAGCGCGGAGAGGAGCGTCGGGGCGCGCAGCGCCGGGGCCGCTTCCAGCGTCATCGTGAGCGTCAGGCGACCAGGGATGAAGCCGAGCGATGCATAGAACCCGATGTTGTCCATCGTGCGGGGCATCGTCTCGAGCCCGATCACGCGGCAGCCGGCCTCCTGGAGATGCTCGACCGCGGCACGCACGATCACCTTGCCATGTCCGCCACCCTGCAGATCCTCGCGTACGGCGAGCGGCCCCATCCACCCCTCGCTCCCCGACCGGTGCGCGAGGTTGAAGGCGGCGATCCCGCCGCGCTCGTCGCGCCAGAGCATGGCACCCTCGGCGGCGTTCCGGATGGCGTAGCGCCAGATCACCGGATTCAGCGGCGGCACCCGGACGCCGACGAGCCCGTCGCGACGGTACCGATCGGTGAAGGCCTCGCTGAACATGACGTTCAGCGGCCCCACGTCCGCGTCGAGGATCGGGAAGGGACCCTGCAGGCGTCGGCGCACGTGCGTGTCGTGCTGCATGGCCATCAGACGAGCTCCGCGTCGAGCGCGGCCGACGCCCCGCGACGGACCGTGGCGGCACCGCTGTTGGGATCGAAGTTCACCTCGATCACCTGATCCAACCCGTCGCGCACACCCTCGATGTGGGTGATGAGGATCACCTGCTCGAACCGGTCCTGCAACCCACGCAGCAACTCCACGACGTTGTGGCGTCGCGTGTCGTCGAGCGAGCCGAAGATCTCGTCCAGCACGAGCAGCGAGAACGACTGCCCCGCCCGCTCCGCGATCATCTGCGAGATCGCGAGCCGCAGCACGAGATTCGCGAGATCCTCCTCACCGCCGGAGATCACCGGCTTCGGCACGCCGTCCTCGAGGACGACGATCCGGTACTTGTCGTCGAGCTCGACTTCGGTGTAGCGCGCGTCGGTGAGCTCGGTCAGGAACGCGCTCGCCAGTTCGGAGAGCTCGGGACGGAGCTGGAAGTTGAGATCGGTGCGGAGGTCGGTGTACGCACGGTGGAGTTCGTCGTGGAGCCGCTTGTCCGCCTCGAGCGCGCCCAGGCGCACCTCGGTGCGCTGCAACTCCTCGCGCGCCGCGAGCGCGCGCGAGAGAGCGGCCGAGGCGGCCGTCGCCTCGCCTTGAGCGCCTACCGTGGCCAGCACCGCGGCCTGGCGCGCCGCATCCGCCTTCGCGTGCGCCTCCTTCACCGCGCTGAATTGCTCCTCGCTCCCCGGGACCTCGTCGCGACGGTGGAGGATCTCCTCGCGTCGGGTCACGAGCTCGGCCACCTGTCGAGCGATCCCTTCCTGCTCGCGCTTCAGTGCCGGCTCGCGGTCCACCTGCATGTTGAGCCGGTTCGCCTGGTTCGAGAGCGCGGCGAGTTCCTCGAACTGCTGCTCGAGCGCACGGTGCACCGCCACGTCGTAGCCGCCGGGGATCGCCTCGAGCTGCTGCAGTAGCGTCTGGTAGCGCTGCTCCTTGGACGCGATCTCCCGCCCGAGGCGCTCGAGCTGTTGCACCGCCGCCTGCACCCGCCCGAGCTTCTTCTCGAGCGCGGTGAGCTCCGTCTGGAGCAGCTTGCGACGCTCGTCGAGCGCGGCGACCTCCGGGGGCATCGACTCGAGCTGCTCGAGTCGGCCACGGAAGTAGCTGCCGTCGGCGTGGACGGTCTCGATCTGCGTGTCGAGCAGTTCCAGCACTTGCCCGAGATGGTCGCCGAGCGGGCGCTGGCAGGTCGGGCACATCCCTTCGTCACCGAGTCCCACCAGACGTTCGCGTTGATCCTTCAGCTCGGCGTACTGGGCTCGCAGGGCATTGCGCCGCGTCTCCGCCTCCTGCCGATCGCGCACCCACTCGGTGCGTCGCAGTTCCAGCGTCCCCTGCACCGCCTCGAGATCGGCCCGCTTGGCCTCGAGCGCCAGCACCGTCTCCTCCTCGAGGATCGGCGCGGTGGAATACCGCTCGCGCTGCTCGCGGAGCTCGACGAGCTCCCCCCGCAGCCCTTCCTCCTGCGCACTGAGCGCCCCGCGCTGCAGGTGCTGCGTCTCGAGCGCCTTCACCTGCGCGAGCCGCTGCGTGACCTCCGGGAAGGGCTGCAGCTGCACGATCAGCGGGTCGAGCGCGGCGCGCGCCTCGGCCACCCGCAGCAGTTCGGTGGCCACCCGCTCGGCGCTGCTCCGCTGCGCCTGCAACTGGATGTCGGTGACACGCAGGTCGGCGTCGAGCAGCTGCTGGGTGTCGCGATGCCGCTGCGCCTCCGCCCATCGCGGTGCGATGGCATCGTACGCGGACTGGGCCGTCGCGCGCTGCAGCTCCGCGGTCGCGAGCCGATCGTGCGCCTGCGCCAAGGCCAGTTCGGCATCGTGCGTCTGCTGGGCGATCGACGCGGCGTCGGGCATCCCGCTCCGCATCCCCGCGATCTCGTTGCGCAGGTCGCGACGGCGCAGTTCCACGAGCTCCTGGGCGGCACGCAGCTTCTCGTAGCCGAGCACTCGGGAGAGGAACTGCCCGCGCTCGGTCGCCGTGAGCGACGCCATCACGGTGAGTTCCTTCTGCCCGGTGAAGTAGGTGTTGAAGAACTCGGTGCGGCTCATCCCGAGGCGACGCTGCAGCACGTCGCCCACGGCGGTCGCGGAGTTCGCGATCGCTTCGTCGCCGCCGTCGAGATAGAGCTCGGCCATCGTGAGTCCGCGCACGACGCGGTAGCGATGCCCGCCGAGCTCGAACTCGAGTTCCACCTTCACCTGCGCGCGTGCCGGTGCGCGCGTGAAGCGGATGGTGTCCTTGCCGCCGCGTGCGGTGTCGCCTCCGTACAGCGCCCAGGCCACCGCCTCGAGGATCGTGGACTTGCCGGCGCCGTTCGGGCCGATGATCCCCGTGAGCCCACGATCGAAGTCGATGGTGGTATCCGCATGCTGGCGGAAATTGGTGAGGCGCACGCGAAGGAGTCTCATCCTTCCTCCAGCGTGGAGGGCGCCTCGCGCACGACGCCCGCCTGCTCCGCCTCGTGCAGGTAGTGCATCCCCAACTTCACCATCTCCTCGCGATCGATGTCGGAGGTCAGTTTCCTGGTGCGCAGGTGATCGGCGAGCAGCTCGTCGAGCGACGGCCTGCGCCCGGGGGCACCCGAGGCCGCTTCGCGACGGAGCGCCTCGGGCCGGCGCGTGTCGAGATGGAACTGGAGGGCGCGCCGCTGATACTCGCGCAGCGCCTTGTGGTCCAGCTCCCGCGCGACATGGCGCGGCACGTCGCGCGCCACCAGACGGATCACCTTGCCGTCGATCCCGCCGCTCACGCCCGCGACCGATGCGGCGATCGCCGCGTCGAGGTCGCTCGACGACATGCCGCGCCCTTCGATGGGCGCCAGATCGAGGAACTCGCGCACCGGCTCGATCTTGTGGAACCGCTGCTTGCCCGTCTCCAGATCCCACTCGAGCATCCGCTTGCCGGGGAGCTTCTGCCCCTGCTCTTCGGCGAGTTCGCCCCACGGATTCGAACTCGTGTAGTCGATCGCGCCCGAGTAGAAGGCCTTGGGACCGACCTTCTTGTAGACGTGATAGTCCCCGAGGGCGATGTAGTCCCAGCGCGGATCCTCGAGCACCGTCCGCGGGATCGTGAGCCCGACGCGTTCGGTGTGGCGCGGGATCGAGTCCTCGACCTCGCCGTGCACGAGCAGGATGTTGTACCGCGCATTCGGATCCTGGTCGTAGTGGATCTCGTCGGGCGGAAGGTCGGGGACCGCGAGGACGGAGAGCGCGCCGTCGCGGAGGGTGATGCGCTCCGGACGCGTATCGACGATGTGGATGCCGAGCGGGCGGAAGAGTCGCAGGATGCAGGTCGTCTCGCTGGAGCGCGGCATGTCGTGATTGCCGGCCACGATCACGACATCGGTCCCGGGAAGCGCCTGCATCAACCGCTGGAACTGCGTGAAGGCGTGGATGATCGCCGGGTTGGTCGGCCGGACGGTGTGGAACACGTCCCCGGCGATCAGGATCAACTCGGGACGTTGCTCGATGGCCTTGTCGATCGCCTGCCGGAACGACGCCGCGACGTCCGCCTCGCGCTGGTTGATGCCAGCTTGAGTCGTGCGCTGGAACTGCCGGAAGCCGAGATGGAGATCGGAGAGATGCAGGAGCCGCACGCCTCTAATGTACGCGCGTTCAGCGTGCCGCGTCACCGGTCAGCCCGTGACAGCGGCGCGTCCGGACGCGTAATTAGCTGCGGATGCCCCCGCTCCCCGCCCGCCCTCTCGCGCACGCCATCACCCTCGCTCAGGGGGCCTTCACGCGCGCGGTCGCCTCGGCCGTGCCGCTGATCGCAGCACTCCTGCTCGGGTTCGTGTCGGATCGCGCGATGGCGCAGGGCAGCACCGCCCTGGGGATCAGCGGCGATGTGATCGCACGTGAGGGACAGGTCGCGCTCGGGCACTCGATGGTCACGCTCGAACCGATCGGACGGCAGACCTTCAGCTCGGACGAGGGATCCTTCGTCTTCCGGGACGTCGCACCGGGGAGCTACCAGCTGCGGATCTCGCACATCGGCTACACGCCGCGAGTGGTGCAGGTGACGGTCGGTCCTGACGGTCGGTCCGCGCCCGTCATCGTGGCGCTCGAGCACATCATCGTGCGACTCACCCCGGTTAGAGTCGTCGCCTATCCGCCCTGTCTGCGTCCCGGCGCCCCGTCGCCCAAGGACGCCCCCGATTTCGCGATCGTCTTCGACCAGCTCCGACAGAACGCCGATCAGTTCCGCCTGCTCGCGGATTCGTTCCCGTATTCGTACCAGATGCAGCGGGTCCAGCGCACGACCTTCACCGACGGCACCGCGCGCCACGACGGCACCGACACGCTGATGGTCGCGAGCAACGCCGACAACGGGCGCCGCTACAAGGCCGGGGAGGTCGTCATGAACGTCGGAGGGCGGCGGCATATAGCCTTGCCGACCCTGCGTGACATCGCCAGCCCCGAGTTCCTCCGCAATCACTGCTTCCACGATGCAGGGGTGGACTCGAGCGGGACCGACCCGCTCATCCGGATCGACTTCGAAGCCGCGGACCGCCTGAAGGACCCCGACGTCCACGGCTCGATCTTCCTCGACGCGGCGAGCTATCGGATCACCCGCGCCGAGCTGGAGCTCTCACGGATCCCGGCGGGATATCGCGAGATCGGCTCCGTGCGCGCCACGACGATCTTCCGCGAGGTCTTCCCATCGATCGTCGTCATGGCCGAGATCCATGCCGAGACGCGGGGACGTCCGCGCCCCGAACGCGCGGCGCTCGGCCCGCAGGCCGAGGTCGGCCTCGAGGATCAGCGGATAGTGCGCTTCCTCTGGCTCAAGCGCGATCCCCGCAAGGCGCCGTAGCGCCTCCCGTCAGAATCCGTACGGATCGTCGGGGAGCGAACTCTTGAGGGGCGCGAGTCGCGGTCGATTCTCCGCCGCCTTCGGGGCGACGCGCCGCTTGAGCTGCGCCCGGAAGTAGGCCTTCACGTCCTCGGGCTTCGCCATCTGCGTGCGGTTCCGCGCGCGGATGACCTCATCCTCCTCGGCGAGGGCGATCGTCTCCTTCACCCAGTCGAGCGTCACGGAGGGGTCCATCAGGCGCAGCGCACGGGTGACCGCACTCTCGAGCGTCTGCTCCAACGCCTGCGGATAGCGCTCCACCCCTTCACGCCCCGACATCACCGCCGGTCGCGGGAAGCGCACGAACACCGGCTGCGTGAAGTGCGGATGCCGCACCATCAGCTGCCCCTTCTCGAGCGTGCTGAGCTTGGTCCGCGTCGCGGGTGACAGCGTGGCGTAGCCCGGCGTGGCGAGTTCGTCGGGATCCATGCGCCCGAAGAGCGCCGTGCCGCAGTTCCCGACCACGCGCCGATGCACCTGCGAGCGGAACTGCTGCGCCGCGAAGAGCACGAGCCCGAGATAACGCCCACGTTCGGCGATATCGAGCAACATCGCCCGCACGTACGTGTCGGGGCCATCGCTCGGCGCGTACTTGTTGAGCTCGTCCACGAACACCACGACATGCTCCACGCCTAGCGTGCGCGACTCCAGCCGCTCCCGCAACTGCGAGACGATGCGGGCGAAGATCAGATCCTGCGCATCCTCCTCGAGATTCGCGACATCCACCACGTACACGGCGCGATCCTCGAACGACCCGAAGGGGAGATCGCTCACCGAGCCGTCGTCCGTCACCAGTCCGCGGCAGCGGGTGGAGATGTTCGTGAGACGATTCCGGACCTTCCGGATGGTGGCCACATGATGCGTGCGCCACGACTCCTGATCCCTCGCCTCCATCCCCTGCAACAGCTCGCGGAACCATCCCTCGAGCTCGCCGAACGACTGCACCGTGTGGTCGTGCTCGAGCACCGGATCGGAGAACGGCTGATCGACCACCCGCTCCTTGATGAAGTCGATCAACGCATCGGCCTTGGCGTCGATGTCGTCCTTGTTCAGCAGCACCTCGGCGAACTGCAGCACCTCGCGCAGCCCCCAGGTGAGGGGATGGACATTGTGCGAGAGCGCCTCGTTGGAGCGCAGCGTGTTCAGCGTGTAACCGCGCGCGGTCCACGGCGCGAAGTACTGCACGTTCTGGAACGGTTCGGCGGGCACGCCGAGCGTGTCGTAGAGCGCGCGGTCCGCGTCATCGAGCCGTGTCGCGGGCTGATCGAGGAAGCAGAGGTCGGGCCCCTTCACGTTGAAGCAGACCGCCGCGACCTTCCCCTTCTTCTCCGGGAAGTGCGCGAAGATCGACGCGAGGAGCCACTCCACCGCGCTCGTCTTGGTCGCGAGGCCGGAGACGCCGCTGATGTTCAGGTGCGCGGCCTCGGGGCCGAGCAGGAAATCGGCGTCGAGGTACACGGGTGACGAGGTGGCACCGGCGCGATACAGGCCGACCGGGATCGCCGTCCTATTCTCGCCGAAGGCGTATCCGTCCATCCGCAGTGCGGCGGCGACGTCGGCGTCGTCGGCCAGGTGCACCGTCCCCATGCCGACCGGCTGCAGCGGCTCCTCGGGGACGTGCCGGAGCACGGCCGCGGTGTAGAGCCGAATCTCGGTGCGGCGTGTCGGCGACTGGTGTGCCGTGGCCGGCTGGCCGTCGTGGCCGAGCACGTCGTGCAACGGCGTCTCGAGATCCGTGTAGCCGAACCCCTCGGTGACCACACCGAAACAGACCGGCAGCGCCCCGTTCACCGGGGTGGTGCCTTCGACGCGCACGATCGTCCCGATCCCGACCGGCGAATCGAGTGCGGTCCAGAAGTGGAACTCGTGCGGCGTGTTGGGACGTCGCTCGGTGGCGACGACGCGGCCCAGGACGGTGGTCATCCCTGAAAATACCCTACGGCGCTATGGCGCGCAGATAGCGCTCGCAGTCGGCGATCCCGTACGCCATCGCATGCCAGCGCTGGTCCGGGAGCGCGAGCGGCGTGCGTTCGGCGAGTACCCAGCGCGATACGGCATCCGCGTGCTCCGGGGTGAAGGTCTCGTACGCGACCTCGATCCGCACGAGACCGAACATCGGGTCCCCGCCATCGCGGAGGCGCAGATACCAGCTGGCCACGGCCGTGCGACGCGGCGACTGGATCTTGAACGCCGTCGTGCGCTCGCCGGCGCGGAGCCGGGTGACGAGCGCGACGCCTTCACCGGTGGCGTAGAGGGTGCGATGTGACTTCACGACACCGACCGCCCGGTCGCTGCGGGCGGCGCGTCCGGCACCCGAGATCCCGCCATCCACATACAGGCTGCGGACCTCCGCATCACACCAGCTCTCGGCGAGCGTCGTCTCGAGCCGCTCGCGCTCACGCTGCACCGCAGTGCGCGCCAGGGCGAGGAGCAGCTGCGGGTGCTGTCCCTCCTCCGCCTCGGCACCGTCGAGCGTGTCGTGCACGGGGATCCCCGCCGCCTCGAAGGTCGCGAGATGGTCCGACGGCGTGATCGCCCGCGGGAGATAGACCCGCGTCGAGAGCGCGGGGCGCTCGCGCCACGTGTGCAGTTCGCGCTCGCGTCGCTCGCGCACCACGGCCGCGACGGTCCCGAAGATCAGCGGCACACCGCCGGGGAGATACTGAAGCACCCGCGTGGATTGGATGCCGTCGAGGAAGGCGGAGAAGCCGACAAGGGGCTCGGCGTCGAGCGCACGCACCGACATCGCGCTCCCTTCGATCGGCAGTGCCGCCTCGAGGCGCGGCGGCTCGGGCTCGAGCGCCGAGCGTTCGAGCGAGGGGCCACCCGGCGACTCGAGCCGCCACCCGCCGACCGGAGCGCCCGGGGCGGCGCGCAACGCGCGCAGCACATCCGCCATGCCGACGGCGCTCCCGCTGCCGCCGTCGACCGCCACGGCCATCACTCGATCCCGATGTCCCAGGCCTGCTCGAGGTCCGCCTTCGAGTACGCGCGGAAGGCCGTGAGCGTGGTCGTGCGCTGGATCCCCGGCACCTCCGGGAACTGCTCGGTGACGATCCGCGCGATGTCCTCGTACTGCGGCACCTTCACGATCACCACGAGATCCCACTCACCGGACACCGAGTACACCTCGGCCACACCGTCGATCCCGGCGAGCGCGTGCGCGCACTTGGGGATGAGGCGCGGCTCGGCCTTCACCAGCACGATGGTCGTGATCATGTCGCGTCAGGGAATGGGGGAACCTGCAGGAACCAGAATCCGGCGATCCGCTCCTTCTCGTCGATCTCCAGCAGCACATCGCGCGAGATCCGGACGGCGCGCACCGCACGGGCCGCGCCGAACCGGAAATGCATCGTGGACTCGCTCGCGTCCGCCTCGGCGCTGAGCCGCGTGTCCACTTCGACCGATGCGATCCCCGGCTGCGAGCGGCGCGCGGGGATGAAGACGTTCGCGTCGATCGCTGTGGGCGCCGCGAGTGCACGGACGTTCTTCACGTCGGGCCACACCGCGATCTCGATCCCGGTGATCCGCCCGCCCTTCACATCGAACATCACCCAACTGCCATCCGAGCCTTCGACACCCACCGAGCCCGACATGCCGTTCGTGTCGACCGCCACCGCGAGCGTGGCGGTCAGGATCTCGGTGTCGGTGTCCCACCGATACTCCGTCGCGCCGACCGCCGTCGTGGCCGGTTCGACCCGGACGTCAACGTCCACGATCACCATCCAGCACCGCGCGATAGCTCTGCACGAACAGATGCATCGCGCGCTCGACGTCGGCCTGGTCGGCGGCGTAGGAGACGCGCACCCACTCCGGCGTGCGGAACGCCGACCCGGGGACGATCGCGAGGCCGACGTCGTCGAGCAGCCGGGCGCAGAAGGCGTCGCCGTCGGGGGTGCCGCCCGGCGCCGCCGGTGCGCGCATGAACAGATAGAACGCGCCCGCCGGTTCGAGGATCTCGATCCGCGGCTCGGCGCGCAGGATCGCGAGCGCCGCGTCGCGGCGTGTGTGGAAGGCCGCGACCATCGCGTTGACCGCAGCGTCGGCCTCGGCGCGCCGCTCGAGCGCGGCGAGCGCCGCGTGCTGCGAGACGGTGGCCGCGTTCGACGTCGTGTGCGACTGGAAGGCCGTCATCGCCTTGGCGAGCGCCGGCGACGAGATGCTCCACCCGATCCGCCACCCCGTCATCGCGTACGCCTTGGCGACGCCGTTGATCACGATCAGTCGGTCGCGCGAGGTCGCGACGTCGAGGGCCGAGACGGCCGGCGCCCCGTAGGCGATGCGCTGATAGATCTCGTCGCTGATGACGTACCATCCGCGCGCGGCGGCCAGGTCGAGGATCGCGCGCAGCTCATCGGGCGAGTACACCGAGCCCGTCGGATTCGACGGGGAGTTGAGCATGATCCCCTTGGTCCGCGCGGTCGCCTTGGCCTCGAGCATGGCGGCGGTCACTTTGTAACCGTTCGACGGGTTACCAACGACATCCACCGCCGTCGCCCGGGCGAGTTCGACCATCTCGTAGTAGCTCGTCCAGGCCGGCGTCGGTACGAGGACCTCGTCGCCGGGGCCGAAGAGGCACACGCAGGCGTTGTAGAGTGATTGCTTGGAGCCGGTCGAGACCACGACGTCGGTCGCCTTCACCGCATCGGCGCCCTTGTAGTGCTCGTTCGCCTGGTCCGCGATGACCTGTCGGAGCGGGAGGATCCCGTCGACGGCGGTGTAGCGGGTGGCCCCTTTCTCGACCGCGGCCGCCGCGGCGGCCCGGATGAAGGCGGGGGTGTCGAAGTCCGGCTCGCCGGCCCCGAGGTCGATGATCGTGCGCCCGGCGGCCTTGAGCGCTTTGGCCTTCTGGGAGACGGCGATCGTCGCCGACTCGCGCAGTTGGGCGATGTTCGGGGACGGGACGAAGGGCGTTGCGGACGACATTCCGGTGCTCAGCGGCTGGGGGCGATGAGCAAGCGGCGGTGCCACTTGCTAGATTTACAGGCTGACGGTGAAGGATACCCCTGCGGCGCACGCCGCGCCATTGACATTCGAGGTAGCAGTGACTGAGCAAGAACGCGAAACGGCCGGTGCCGTCCGTAGCACCAATGTGGCCCATTTCCTCGCCCCCGACTGGACCCAGGTCGCCCAGCGCGCCGTGGGAGCCCTTGAACGTATCGATCGTGAGCGCACGGTGGTGCAGCTCCTGGTGGTCGTCCCCGACGACGAAGCGGCACACGCGGTCGCCCGCGAGCTCCGCCTGCTCACTGCTGCCCACGGGCTCGCCGTGGTCCCGGTCACGAGCTCGTCGCGTGCGGGCCGCATGCTCAAGTCCGGTCCGGCGCAGGTGCTCGTAGGCCGTGCGCACTCGCTGGCCGACCTGCTCCCCGACTCGACCCTCAAGCTCGCCGACGTCGCCGCCGTGATCCTGGTGGCCGCCGACGAGCTCGAGCCAGAAGCCGGTGCGCTCGCCACGCTGATGGCCGAAGTCCCCAAGAAGGGGGCGCGCATGCTGCTCGCCGCCGAAGCGACGCCGTTCGTCGAGAGCCTCCTCGAGCGCTATCTGCACCGCGCCCGCCGGATGGCCGACACCACGCCGGAACCGCTTCCCCTCCCCGAGGGCACGCCGCCGACCATCTCGGTCATCGCGACCCAGGCCGGGAAGCCGCTGGCCCCGCTCGCCGCGCTGCTCGACGATATCGACCCGCCGTCGCTCGCGATCGTCGTGGGCGACGCGCGCGAGGAAGGACGCGCCCGTGCCGCGCTCGAGGCGCTCGGATATCCGACCGAATCCTCGCTCGTGACGGTCACGCGTGGTGACGTGGCGCTGCACACGGCGCTCGTCGTCTTCGCCGGCCTCCCCGATGCCGCCCAGCTCCGCGCGGCCTTCGGTGCGCACCCGGCGCGTCTCGTGGCCCTCGTGACGTCGCGCCAGCGCAAGACGCTCGCCGAACGCGCCGTCGGTGCGAAGATCATCCCGTACGATCGCTCCCGGTCGGCCCGTGCCGCCCGCGCGCGTGAGGACGCGACGCGCGCCGCGTTGCAGCAGGTCCTCGATCGCGGTCTCTCGGTGCGCGAAGTGCTCGCCCTCGAGCCGATGCTCGAGCAGCACGACGGCCTGGCGATCGCCGCCGCCGCCCTCCGTCTGTACGAGGAGGCCCGTGAGGCCACCGCCGCCGCGCACGCGGCCGGCCGCGAGGAACTCCGCCTCGAGATCAAGGCTCGCGCCGACGCCGCCGCAGCGGCCGAACGCGCCGAGCGTCCCAAGGACAGCGGCCCGCCGCGCAAGTCGTTCGGCGACCGTGGTGGGCGTGGTGGCCCGCGCCCGAGCTTCGGCTCCGGCCGTCCCCCGCGTCCGAGCTTCGGCGACGACCGCGGCGAACGTGCCCCCCGTGGGGATCGTCCGGAGCGTTCGGATCGTGGCGAGCGCACCGAGCGTCCTGCCCGCTCGAGCTTCAGCGACCGTCCGGATCGTGCCCCGCGCGGGGACCGTCCGAGCGCGCCGCGTGGCGATCGCCCGGGCAGCAGCGACCGTGGGCCGCGTAGCGACGATTCGCGAGGGCCCCGCAAGTTCAGCCCGCGCGGCCCGCGCAAGTCGCCGTGAGCAACGCCCCTGGACAACCGAACGGTGGATGGATCGAAGTCATCGCCGGGGTGATGTTCAGCGGCAAGAGCGAAGAGCTCATCCGTCGCGTCCGGCGTTCCCTCATCGCCCGCAAGCGGGTGCAGGTGTTCAAGTCGCACCTGGATGATCGGTACGCCGGCGTGTTCATGGTGGGTTCGCACGACGGCCGCACCATCGACGCCGTACCGGTGGACTCCTCCGCCCAGATCGCCCTGCGCCTGGATCCCCAGGCGCAGGTGATCGCCATCGACGAGGTGCAGTTCCTCGACGCCGGGGTGATCGCGCTCGTGAACAGTCTCGCCGAACGCGGGCGCCGCGTGATCGTCGCCGGCACCGACACGGACTTCCGCGGCGAGCCCTTCGGGCCGATGGCGCCCCTGATGTGCGTGGCGGAATACGTCGACAAGCTGCACGCCATCTGCGTGCTCTGCGGCGCGCCGGCCACGCGCAACCAGCGCCTGATCGACGGCAAGCCCGCCCACTACGACTCACCGCAGGTCATGGTCGGCGGCGCCGACAGCTACGAAGCGCGCTGCCGATCCTGCCACGTCGTCGCGCGCGACGACGGCGCACAAGCGCGACTTTTCTAGTCCGCGCGTCGGGAACAGACGAACGGGGCCGACCTCATCGCGAGGTCGGCCCCGTCTTCGCGTCCGCCGTGGTCAGGGCGCCGATCGTCCGCGCAATCGCGCGTAGAACGACTTCACCTGCGTCCACGTGTCGACGTTCGCCGGATCGATCTCGTAGTACTTGTTGTCGAGATACCGACCGGTCATCGGGAAGAAGGGAGGCTTCCGGTTCGTCAGCTGGCACGGATCGACGGTGCGGTTCTCGCGCAGCCCGGTGTTCGAGCCCGCGAAGGTCGCGCTCGGCACCTTGTGGATCACGCCGCCCGTCTGGTTGATGCACCCGCCGGAGGTGGGATTGCCAGTGCCGCAGGTGCCGCCGGCCATCTGGTTGCCGCTGTAGTTCTCGACTCCCACCTGCCCGATCAGACTCAGGGTGACCGCGTTGAGCACGAAGTTCATGTCGGGGCCGAGGAAGCGGAATGTGCCGCCGGCGTCGGGTCGTGGTCGGTTCATCGCGTTGTCGGCGATCATGATGTCGCCGTTCGCGATCAGCCCCAGGAAGTTGCGGCAGATGTAGGCGGTGTTCGTCGGGTTCTGGTCGTACACCATGTCGTCGATCATGACGATGTCGCCGAGCACGTACACCGTCACGTTCCCGCGGAGCGTGTCGCTCATGAAGAGCGGCCCGGTGGTCGCGTGGATCACGCCCTTCGAGTTCAGGTTGTACGGTTTGAAGAGCGGCCAGAGGTAGCCCTTCTGGACCGCCTGCAGGACGCTCGCGGGGATCGTCGGCAGTGCCGTGCCGCCCCACGCGCGCCATGCCCCGAGCGCGACCTGCCCGGTACAGGCGCCGGTGGCCGCGGTCTGCGTGATCCAGCAGCGCGTGACCGTCGCGGTGAAGGTGGTGTCCTGCCCGCCGTACTGCTGCGACGACGTGCACCCGCCGGTGGTGGACCCCCAGGCATAGACGACCGTCGAGGCGGAGACCGTGGTGGTCGGCACGCAACTCGTGTTCGTCATCCGCTCGGTGAGCATCAGGTACGGACTCCCGGCCGGGAAGCAGCGCGAGAAGCCGGGGCCGTAGCTGAGGATCTTGTTGTAGGCCGTGGCATTCCCGGCCTTCATCGTCGTGGTGTCGGCGTTCGAGATCGTCGGCGCGGTCGCGGCGCGCACCTTCTTGAGCACCCAGGTCTCGCGGAATCGGGAGACCGGGAAGAATTCCTTGCGGCCGGCCGCATTGGTGATGAGCAGGCCGCACTGGTTCATCATCACGATGTTCGTCGTCGACGTGCTGCCGCTGCGCGGCAACTCGGCACGCAGACTCGACGTGTCGATGCCCGAGGCGACGTCGAAGAGCATCATGAACCCCTCCTCCTCCGCGATCGAGCCGTCGCCGTTCACATCGACGGGGCGGAAGCTGAGCCTCGTGCCGCGGACGGCGTTCGACGCGTCGAGCCGCCCCGACATGTTCACCGAGTTGTTCGTGGACGCCGAGGCGCTCGCGGTGAGCGGCGTGAAGGAGAGCCCCGCCCCGGAGGCGTAGGTCGGCAGGCTCGAGAGCTTCGCGACGGTCGGGTACGGGATGCGCGTCGCGCCCGCGCGCGTCGGGATCGAGTGGTAGTTCGCGGTGCCGGTGATGGAGCCGACGGCGCTCACCGTGTCGTAGTAGTCAGGTCCGGGCGACCCGGACGAGTTCCAGTTCGTGTTCGAGTGCGCGCGACCACGCACGAACTCGCCGTTCCCGTACGCGATCCCGCTCGGGAACGAGTCGATGAACATCGCGTAGCGCGAGAAGCTCTCGGCGGTGAGATCCAGTCGGCGCACATGCCGGGTCCCGCCCGTGTCGTAGGCCTGGGCCAACAGGGTCACGAACTGGCCGAAGCGTCCGACGGTGTCACCCGTGTACGCGCCATACAGATTCACCCGGATGCGCGGGATGGTCGTCCCCGCCGCGTCGGTGAGGGTCGAGCCGGTGAGGATGCGCTTGGCCGTGTCCTCGGGCAACCCGAGCGAGGTGTCCTTGTTCACGCGCGACTTGCCGAGTGCGAGCGCCGCTTCGGCCGCGTAACGGTAGTCGCGCTCGCGGTCGTAGTAGCGGGCGAGGATCACGCCGCTGGTCGAGAGATAGATCGCCGCCATCGCGAGCCCGGCGAGGCTCAGGGTGAGCACCATGACCAGCACCAACGCCGATCCTCGACGCAGGCGCCGACCGTCAGGGAGACGTGGAGTGGGCGTCATGTCAGGGGTTGTTGACCGCGGTCGCGGAGGTGACGGTGGAGTTCAGCGGTGAACAGTCCTGCGCCACCACGCCATAGATCCAGTTCCCCGAGCGGAAGTTGAAGTCGAGGAAGGTGTAGGTCGAACTCCCGTTCGCCGCCGTGTTGCCCAGGACTTCCCAGTCGGTGCTCGTCGAGAGTCGCCGCTGGATCAGATACGTCGCGACGTCACGTTCGCCGCCGGCCTCCTCGAGCGAGGGGGTCCACGTGACGCGGATGTCCTGGATGGCCCCGGCGGCCGTGGTGTCCTGGACCGCCGTGACCGCCTGCGGTCCGAGCGGCGCCGTGCCGCACGTGCGCAGCTGGAGCATCCCCGCGTTGAGCAGACGGGTGTTGTGATAGATCGTACGCGTGAGGGTGTTCCCCGTCTTGGGATCGCGATAGAAGCCGGCGACGCGCATGCTCACGACGCGGATGGAGTCGGCGGTCCGGGAGGCGTTGTCCCAGTAGATCGGCAGACTCGCGTTCGAGATGAGCGACAGCGCGCCCGCCGCATCGGTCCGGTAGTACCGGAAGAAGTACCCCGTGTCGGCGGGGACCCAGAGGTTGCGCGCGATCACCGTGCTGTCGCGATCGTTCACCCGGCGGAAGAGCGTGTAGATGTCGCTCCGTCCACTGCTCGCATCGGCCTTCAGGAAGTACGAGATCGTCTCGGCCGGACTCTGGATGCCATTGGCGTCCGTGTAGAGCTGCGTCGGATACACCTTGGTGGCCGTCGGGAGCGCCCGCGCACGCGTGACCTCCCACCCTTCCACCGCCAGGGTGTCGGCGTTGGGGTTGTAGTAGGTCGAGTTCGGATCGTTCGCGACGCGCGAGACGAGATCCACATTGAAGGTGAGCGCGAAGGGCGCGGCCTGCACGATCACCGGCTGCCCCGTGATCCCGCCCGCGAGTCGGAGCTCACGGTCGATGGCGTTCTGCGCGTAGCGCGCGGACTGCGAGGCGTCCCCGCGCCCGGCGGTGCTCTCGACGGCGCGCGCCTGCTGTCGGAAGAAGGGGATCGCGACCGCGAAGACCATGGAGGTCAGCACGATCGCCATCATCATCTCGGTCAGGGTGAAGCCGGGGCGAAGGCGTGGTCGCATGGTCAGAACGCCGCGATGATGGTGGTCTTCTTCATCGGTGTCGCCATGTTGTTGCGCGTCACGGTGACGGTGACGGTCACGTAGTCATTGGTGGAGTTCGGCCCGGTGCGCACCACCGCGGTCGTGCGGGTGAACCCCTTGTAGATGACGTCGGTATAGGTCGTGGACGTCCCGTTGTAGGTGCTCACGAGCGTGGAGTAGGCCCGATCGCCCTTGATCTCCTCCATGCGCTGCGTGGCCAGGTCGCTCGCGAGCGACTGGTTGGAGGCCTCCTGCGTGGCGTGCTGGAACTTCCGGCCGAAGTTCGCGAGCCCGAGCATCGCGCCGCTCATGATGGTGAGGGCGACGATCACTTCCACGAGGGTCATGCCGCGCCGCGCGCGGCACACGAGAGTCATGCCGCGCCGGGCGCGGCGCCGAGGATGCGTCATCATTGGGATAACCGGATCCAGGCTTTGCCGTTGTACTTGTAGTACTCGGTGCGCCCCGTCGATGCGGAGACGGTGACCGCCCGGTACTCGTCGCGCACCGTCGCGCGGGTCGTGACGTACAGTTCGAGATCGGTGCTCGCCGAGCCGTCGCGCCGGAAGATGATGCTCGGCATCTCCGACACGGTGATCAGCCCGCTGCCGGTCGCCGCCGTGCTCGGGGTGGTGCCGTTGATCCCGCCGAACGAGGGCGCCGAGAACATCGCCCCCTCCCCCATCTTGCGGTACTGGATGCGGTCGGTGGTGTTCAGCGTGTCGTTGTTGTTGTAGTCCTCGACGATCCGGAAGCGCTGCTTGGTGTAGTCGAAGCTCACGATGACATCGCTCTGGCGCGTGATCGCGTCGCGCTGCGCCGCCTGCAGCAGGGTGCGCGCGAGTCGACCCGCGGCATCGGCCCGGAAGCGGTTGACCTGCAACCGCGGATAGGCCACGGCCGCCATGATGCCGATGACCGTCAACACCATCAACAGCTCGACGGTGGTGAAGCCCATCAGCACGGTCCGGCGATCACGTCCAGCGCGCACGCATACCTCGGGAGAGAGCGGTCCAGCATGAATTGTGCGCCGGCGCCAGCCCGCGCGCCAGCACATCGGCATCACTGACGCTCAGCCCCCTATCACAATGTGACATGGAATATCACCACAAGGGGCTAGCGTTCCCTGCAACGATGTGAAAGATATACGGAGTCACTATCACGGTTCTGTGCTCCCTATCACCTGACGACCCATGGGCATCGTCGCCACGCTCCTCCCCGACACCGCCTCGCTCGCCCGCGTCGTCCAGGCCGTCCACGGCCGGCACGAGGTGGTCCCGTGCGATCACTGGTCCGATGTCTTCGCCGCCTGTGAGGACTCGGCCGTGCATCTCGCCGTGCTCGACCTCTTCGCCGACGGCCGAGCGAACTTCGATCAGGTCCGCGCCCTGAAGCTCCGCTTCAGCCGCGTCACCCTCGTGGCGTACGTCGCGCCCGCCCCGGGACGCTGGCGCGACCTCTTCGACGCCGGCCGCGCCGGGATGGACGGTCTGCTGATCGCCGGCCAGGATGATTCCCCGGCGCAGCTCCGCGCGGTGATGGACCAGGCCGAGGCGCGCGGCGTCGCCGGCCTGCTCCGCCAGAAACTCGGACCGCTCGATCCCGTCGTCCGTGACGCCGTGCTCATCGCCGTCACGCGCGCCCACCTGCGCCTCACCGCGCATCGACTGGCCGAGATCCTCGGGATCCCGCGCCGGCGGCTCGTCGGCGCCCTCGCCGCCGCCGGGTTCCCGCCCCCGCAGAAGGTCGTCACCTGGGGGCGCCTCATCGTCGCCGCGCAGATGCTCGAGGACCCGTTCCGCAGCGCCGACAGTGTCGCCCGGATCCTCGACTTCCCCTCCGGCTCCGCCTTCCGCAACAGTTGCCAGCGGTACCTCGGCGCTTCACCGCACGAGATCCGCGAACGCGGCGGCGCCGGCGCGGTGGTGCAGCAGTTCATCGACGCACTCTCCCCCACCGCCCGCTGACCCCCATGCGCACGATCGGACTCACCGGCAACATCGCGAGCGGCAAGAGCACCGTCGCCCGGCTGCTCGCCGAACGCGGGGTCCCGATCGTCGACGCGGATGTCCTCGCCCGCGAAGCCGTGGCCCCCTTCACGCCGGGCCACGCCGCGATCATCGAACGATGGGGCCCCAAGGTGATCGCGCACGACGGCTCGATCGATCGCGCCGCGCTCCGCCGCATCGTCTTCAGCGATCCGGCGCAACTCGCGGCGCTCAACGCGATCGTCCACCCCGAGGTCGCGCGCCGTCGGAAGGCGCTGGTCGATCTCGCCCGCGGCCGCGGCGAACGGATCATCGTCTGCGACATCCCCCTGCTCTTCGAGGCCGGACTCGTCGCCGAGGTGGACGCGGTGCTGCTCGTGGACGCCCCGGAAGAGCTGCGGCGGGATCGCCTCATCCGCGACCGGGGACTCGCCCCCGAGGAGGCCACGGCGATGATCCGCGCGCAGATGCCCGCGGCGCTCAAACGCGCCCGCGCCGACTTCGTGATCGACAACACCGGCTCCCCCGAGGAACTGCGTAACCGGCTCGACGAGGTCTGGGGACGGATCGACGTCGAAACTTGAACATCGCGGCACCGGCCGGTATGCTTCCACGCGTACCGACTACCACGGCGCCGCCCCGCGAAACACGGTCGACGCCCCTGACATCAAGGACTCCCGTGTCGAATATCCCAGCCGACCTCCGCTACACCGAAGACCACGAGTACGTGAAGAGCACCGGTGACGCTTCCGTCGTCATCGTCGGCATCACGCACTACGCCCAGGACCAGCTCGGCGACATGGTGTTCGTCGATCTCCCGAAGGTCGGCCAGAAGTTCGGCGCCCACGATTCGTTCGGCACCGTCGAGGCGGTGAAGGCGGTGAGCGACCTCTTCACCCCGCTCGCGGGTGAAGTGGTCGAGATCAACACCCGCCTCAACGACGAACCGGCGCTGGTCAACTCCGATCCCTACGGCGACGGCTGGATGATCAAGATGAAGGTCGATGCGGCCGCCGTCGGCGGCCTGCTCGACGCCGCCGGCTACACGGCGCATCTGGCCAGCACGGGCCACTAAGCCCGACCGATCCGGACGCGAGAAGGGGCGGGCCCCCCCAGGGGGGGCGCCCCCTGGGGCCTGCTACGCCGACCCGTTAGCCGGGGGGGGCGAC
>CAZAGK010000040.1:0-835 GCA_964484775.1 uncultured Gemmatimonas sp. | reverse complement strand
CCGACCGAGCCGCCCGCTTTAGGGGGCGGCCCCGCACTGGGGGGCCGCCCCTTCGTCCTTCATCCGACTCCGATTACGCCTGCGCGTACTCCTCGATCGGCGGGCAGCTGCAGACGAGGTTGCGGTCGCCGAACGCCGACTCGATGCGCCCGACCGACGGCCAGAACTTCCGCTCGCGCACCCACCCCAGCGGGAAGGCGGCACGCTCACGCGAGTAGGCGTGCGTCCACGTGTCGGCCACCACCGACTCCAACGTGTGCGGCGCGTTCTTGAGCGGGTTGTCATCCTTCGGCAGCACGCCCTTCTCCACGTCCATGATCTCGCCGTGGATCGCGATCAGCGCGTCGCAGAACCGGTCGAGCTCGGCCTTGGACTCGCTCTCCGTGGGCTCGATCATCAGCGTCCCCGCCACCGGGAAGGAGACGGTCGGCGCATGGAAGCCGTAGTCCATCAGGCGCTTCGCGATGTCCTCGACCTCGATGCCGGCCGAGACCTTGAGCGGACGCGTGTCGATGATGCACTCGTGCGCCACACGGCCGTTGGCGCCCTTGTAGAGCACCGGGAAGTGCGACGACAGCTTGTGCGCCATGTAGTTCGCATTGAGGATCGCGATCTTCGTGGCGAGCGCCAGACCATCGGCGCCCATCATGTCGATGTACATCATGGAGATCGGCAGGATGCTGGCCGAGCCCCAGGGCGCCGAGCTCACCGCGCCGATCGCTTCCGTGCCGCCGGCCGAGACGACCACGCTGCCGGGGAGGAACGGTGCGAGATGCTTGGCCACGCCGATCGGCCCCATCCCCGGGCCGCCGCCGCCGTGCGGGATGCAGAAGGT
>CAZAGK010000039.1:20784-27538 GCA_964484775.1 uncultured Gemmatimonas sp. | reverse complement strand
AACCGTGCAATTCGTTATCCCTTCGTCACTTGCAAAGCTGTTGAAATTTCATATACTTGGCGGAATCACTTCGCGCGGATTCTCGTGATTCTGGTCCAACGGCCCTCAAGGCCGATCCGCGCGAGCATCGGTGTCACGTCACGAGCGACACCTGCTCTATCACGGAGCATACAACAGAATGACCGATAAGACCCCTGCGGCCGCCAAGGGCGCCGCGGACGAGACGCCTGCCGTGGCGGGAGCCCCCGCCGGTGCGGCGGCCCCTGCACGTCGCCACCCCGGGCATCGCGGCGCTGACGTGCGTGACACGGTTGCCGAAATGGCGGCCAAGGCGCACGAGATCAGCATGGAGGCCGGCAGCAAGATGGCGGCCGCCATGAAGGAAGTCATCAACGCCGCCGCCGGCGTGACGACCTTCGCCATCGAGAGTGCCCGCGATCTCGTACAGTATATGGTCCGCCGTGGTCAGATGACGCAGGACGAGGCGGATCGTCTCATCCGCGACGCCGAAGACGCGTGGTCCAAGAAGCATAAGGGGATGAAGCCCCCTGCCCGCGTCGAGGTCAAGGCGCCGGTGAAGGCCGCCCCGAAGGCTGCCGCGGCGAAGCCGGCCGCCAAGCCTGCCGCGAAGCCCGTCGCCAAGCCTGCGGCGAAGCCCGCAGCCAAGCCGGTGGCGAAGGCCCCCGCCAAGCCGGCCGCGAAGCCCGCTGCGAAGCCTGCGGCCAAGCCCGCCGCCAAGCCGGCGGCCGCCAAGAAGACGCCGGCGCCCAAGAAGTAAGGGCGCCGGGCTTCTCGTCCCGGCTCATCAGATGACACTCGGTCCGGTCCCACGCGGCGACGCGCTCGCGCTTTCGCGGGCGCTCGTCGCCGTCGATTCCCGCAATCCGGCGCTCGCCCCCGACGCCCCCGGCGAAGGCCCGGTCGCGCGTCGGCTCGTCGAGATCCTCACGAGCTGGGGGCTCAGCGCCACCCTCCTCGATGCGACGCCGGGGCGCCCCAACGTGGTCGCCCGCGTCTCGCGGCCGAACGCCTCCACCGGCCGCTCGCTACTCTTCAACGGACACCTCGACACCGTCGGTGTCGAAGGGATGATCCACGCCCCCTGGGATCCGGCCATCCGCGAGGGACGGCTCTACGGCCGCGGCTCCACCGACATGAAGGCCGGCGTGGCCGCGATGTGCGCCGCCGCCGTGCGTGCGCTCGACGCCGGGCTCGCGGGGGAGATCATCATCACCGCCGTCGCCGACGAGGAGTACGAGAGCATCGGCACCCGCGCGATCATCGACGCCGGGATCCGCGCCGACGCCGCGATCGTCACCGAGCCGACGCGCCTCGCCATCGTCCCCGCGCACCGGGGCTTCGCCTGGGCCGACCTCACCGTGCACGGTCGGGCGGCGCATGGCAGCCGCTACGACATCGGCGTCGACGCCAACACCCTCGCCGCGCTCGTGGTGGCCGAGGTGGAGCAGCACCAGCGGACCGTGCTCACGACACGCACGCATCCGCTGCTCGGACGCCCCTCGGTGCACGCGGCGAAGATCAATGGCGGGATCGGCCTCTCCACCTACAGCGACAAGTGCGTGGTCTCGTTCGAGCGTCGCACGTTGCCCGGTGAATCGGCGGACTCGTTCGTCGCCGAACTCCACGCGGCCTGCGACCGGGTGCGCGCCACCCGCCCCGAGCTCCGCACCGAGATCACCTTGGGCTTCGCGCAGGGCCCGAACGACATTCCCGTCGAACACCCGATCGTGCGCGCGCTGCATGCGGCGCTCGCACACGACGGACGTGCGACCCCGATCGAAGGGCTCGCCTGCTGGACCGACGCCGCGCTGCTCTCCGCCGCCGGCATCCCCGCGATCTGCTTCGGCCCCGGCGACATCGCCCTGGCGCACGCGGCGGAGGAGTATGTGGTGGTGGATGAGATCGAATGCGCGACCCGTGTGCTCACGCGCCTCGCGCTCGACTGGTGCGGAGTGACCGCCTGATGGCGCAGCTCACGGTCGCGCAGTACGACGCGCTCGAGAACGCGATCCGCGACGGCAAGCGGATCGCCGTCTACCGGCGCGGCACCGAATACATGGTGGTCCCCGACAAGCTCGTGCTCCGCGGTCGCCGCGAGGCGATCGAAGCGCGCCACCCGACCACCGGCCAGCCGCTCACCCTCTGGGTGGACGAAGCGGATTCGATCGAGGTGCTCAAATGAGCGAAGGACGCGAAGCGGGGGACCTGATCGCCATCTACGCCGACGAATCGTGCCTCGGCAACGGCCGCGAGGGCGACAACCCCGGCGGCGCCGGCGCGCTCGTGGAGTACCGCACCGCCAGCGGCACGATGGTGCGCCGCGACATCTGGATCAGCGAGCCGGGGACCACCAACAACCGGATGGCGCTGCGCTCGGTCTCGGAGACGCTCGCGGCGATCGGGGCGCGCGGCGCACGATTCCGCGTGGTCTTCACCACCGACTCGCGCTACATCGTGGACGGGATGACGCAGTGGGTCTTCGGCTGGGCGCGCAACGGCTGGAAGCGGAAGACGGGGGCGATCGAGAACCTCGAACTCTGGCGCGGGGCGATCCGCGCCGTGGACGGGCACGCCGTCTCCTGGCGCTGGGTGAAGGGGCACAACGGACACGCGCAGAACGAGTACGCGAACCATCTGGCCACCACCGCCGCCGCCGACCAGTCGAACTCCGGTGGACTGGTGGAATCGGAGTTCGATCGCTGGCTCGCCGCGACCCGGGCCAAGGGCGCGCGTCATGCCGACCCGAGCCCCTTCCCCGAAGGCGCTAGCTTCAAGGCATCCCCTGCGCTCCCACGAGCCTGACCGGAGGCTTGGCCGACATGGACGAACTGGATCGTCTCTTCACCGAACTGGTACGGGTGCTCCGTGACTCGCGTCCGGAGTATCTCGCGCGCCCCTTCGAGGTCGCGGAGTTGCTCGCCTACGTGCCGTATCGCGCGGTGCGCACCGCGATCGGCACCGACACGAACGACGACTACGCCCACGTGATGATGCGGTTGCTCTCGGGGGAGTCGGGGTATCTCTTCGCCGACGAGATGCTGCAGGACGACATGCGCAACGAGCTCTCCTCGCCGAACCCGAACCTCGGCGTCTACCGCTCGTATCTGAACGCGCGCGTGAACCTCTCGCAGGAGCGCACGCGACAGGTGCTCGAGGCGATGGGGACGGCCGCGGCGGTCACCACCGAAGCCGTGAGCGAGCTGAGCGCGCTGGGCGCCGCACTCGCCAACGCCGCCGCTGCGATCGAATCGACGCCGGTGGCGCCGATGCATGCCGTACCGACCGCTGGCACCACGGCGCCGACGTCTGCGCCTCGTCCCGTCCCGCCGGCAGCGCCGCCGGCCGCGCCGCCGCGCCCGAGCACCGCACCCCGTACGCCCGATCCGCTCGCCACCGACGTCCCGCGTCGCACCTCGCGCCCGGGGTGCAAGTACTGCGGACACGCGCTCCCCGAGGGACGCGACGTGCACTTCTGCCCGAGCTGCGGACAGAACCTTCTCGTCCGGCGCTGTGCTGCCTGCAGCGGTGAACTCGAGGCGAGCTGGAAGTTCTGCATCACCTGCGGGCGCGCCGCGCCCTGACCGTGAACCTCCCTCGCGTTCCCGGGGTTCAGTCGTATATGCCATGCACACCGCTCCGTAGCCGCCACACCGTCGCGACCGTTCTGGCCGCGCTGCTCCTGACCGTCGCCGCCACGCCTCTCGCCACGCTCGCACAGGGCGCGGGAGCCGCGCCCGCCCGCCCCGGCGCGACCGAACCCCGCTGGCCGATCCGCTCGCGCGAGCACGTGGACCTCTGGCTCCACGGCTTCGCGTTGATCTCCAACGACAGCTCGCAGGTCCCCCTCTTCGCGCCGGGCTACCGCGACGCACTCACCGTCGCGAAGAACCGGGCCAACGTCTTCACAGAGCTCGACGCCAATCACGAGCCGCTGGCCAAGCAGCTCCAGGCCAGCCCGAACCTGCTCAACGCGCAGTTCCTCCCGCTCTATTTCGGCAGTTGGGCGGAGATGGAATCGGCGCTCGATCTCTTCGTGAAAGCCGACGGCAATCCGCGCGCGGCCAAGAACGACGCCTCGGCGCAGCTGGTCGCCTTCCTCGCCGGCACCTTCCCCACGAAGGGAGATCGCGACTTCGCGCGCCGGTTCCTTGCCGGGCTGCGCTCCGAACGCGACCTGTTCTTCCACGAGTGGTGGCTCGCGGAGACCAAGCGCCGTGACCGGGTCTTCGAGATCGTGGACTCACTCTGGCAGAAGGAGCAGCGCCCAAAGCTCCAGGCGTTCCTCAACAACACCAAACTCGGCAACGGCGATCTGATCCTCGCCCTCGCGCTCGAGGGGGAAGGACGCACGGTGAGCGAAGGGAAGCAGATGAACCGGATCGCGGTCGGCTTCCCCGATTCGCCCGAACGTGCGGGGGACGTGCTCTTCACCTTCGCGCACGAAGCCGTCGCCTCGCTCACCGTCGCCTCGGTGGACGACAACACCACCCCCGCCGAGAAGCGCAGTGGCGCAGCCTCCAAGCTGCAGGGGATCGCGAGCGTGCGCGGTGGCGCACTGCTCGTGGCGAAGGTCGCACCCGCGCAACTCCCCAAGTACGCGGCGTACTATCTCCGCCTGGCCAAGGTCGCCCCGGGTGACGATGTGATGGCCACCTTCGCCCGGACCTTCCCGCTCCCCGCCGGGATGCTGGAGTCGATCGAACGACAGATCGCGATCGCCTTCGGCGGGATCTGACCGTGAGCGAGAACGTCCCCGCCCGGGTCACCAAGTCGCTCGACCAACGCGCCCTCGAGCGGGTGCTGGCGCGCGCGGCGGAGCTGCAAGGACTCGACAGTGACGCTCCCGAAGGGCTGACCGACGCCCAGTTGATCGACCTCGGCAAGGAGGTCGGGATCGATGCCGCGCATCTGCGCCGTGCCCTCGCCGAGGAGCGGGCGCGCCCCTTCCAGCGCGAGGAAGGGTGGTTCGCCGACCGGGTCGCCGGCGCGGCCGGGGTCAGCGCCGAACGGATCGTCCCCGGCACGCCGGCGTCGGTGCTCGCGCGGCTCGACCGTCACATGCAGCGCGACGAGGTGCTGACGCTCAAGCGGCAGCGCCCCGACCAGCTCGTCTGGGAGGCCCAGCGCGGACTGTGGGGCGGTCTCCGGCGCGGTCTGGCGCTGAGCGGGAAGAACTTCCATCTCACCGGAGCGAGCGATGTGAGCGCGCAGGTGATCCCGGTCGACGGCCAGTCGGTGCTGCTCCGGCTGAGCGCCGACTTCACGCGCGAGCGGGAGACCCGCATGGCGCTGGCCGGGCTGAGCTGGATCGGGCTGATGTTGCTCTGCGCGCCGTTGTTCGTGATGGGAGTGGGACTCGTGCTCGCGGCGATTCCCCCGGTGGCCCTCACCGCCGCTGCCGTGACCCTGCTGCGGCGGCGGCACGCGAGCGTCCTGAACCGGTCGCAGGTCGCCCTGGAGCAACTGCTGGACCGGTTGGAACTCGGGGACGGCCGCTAGCCGCCGCTGTCCTGCACCCTGCACATCACCTAGCCTTCACTTGATGACGTCCGTCACTCCCCGCAGCACCCCGGATACCCCCGAGCGCCTCCGATACGCGGAGAAGTTCGGGCGCGTGGTGCTCCCCGAGGTCTCGCGGACCTTCGCGATCTCCATCCGGTTCCTCCCCGGTACCCTCGGGCGCGCGGTACTCACGGCCTACCTGCTCTGCCGTATCGCCGACACGATCGAGGACGACGGATCGGCGACGCCGGAGCGGAAGACGGCACTGCTGGACCGCTTCCTGCTCTGCCTGCGGGATCAGTCGGTGGCCGACGCCTTCCCGGTGGAAGCGGTGGACATCCAGGGCGACACCGCCCACGTGGACCTGCTGCGCCACACCGACCTCGTGTGCGTCCTCCTGCGCTCCCTCCCCGAGCGCACGCGCGATCGCGTGATGCACTGGGTGGGAGTGATGGTGCACGGGATGCGGAAGTTCGTCGGGTTGTATCCGAACGGGATCCGCATCCAGACGGTCGCCGAGTATCGCGAGTACTGCTATTACGTCGCGGGAACGGTCGGATGCCTGCTGACCGAGCTCTGGAGCCTGCACGGCCCCGGGATCGGCGCCAAGGAGTTCGCCAAGCTCTGGGCCAAGTGCCAGCAGTTCGGACAGGCGCTGCAGACGGTGAACATCCTCAAGGACATCGCCTGGGACGCGCGACACGAGAACTCGATCTACATCCCGGAGCACTCGCTCGCCGAACAGGGGAGCGGACACGCGACGCTGCTCTCCCCCGATCATCTCGAGCGCAATCACGCGGCGGTCGTGCGCTTCATCGAGATGGCCTGGCAGGACCTCGACGACGCGCTCGAGTACATCCTGATGATCCCGCGGCGCGCGATCGCGATCCGCGCCTTCTGCATCCTGCCGTTGCTCTTCGCCTACGCCACGCTGCGCGATCTCACGCGCACGCAGGCGATGCTCGTCGAAGGGGGAACGGTGAAGATCACCCGCGCCGAAGTGAAATCGCTGATGGTCGCGGGACTCATGGCGCTCGGCAGCAACGTCGCGCTGCGCGCCCTCGTGGAACGTGTGAAGGATCGGCGCTTCGCCCCATTCGCCGCCGCAACGGCCTGAGATCGATGAACGAGTACACCGCGGCACCCACCCTGACGCCCCCGGCGGACTTCCGCGGCGTCTTCCGCACCGACGCGCCGGCACTCGGCGTCTACAGTGAATCGGCGTCGTCGC
>CAZAGK010000039.1:0-20774 GCA_964484775.1 uncultured Gemmatimonas sp. | reverse complement strand
GGGATCGCGCGCATCATGCCGCGCGCGGTCGCGGTGCCGGCCGATGCCGACGACGTGGTGACGCTCGTGCGCTGGGCGTTCGCGAACGGCGTCCCGCTCGTGCCGCGCGGCTCGGGGAGCTCGATGGGGAACGGCGCGGTCGGCGACGGCGTGATCGTGGACCTCGGCCAACTCCGGGCGCATGGCGTTCCGAATGCCTCCACCGAGACGATCATCTGCGGCACCGGGGTCGAGCGCGACCACGCCGAGAAGTTCGCGAATCAGGCGGGACTCTCCTTTCCTGTCGATCCGTCGAGCGGTGCCTTCGCGACGCTCGGTGGAATGGTCGCCTGCAACGCCGCTGGCCCGCGTTCGCTCCGCTTCGGCGCCACGCGTGAGTGGATCAACGGACTCGACTGCATCTTCGCCGACGGCACCCGCGCCTGGATCCGTCGCGGAGCCGCGCTCCCGACCGACCTCCCGATCGTGGACCGGTTCCTTCGCGAGGTCGCCCCGCGGGTTCGCGCCTCGCACGACCCGCTGAAGCATGTCGGGGTACGCAAGGAGTCGAGCGGCTACGCGCTGGCCAAGTGGCGCGAGTCGAGCGATCTCGTGGATCTGCTCGTCGGGAGCGAGGGGACGCTGGCTCTGTTCGTGAATGTGGAACTGCAGCTGATCACCATGCCGAACGCCACGGCGAGTCTCTTCGTGACCTTCGACTCGCTCGAGGCGGCGGTGATCGCTGCGGGACGGGCAACCACGCTCGGCGCGAGCGCCGTGGAGCTACTGGACAAGACCTTCCTCGATGTGGCGCGTGCGGGAACCCGGATCGAGATCCCCGAGAGCGCCGAAGCGGCGCTGCTGATCGAGGCGGAGGGGGTGACCGAGGCACGCGCGGCGGATCATATGCGTCAGATCGCCGACTCGTGTCGTCGCTCTGAAGCGACGAGTGTCATCGAGGCGGCCGACGACCCGATGGAGAGCCAGATCTGGGCCATCCGGCATGCGGCGAGCCCGACGCTGAGCCGCTTGCATCCGAACCTGTCGTCCATGCAGCTGGTGGAGGACGGGGCGGTGCCGCCGGCGCAGTTCCCGGAGTATGTGCGTGGCGTGCGGGCGGCGTTCGCCAAGCAGAAGCTGAGGTGCGTGATCTTCGGCCATGCCGGCGATGCACACGCTCATGTGAACGCGCTGGTGGATGTGCGCGAGGCCGGGTGGCGCGAGCGCCTGTCGGCGGTGTTGGAGGAGGTCACCGACCTCGTGGCGCGGCTGGGCGGGACGTTGAGCGCGGAGCATGGCGACGGCCGCTTGCGGACCCCGCTGATGGGGCGGGTGTGGAGCGCCGAGGCCATGGAGCTGTTCGCCGCGACGAAGCTGGCGTTCGACCCGAAGGGGATCCTGAACCCGGGAGTGAAGGTGCCGGTGCCCGGTCAGCAGCCCATCACCACGATCAAGTACGATCCGCAGGCGGCACCGGTGGTGCCGGAGGCGCGGATGGCGCTCGACCATGTGAACCGTTCGAGGGGATGGGCGCAGCACCGGTTGGGATTGCTCTAGGCGAAGTACGCGTATCGCCGGTTATGGCCCTGGCGCCCGGATGTGGCGCCGGGGCGTTATTTTTCCGGGGAACTCAACCCCCGTGCCGATGCCGCATTTCTATACCGAGCCCAAGATCACCGTCCTCGCCCGGCCGCAGTTCGTGGAGCCGGCGCACCTCCCCGTGAACTGGATGGGAGAGAGCACCGATGGTGAGCGGCTCGCGGAGTTCGCGGGGCGGCTCTGCTACATGAGCCAGAAGAACCCGGCGAACCGCACGACGCGCGACTATCTCGAGAACATCAAGAAGCAGGGGCATGGGAGCGTGCTCGAGCATGCGACCTACTCGCTGCTGTTCGAGGGGATCAGCCGTTCGTTGACGCACGAACTGGTGCGGCATCGCGCCGGGTTCGCGTACTCGCAGCTGTCGCAGCGTTATGTCGACGAGAGCGACGCGGCGTTTGTCGTGCCGCCCTCGATTATTGGGGACGAGCGCTTGCTCCGTGCGTGGCAGACGCAGATCGAGTCGGCGCAGGCGTCGTACGTGGCGTTGGTGGCCGAGTTGATGGAGCGCTACAAGTGGGTGGAGGACAAGGTCCACCGCCGGAAGATGGCGCGCGAGGCCGCGCGCGGCGTGCTCCCGAACTCGACCGAGACGAAGATCGTGGTCACGGCGAATGTGCGCGCGTGGCGCACGATGCTGGAGCTCCGTTCGAGCGAAGGGGCGGAGTTCGAGATCCGTCGCATGGCGGTCGCGACGCTGCGGATCATGCAGAAGGAAGCGCCGGGGATGTTCTCGGATTTCGAGACGTACGTTGCACCGGATCGCGCGGAGGCGGCGCGGATCGCGTATCACAAGATCTGAAACACGCTTCTAAAGCTGAGAGCGCGCCGCGACGAATCTTCGTCGCGGCGCGCTCCTCATTTGTGCCGCCTTCACGAAGGTTTCGCCAGTATCTAAATTATTATTTTGCTTGATTTTATATCATAAGCTGATTAAGTTAAAGCATGAACTCCGTCAGGCAGTTTCTGGCCAAGATCGGCGCTCGAGGTGGCCGCAAGAGTCGCCGTCAGCTCAGCGCTTCGGACGCCGCCGCAATGGTCCGTGTGCGCGAGGCAGGGCGCGCATATCGGCAGTTCCACGCGCAGTGTTTCGCCGACTCGCCATCGACACGACGGATCACGGCGGCAGACATCCAGTGGGTCGCCGAGCGACTGCTCGCGCTCGGCGATGAGGCAGCGCGTGCGAAAGCGGTGAAGCTGCGACCGCTCGCACTCGTCCAGGAAACTCGACCGGCACGACCGATCCGCTATGACATGACGGCGCGGATCCTGCCGCTGCGGAGTGCGGAGGCAGCGAGTGGCTACGTGGCGGGAACGCTCTCGGAGCGCGTGGCAATCGTGACGGAACTCAGCGCGTCACTCTGGGCCCTCACGCGGCGGCCGCTTCCGACGTACACTCGCGCGACGATGCCCGCCCGCGTGGTGCCTCGCGAAGAGAGCCGGTGGTTGGAATGAACCGCGATTTCCGAGACATCATCGTCGAGCTCCTCTCGGCCGAGGTCCGATTCCTGGTCGTGGGCGCATACGCCGTCGGCGCGCACGGGATACCGAGAGCCACGGTTGATCTCGACTTGTGGATCGAGGGCACTCCGGCGAATGCCGAGCGAGTGCTGGAGGCGTTGCAAGCATTCGGCGCACCGATCGAAGCGTTGGGTATCGGCGCGGCGGACCTCGTGCGGCCGGGAACGTTCGTGCAATTCGGCGTGCCCCCGTACCGGATCGACTTCATGAACGAGATCGACGGTGTGCGATTCGCCGAGGCGTGGGAGGGGCGCGTGTATGCCACGTTCCAGGGGATCGAGACGCCCTTCATCGGACGACCGGACCTGATCGCGAACAAGCGGGTGAGTGGGCGGCCGAAGGATCTCGACGATCTGGAGCAACTCGCATTCCAAGAGAAGGGGCAAGGACCGCGCTGATGAACGAAGGGCCGAGCGCACCTGCGCTCGGCCCTTCGCCCATCACCGAACCGACAACGCGGCTACGCCTCCACCTCCCCCTGCCGGTTCTTCGCCGCATGATCGATCACCTTCTGCGCATGCTCGTGCGGCATGTACTCATACCCATGGAATTTCTGTGCGAAGGTCCCGCGCCCATGCGTGAGTGACGACAACTTCGTCGCGTACAGATGCAGGTCCGCGAGCGGGACCACCGCTTTCACTCGCGTCAGCCCCGTGTCGTCCACCGGCTCCGTTCCCAGGATATGTCCGCGACGTGAGCTGAGGTCGCCCATCACGTCGCCGAGGTAGGCGTCGGGGGTCACGACGTCCACATGCTCCAACGGCTCCAGCAACGCGGGACGGCACTTCGCGGCCACCGCCTTGAAGGCCAGGATGCCGGCCATCTTGAAGCTGGCTTCGTTCGAATCCACGCTGTGATAGCTGCCGTCGTAGCACTCGGCCACGAAGTCCACCACCGGGAAGCCGGCGAGCACACCACGCTGCGCCGCTTCGTGGATCCCGCGGTCCACCGCGGGAATGAACCCGCGCGGGATCGCGCCACCGACGATCTCGTCCTTGAACTTGTAGCCTTCGCCACGCGCCGCCGGGGCGAGACGGATCCAGCAGTCGCCGAACTGTCCCTTGCCGCCTGACTGCTTCTTGTGCTTCCCTTGCCCGTCCCCCTTCGCGGTGATCGTCTCGCGATACGGGATCTTCGGCACCGACAGCTCGGCCTTCACATTGAACTGCCGTGCCACGCGGCTCAGCGCGACCTCGATGTGACGCTCACCCAAGCCGCTCACGATCGTCTCGTGCGTGTCGGCGTTGAAGTGCGTCTGGAAGGTCGGGTCCTCGTCGTGCAGGCGATGCATCCCTTGCTGCATCTTCTCCTCGTCCGCACGCGCTGCCGCCTGCACGGCAAAATGCACGATCGGATCGGGGAACTCGATCTGCGGCAAGCGCACCGGATGTTCCTTGGTGCTCAGCGTGTCGTTGGTATAGGTGTTGCGCAGCTTGGCCACGCAGCCGATGTCACCGGGATACAAGCGCGGCACCTCGATGCGCTCACGCCCCTGCGACACGGAGAGGTGATTCAGCTTCTCGGCGCCGTCGCGGGTGGCGTTGTACACCTCCGCCGCATTGTTCACGAGCCCGCTGAAGGTGCGGAAGTAGCTCACGTCACCCACGTGCGGTTCGGCCGTGGTCTTGAAGACCAGCGCCGTGAAGGGGGCATCGTCGCGCGCGTGGATCTCCACCGTGTGGCCGCCCTCGGCGCCCTTGAAGGCGTGCTGCTCCTCCATCTCGTAGGCGTTGGGCATGAGCGAGACCAAGAAATCGAGGATCGTCGGGATCCCCCAGGTGTTCTGGCTCGAGCAGCAGAGGAGCGGGAAGAGATCCTGCTTCTTCATGGCCTCCTTCATGGCCGCCATCTCGTCGTCGCCCGGGAGTTCCTCGCCGGCGAAGAAGCGTTCAAGGAGGGCATCGTCGGTCGAAGCCACCGCTTCCACCAGCTCGGCGTGATAGCGCTCGAAGCGCTCCTTCTCGGTGGCCGGGATGTCGGTGATCTCGAACTCGCCGGACTTGGTCCCGGCTTTGTAGATGTGCGCCTTCTTGGTGAAGAGGTTGATCACGCCGCGGAAGTTCGCGCCGGCGCCGATCGGGATCTCGACCGGGACCACCTTGTCGGTGAGTCGCGTCTTGATGGAGGCGTAGGCCGCGTCGAAGTCGGCGTGCTCCTTGTCCATGGTCGCGACCACGAAGAGCACCGGGTCCTTGCGGCGCATGGCTTCGCGGAACATCCGCTCGGTGCCCGCCTCCACCCCGACCGAGGCGCTGACCGTGACCAGCGCCCCATCGGCGGCGGCCAGGCCGGCGATGGCGTCGCCCTGGAAGTCCAGGAATCCGGGGGTGTCGAGGAGGTTGATCTTGGTGTCCTTCCACTCCGCGAAGGCGCAGCCGAGGGAGATGCTGTAGCCGCGCTCTATTTCTTCGGGGGAAGTATCGGTCAGGGTGGTGCCGTCCTTTATCGATCCATGTCGCTTGCTGGCTCCGGACACGAAGGCGAGCGCATCGACCAGTGTGGTCTTGCCGCTCGCCCCGTGTCCCACTACCGCGACATTTCTGATGGCCTCGCTGCGATACTCTTTCATATAGAGGGTCTCCTGGACGGCGTTCACTTCCTGTACTCCCTGAGCGTCGCTCCGGGCATTTGCCTCGTCAAGGCAGGAAACCCCTACACGGCACGTCGGCGGCGATCACGACGGCCCTCGAATTGCCGAAGCCCGGCCGAACCTCGGCCGGGCTTCACCAACACGCTGAGAGTACTACCGAGCCCTGCGTCCCGGACGAAGGATCACCCTTCGTCCGACTCGAACCAATCGGAGCCGTCGCTCTCGCGGAACACGGCCAGCCGCTCCTCGTTCGGGAGACGGTCGGTCAGTACCGAGTGGAATGAGGCCGGCATCCCTTCGGGGAGCAGCGTCATCGCTTCGGGCGAGATCGAGGCACCGACCCCCAGATAGGTCTCGAAGAGCGCGGTGGCTTCCGAGGCGAGGAGGTCGAGGGCTTGGAGCGGGTTCATGGGACTAGGTCCGGTAGCAGGGCGTGAAGGATGGCTCTCGCCGTCCTTCTGTCGGGTATACTCTCACTACGGAGTATCGGTCACTCGGTGTCATTGCAAAAACGCCAGTTTCATCGATTCTTAACAACAGCGCGGACGATGACGTCTGCTCCACGGTTGCCTCACGGGAGTGTCACAGATGTCCGTACGTCGATATTTCGACCGATTCCGCCCCTCCATCGCCCCTTCGGGGCTCGGGCTCGCATTGGCGGCCACCCTGCTCGCCGCCTGTGGCGGCGGCACCGCCGCCACTTCGCGGACGGCTGCCAGCCCCGCCTTGGCCCCCACGGGCCCCCGGGAGCAGACCGCCGACCAGCAGGTGTCGCATGTGCTCAGCCGCCTGACCTTCGGCGCCCGCCCGGGCGACGTCCAGCGGGTGCGCGAGATGGGGGTGGACCGGTGGATAGACCTCCAGCTCCATCCCGAGCGGATCGACGACAGTGCGACCGACGCCTTCATGCATCAGTCGTACTCCCTGCTCGAGATCGACGCCGCGGAGTTGCAGCGTCGCGCGCCCCCGCCGGGGGTCCTGCAGCAGCAGCTCGCCGCCAAGGCCAAGGGGCGTGAACTCACCGCCGCCGACAGCGCCGAGTACAAGGCCGCCCAGGAAGCCACGCGGCAGCTCGTGGGCGAGGTGAACAGCGCCCGGGTGAGCCGCGCGGCCATGAGCCAGCGGCAGCTCGACGAAGTCATGGTCGACTTCTGGCTCAACCATTTCAACGTCTATACTCAGAAGGGGCCGCAGGCGCGGTACCATCTGGCGGAGTACGAGAGCAAATCGATCCGTCCCTACGCGCTCGGGAAGTTCCGCGACCTGCTCGGCGCGGTGGCCAAGAGCCCGGCGATGCTCTTCTATCTGGACAACTGGCAGAGCCAGGCCGACAGCACCCGCCCGCGCCTCGTGATGGCCGGGGGCCGGCTCACCGCGCTCTCGCCGGCGCAGATCCGTGCGTTGCAAACCCGAGGGGGACGTGGTGGGCAGCAGCCCCCTGCGCCGCCCCGCGGGCGCGGCGGGTTGAATGAGAACTACGGCCGCGAGCTCCTCGAGCTGCACACGCTCGGGGTGGATGGCGGTTACACGCAGGCCGATGTGATCGATGTGGCCCGCGCCCTCACCGGCTGGACCCTCCAGGGCCCGCGCCAGGCAGAGAGTGGCTTCAACTTCGTCCCCCTGATGCACGACGCCGGGGAGAAGAAGGTACTCGGTCACACGCTGGCCGCCGGCCGAGGGATCGAGGACGGCGAGGAGGTGCTCGACATCGTCTCGAAGCACCCGAGCACCGCGCGCTACATCTCCTTCAAGCTCGCGCGCTACTTCGTGAGCGATGTGCCGCCGCAGTCGATCGTCGATCGGGCGGCGGCGGTGTTCACCGCGACCGATGGTGATATCCGCGAAGTGGTGCGCACGATCGTGACGAGCTCCGAGTTCTTCGCGCAGTCGGCGTACCGCGCCAAGGTGAAGACCCCCTTCCAGGTGGTGGTGAGCACGCTGCGCGCGCTCGACGCCAAGCCCGACCCCACGCCGCGCACCGCGCAGCTGATCGCGGGACTCGGACAGCCGATCTTCGGGCATCAGACCCCCGATGGTTGGCCCGACACCGGGGACAAGTGGATGAACACCGGGGCGATCCTCCAGCGGATCAACTTCGGGTTCGTGGTGGCGGCGGGACGCGTGCCGGGAGCGTCGCCCCTCGGGTTCGCCGGCGCCGAGGCGCTCAAGAACGCTCCGCTCGAACAGCAGGTGGACGGTGTCGCGGCGGCGTTGCTCGGCGGCGCCGTATCCGCGGACACCCGTGCGGTGCTGCTGAGCGGCACGAACCCGCTGATGAAGGCGGCCCCGGCCGACATGACCAACACCGCGGGAAGTGGGATGAACGCCGGGATGGGCGCCCCACCCGCGGGCCCGCCTCCCGGTCCGCCGGGTGGTGCCGGTGGTCCTCCGGGCCCGCCACCAGGTGGTGGCCCGCTGAACCGCCCGCTCCCGCCGCTCAAGGGGCTCAATCAAGTGATCGGACTCGCGCTCGGCTCTCCCGAATTCCAGAGGCGCTAGCCATGCAACGTCGATTCTTCCTCCGTTCCGGCGCCGCCGCGCTCGTGACGATGGGACTCAGCCCCTCGTTCCTGCGGCGCACCGCCTTCAGCATGGAGCTCCCCGCCGCGCAGAAGGGGAAGGTGCTCATCTGTCTCTTCCAGCGCGGCGCCGCCGATGCGTTGAATGTCGTGGTCCCCTTCGGGGATCCCGACTACTACAAGCTCCGTCCGAACATCGCGATCCCGACGCCGCTCAACGGGCGCGGGGCCGCAGGCGCGATCGACCTCGACGGGTTCTTCGGCCTGCATCCGATGCTCGCACCGTTGCAGCCGTTCTACGAACGGGGGATGCTCGCGCCGATCCACGCCGTGGGGAGTCCGAGCAGCACGCGCTCGCACTTCGACGCGCAGGACTACATGGAGAGCGGCACCCCCGACAACAAGGGCACGGGCGATGGGTGGCTGAATCGCTACCTCGCCACGAACGGTACCTGTCAGCAGTGCGAGGCGACGCCGTTCCGCGCGGTGGCGATGGTCGAGCAGACCCCGCGCATCCTGCAGGGGAACGCTCCTGCCGTGGCGATGGGGTCGCTCGATCAGTTCACGGTGCGCAGCACGGGCGACGCCGTCACGCGACTCGAGGCGCTGTATCGCACCGGCACGCCGGACGCGATCCATGGCGCGGGTGCCGAGATGTTCGACGCGGTGAAGATGTTGAAAAGCGCCAATCCGCAGCAGTATCAGCCGCGGAACGGGGCGGCGTATCCCAACTCGCAGTTCGGGAACCGGCTGCGGCAGATCGCGCAGCTGATCAAGTCGAATGTGGGACTGGAGATCGCCTTCGCCGACATCGGCGGCTGGGACACGCACGTGAACCAGGGGAACGTCACCGGGCAGCTCGCCAACCGACTCGACGACTACGCCAAGTCGATCGCCGCGCTCGTCACCGACCTCGGTGACAAGATGGACGACGTGGTGATCCTCACCATGAGCGAGTTCGGCCGCATGGCGCGGCAGAACGGCAACGGCGGCACCGACCACGGGCACGCCGGCGCGATGATGGTGATCGGCGGGCAGGTGAAGGGGAAGAAGGTGTACGGCACGTGGCCCGGACTCGCGCCGGACAAGCTGTACGAAGGACGCGATCTCGCGCTGACGACGGATTTCCGCACCGTGTTCAGCGAGGTGGCCACACGTCACTTGGGCGCGACGAAGCCCGACGCACTCTTCCCGGGTTTCACCGGCGGTACGAGGCTCGGCATCCTCGGCTGATCGTGTCCGTATGACGTGAACGAAGGGGCGGCGCCGGTCGGTGCCGCCCCTTCGTCACGACCGTGTCACGCGTTTATTTTCAGGAGTGACCACCAATCGATCGCTGTTCACCGTCGCGTGTGTGCTTGCCGCGGCGGTGCTTCCTGCTTCATACGCCACCGCGCAGACCGCCGCGGCTCCCACTCGCGCCGCGAACACCAACGGCAAGATCCCAATCCTCGAGTACCACCTGATCGGCGACAAGGACGGCACCTACAGTCGCGAGGTGGATCACTTCCGGCGCGATCTGCAGCTGCTCTACGATCGCGGCTATCGGCCGATCACGGTCGCGCAGTTGATGGACAAGAAGTTCGACATCCCGGCCGGCACTTCGCCGGTGGTCTTCACCTTCGACGATGCGTCGCCGGGACAGTTCCGCTACATCGAGCGCAACGGACAGCTGGAGATCGATCCCAACAGCGCCGTCGGGATCTGGCTCGACTTCAACAAGAAGCATCCCGACTGGAAGAATCGTGCGACCTTCTGTCTGCTCCCCGCGGCGCAGGCCGGGCACGCCTTCTTCGGCGACAAGGGGATCGACGGGCAGAAGTCGGAGTGGCGCCACAAGAAGGTGAAGTTCCTCGCCGACCAGGGCTTCGAACTCTGCAACCACACCCTCTGGCATGCGCAGCTGAGCAAGTATCCCGACGCCTTCGTGCAGGAGCAGATCGCCCGCGGCGTCATGGCGATCGATTCGGCCGTGCCCGGTTACAAGGTCCGGACGATGGCGCTCCCCCAGGGGCTCTGGCCGAAGAACCGCCCCCTCGCCTGGCAAGGGAGCTGGACGGATAAGAAATCCGGCCGGGAGATCCGATACTCTCATGAGGGGGTGCTCGAAGTGGCCGGTTCGGCGGCGCCGAGCCCGTTCACGGCGGCGTTCAACTCGCACAGCCTCCCGCGCGTGCAGGTGATCGGGAACGCGATCGAGAAGACGTTGGATCGGCTGGACGCGACCGGACAAAGGTTTGTCATGGGTTCCGTAAAGCCTTAGCGCTCAAATAGTTGGACGTTTTTTGGACACACCGGGACACCGGTTATTCTGTCCGATTTTCCGCCCCCGTTGCGCGAGAGGGGGGTCCGGGGAAAGCTTTACGTATGAATCACAGTCCAGCCCAGATGGATGCGGCGTAACCCACAGGCGCAGCCTACTCTCAAGCATCTCGCCTTCTTCGAGGCGGTAGCGGACTCCCCCGAGGGGAGTGCGGCGGCGAACGCCGCGACCGCGGGGTTGCTGGTGCTGCGCCTGATCGACCACTGGACCCAGATCGGCGGCCCGATGGTCGAGCCGGACTCGATGAGCATCCGGTCGAGCCGAGCGGCGATCATGGAGATCCCGGCGCTCGACCCGCAGCGGGAGGTCCTGCTGGGGATCGTGAACACCCTGCAGACGCTCCGTGAGGTCGAACTCGGCCCCGTGCTGCCGCGCCTGCAGGCGTATGCCGCAGTGCTCGAGCGGCGGACGCTGAACGCGCTCGCCCTGGATGTGTACGAGACGATCATCCGGTTCGCGCAGCCGGGCTACGAGCTGGAGTTGCAGTACGACGCGCTGATGCGGGCCGCGCACTGTCAGGGACAGCTCGCGCGGCTCGACGACGCCGAGGCGTCCTACGCGCAGGCGGTGGCGCTCGGGAAGCGGATGAAGTCGGCGGAGCGTGCGATCCGTGCGCGGCTCTCGGCGGCGATCGTCCCCTTCATGCGCGGCAACTTCCCGAAGACGCGGACGCTGTTCGACCAGATCGAGATCGAGCTGGAGTCGGCGCGACTCGCGGACGATGCCCGACGCGAGCTGCGCGGGACGTTGCACTTCGCGCGGAGCAACATGGCCGGGCGCGAGCGCAAGCTCGACGAGGCGCTGCGACATGCGCACACGGCGCTCGGCCTGCATCGCTCGAGTGTGGACCGGGAGCGTACGCTCGGGCAGATCGCCGTGATCCTGTTGACGGCGGAGCGGTTCGAGGCGGCGCGTGCGGCGTTGACGATCGTGGATCTCACGACGATCCGCGAGGACACGCGGACGGTGGCGCAGGCCAACCTGCATTCATTGGCGGCGCGCACGGGCGACCGGGAGCTGTTCGACCGGATGCTGGCGCAGCTGTCGGGACGCGAGTTGCCGGCGCAGGTGCGGGCCAACCTGCTGATCGAGTCGGCCCGTGGGTATCGGGTGTTCGGTGAGCCCGAACGCGCCGACGAGCTCCTGCACGAAGCGCGGGAGTTCGCCGTGACGCATGAGCTGAACCGCTCGGTGTTCGAGGTGGATGAGCTCCTCGCCGGGCGAGAGCCCTTCCCGCTTCCGGACGCCGGAACGCCGATCCTGGAGCCGAAACTCCGGGAACGGGTGGAAACGGAACTCCGGGAAGAGCTGGCGCTGCTCGTCCGCGCCTAGCGCCGGGATCGCTCCCGGCACCGGCGCGGACGAGGCGGATCAGAGGACTACGAGCACATCGTCCAGGTCTGCGAGGTGTTGTCGCAGGACTTCTGCGGGGCGGTCGGCGAGCTGCAGGCCGTCGTGGCGGCGAGAACGGCGGTGCTGATGATGGCGGCGACAGCGCGGCGGAACGACATGGGGTAGCCTCGTGGTGGCTGGAGTGTTGTGCTGCAATGGGAAGTTACAAGCGGTTTTTCAGGCCCAAACCGTAGTTTTGTGCCATAAAACCCACATTTTGTGCCATATTGAGTATCATTCTGTTGCACCCACCGGAATAGCTGACCAGCCCTGATGCACGTCGCCGCCTGCCTCCAACCCGCCAAACTGGCTCGCCTGAAAGGGGCGGCCGGCGCGCGGCATCGTGTGCACGCCGCCCTCGACTGGGCGCATGCGGAGGCGATCATCAATCGGCAACCGGTGGATGTGCTGGTCGTGGACCCGCAGTTCGACTCCGTGTCCGAGCCCCGGACGGATCGGATCCGGCAGGTCCGCAGCCGGTATCGCTCGCTGCCGATGATCGTGTACTCGGTGCTCGCGGCGCAGACGTTGCGCCCGCTCGTGGAGCTCGGGCGCGAGGGGATCGAGCAGGTGGTGCTCTTCGGACTCGACGATGACCCGCAGCACCTGCGGGCGCTGCTCGAACGCCAGCCGGGAGTGGCGCTGGCCGAACAGCTGCTGCAGCTGTTGCAGCGGACGCTCAGTCGGACGCCGGAGCGTTTCGGTCATGCGATCGAACGCCTGTTGCGGACCCCGTCGGCGTTCATCGGGGTCGAGGACCTGGCGTTGGCGGCGGGGGTGCCGCGTCGGACGGTGTATCGGCAGTGCGAGCGGGCGGGATTGGCGTCGCCGCGGGAGCTGCTCTGCGGGGCTCGATTGTTGAGGGCGTACGCCTTCCTGCGCGGCCCCGACTACGGGATCGAACTGATCGCACGGCACACCGGGCTGAGCAACGCCGACCAGATGACGGCGGCGATGCGCTGGGGAGTCGGGACCACGCCCGCGCGGGCGCGCGAGCGCATGGGACCGGAGGAGTTCACGCACCGGCTGGCCGCAACGTTGGCACCGGGGGCGGGGATCGATCTCTCGCGCTGGACCTCCGACGCGCTCATCACGCCGCTCTCGACACCGGTGGTGATGGATGCCTGAGCGCTACGTGCCACCGGGGAGCCCGGTCGTACTCGTCATCGACGATGAGTACGCGATCCGCCTCTCGCTGGTGCAGATCCTGCGCCGAGCGGGGTTCGACGCCAAGGCGGCGACGGATCCGCACGAGGCCGAGGCGATGCTCGCGCGCGGGGTCGACGTGATGCTGCTCGACCTGCATCTGCCGGGGATGCGTGGCGACGTGTTCTTCCACTTCGCCGTCGCGCAGTTCCCGCACCTGCGCGGCCGCACGGTGTTCATCACCGGCGACATCACCGACGACGTGGATCGTCTCGTGACGCCGACGGGGTGTCCGGTGCTGGCCAAGCCGTTCGAGAAGGCGGAACTGCTCGCGACGCTGGAGCGGATGCTCGCGCCGCGGGACGGGATTACAGCTTCCAGTCCCGCAGGGTCTTGAGGGCATTCTCGAGCGCGGCCCGCTGGGAAGCGCCTCGGGCGTCGTTGGTCGCGCCCGCCAGCAGCCCCTCATAGGTCGCGATCGCGAGCTTGAGGGCCACCGGATCGTTCTCGGCGCCGGCCAGCGCGGCCGCGTTGTCGGCCAGATTGGCCTGCGCGAGCTGATCGTCGGGGAACCGGGTGACCACCTGCTGCCAGCGATTGGTGCGCTGACGCGGCGACGACTCGGTGAGGGCCCAGAGATGCCAGGCGGCGCGATTCTCGGGATCGGCGGCCAGTGCGCGTGAGGCGATCGCCCCCACCACCTCGGGACCGCGCCCCGTCAGCCAGTAGGCATTGGCGAGGGCGACGAGCACCTTGGCATTGTTCGGTTCGCGACCGGCGATGATCTCGTAGATCGGGCCCGCGACCTCGTGCATGTCCGTGAACGGCGCGACCGCGATCAGCAATTGATCGGTGGGCGCCGCTTCGGCGAGTGTGGACACTTGTTCCAACAGTCGCGGAACATCCCCGCGCTGTTGATATTCCTGTACGATGGCGCCGAGGGCGGCGCGGACGTCGGTGAAAGGCGAGAGCATAGCTTGGGAAATCTATCGGGCAGAGGGAGCAAGCGCATATGACGACGGCGGCACGGGTCCGACTGCTGGTCATCTCCGACGACGCCGATCAGGCGGCGGCGCTGACAGGGGTGCTCACGGCGCAGGTGCCGGGGGCCGAGATCACGTCGAGCCCGGCGTCCTGGGTCCGTTCGGCACCGGAGGTCGAAGGGGTGGTGGTGGACGGTCGGGCCGACAGTTCGGCGGCGGCGGACACCGGGCGACAGCTGCGTGCGATGGGATTCAAGGGCGGGATCGCGGTCGTGGTCGAGGTCGGGGCCCCGATGCAGGATGTGGCGGAGCGCTACGACGTGGTGGTGGTGACGGTCGAGGATGTGGCGACCCGGCTGGTCCCCGATCTGGCGACGCAGTTGCTGCGGCTCGAGCGGCCCGGGACGGAGATGTTGATGCGGGCACGGCGCATCACGGCGGCGGGGGAAGTGGCGCTTCGGTTGCAGCACGCGCTCAACAATCCGCTCGCGGGGCTGATGGCCGAGGTGCAGCTGTTGCAGATGGAGGAGCTGGGCGAGCCGCACACGGAGACGCTGCAGCGGATGCTGGTGCTCTGCCGGCGGATGGTGGAGATCACACGGTCGCTGGACGGGATCGGCGAGCGGAAGGCGCAGTCGCTGCGATAATCGCGGGAAGGGTTGCGCGATCCGTGGGCGGGCCCCATACTCATGGATGAGCGCCGTGCAGCGGTCTTGCGATAGGCGCATGTGAGTTGTCGCCGGTCCGCGTGTGAGTCTGCCACGCAGTAGGCGACCCGAGGATGTAGCGGAGGCCGAGCCTCTGCGATGTTTCCCCCGGATCATCGTTGGTCAGTTTCCCAGTTCTCCCCGAGTCGTAGAGTTCCGCGTCGCGCCGTTCCGGGGTCCTCCCGATCGCGCGTCACCAGTTCGAAGAGCGCGTTCCCAGCGCCGCAGCGGCCGCGTGGCGGCCATCGTACCCAACCGACCCACTCGCACCACACACCGCATGACTGAACCACGACGCCCCGCACGTCGCGGCCGCACGCCGCGCGCCCGCACCACCGACGCCGCCGCTCAGGATCAGGCGAACGACGCGGATCCGTATCGCGACGCCAACGAGAGCCCGGCATCACCAGCGGCTCCGCCGGCGAGCGCGGAGGCCAGCCCGGAGGCGGGGGCGAGCAAGCCGCGTCAGCCGCGACGTCGCGGTCCGCGGGCGGGAAGCGCGGCCAGCGCCGCCGCGGCGGAATCCGCGGGATCGGATGCGCCGGCCTCAGCCAACAACGGCACGCCGCCGGCCGACACGCCACGTCGCGAGCCCTCGTCGGACGCGCCGTCCGCACCGGTGTCGCGCGAACCCCGTGAATACCGCGAGCCGCGTCAGGACGGGGCGGGGTCGCCTCCGCCGATGCAGCAGGGACAGCCGTCGGGACAGCCGCAGGGGCAGTCGAATGGCCAGCCGCGCCATCAGCATCCGCGTCAGGGGCAGCACCCCGGTCAGGGGGGCGATCAGCAGCGCGGGGGTCGTCGCGGGCGTCGGAATCGTCGCGGGCGCCAGCGGAACGGCGGTGGTGGCGGCGGGATGGGGGGCGGTGGTGGCCAGGGCCCGAACGGCAATGTCGCCACGGCGGCCGGGTTCTATTCCGGCGAGCACATCCTGAGCGGTCCGCCGCCGACGGTCACGGCCGATGCGCCGACGTTGGGATGGTTCGATCCGGCGCGTGAGGCGGGGTTCATCCGCCGCCCGGGGAACAGCTATCTGGCCGAACATGGCGATGCGTACGTGCATCCCTGGTTCGTGCGGAAGTTCGGGCTGCGTCGTGGCGACAAGGTCGCGGCGACGACCGGCCGGGACCATCGGAATCGACTGATGGTCACCGACATCACGGCGATCAACGACGCCGAACCGAATCCGGAAGTGCGTCGTCCGGACTTCGGTTCGCTCACGGCGAGCTATCCGGAGCGGAAGCTCACGCTCGAGACGGGGCGGTCGGCGAAGGGCGGGCCGGAGCTGACGCGTCGCGCGATCGATCTGATCGCGCCGATCGGCTACGGTCAGCGTGCGCTCATCGTGGCGCCGGCGCGCGCCGGCAAGACGATGCTGCTGCAGGCGATCACCGAAGGGGTGGCGATCAACCATCCGAACGCGGTGCTCCTCATCCTGTTGGTCGATGAGCGTCCGGAAGAGGTCAGTGAAGCGATCTCGTGGGGCGTGGGCGAGGTCGTGGCGAGCAGCTTCGACCAGCCGGCGTCGCGCCACGTGGAAGTCACCGAGATGGTGCTCGAGCGTGCGCGTCGCGAAGTGGAGCTCGGCAAGGATGTCGTGATCGTGCTCGACTCGCTGACGCGCATGGCCCGTGCCTTCAACACGGCGGAGCGCGGCACGGGACGCACCCTCTCGGGCGGTCTCGACAGCTCGGCGATGGCGCGCCCGAAGGCGTTCTTCGGTTCGGCGCGTTCGATCGCCCCGGAGCATGGCGGCGGTTCGCTCACGATCATCGCGACGGCGCTCGTGGAAACGGGCTCGCGCATGGACGACGTGATCTTCGAGGAGTTCAAGGGGACGGGCAACTGCGAGATCAAGCTCGATCGCGGACTCGCGGAGAAGCGGATCTTCCCGGCGTTCGATATCGCGACGAGCGGGACGCGCCGTGAGGAGAAGCTGTACCGTCAGGATCAGATCGACGCGATCTACACACTGCGTCGCGGCCTGCAGCAGATGCCGCCGACGAGCGGGATGGAGTGGTTGATCAAGCGGATCGCCGCCACGACGAGCAACGACGCGTTGTTGGCGGGGTTGTAAGTCTGCCGCTCGATGGTCTCGCGGCGCCTCCCTCGACGGGAGGCGCCGCGAGTCGTTCGGGGGATGTCATTTCGACACGCGGTTGCCCCGCGCGCCTCCGCGCCCTATCGTCGGGAGCGACACCCCTCCGTGCGTTCCCCCCGTCTCCCTGACCTCTCGCCCATGCGACCCCTCCCGCTCCTGCTCGGCGTGTCGCTTCTGCTGTCGTTCGTCCCCGAGCGCACCGAGGCGCAGCGCGTCGCCACGAGTGCGCCGATCACCGCAGCCGATCTGCGGACACGGCTCTTCGCCTACGCGCACGATTCCATGATGGGACGCGAGTCCGGACAGTTGGGGAACTACAAGGCGAGCGCATACATGGCCGCCGAGTTCGCGCGCGTGGGACTCGAACCGGCGGGAGAGAACGGTGGGTGGTTCCAGACCGTCCCGTTCTTCCGGCGGGCGCCGAACCGGGCGGACACGCTGCGCCTGGGAGGGCGCGTGCTGCGGCTCGGACTCGACTACGTCGTGCAACCCACGAATGCGCGTCCGCGGCGGATCGGGGGTGCACCGGTCGTGTACGGCGGTGGCATCTCCGATCAATCGAGCTGGATCGATGCGGCGAGCGCACAGGGCAAGGTGGTCGTGCTCAGCACGACGCCACCGGCGGAGCGCACGCAGGCGACGCGCGGCGTCCCGCTCGGCGCGGCGTTGCGCGCGCCGAATTTCGCCGGCGCTGCCGCGATCCTCGTAGCGGACTACGCGTCCCCCGGGGGCGAGGCGGCCGCCGCGGCGATGTCGGGGAATCTGGTCCTCGATACGACCTGGACCGATGCCATCCCGCCCCTGCTCGTGAGCACCCGCGAGTTGGGGGACGCGATCTTCGGAGCCTCCCTGCGGACGCTGAAGCCGGGGACCGCAGGAACATCGTTCACAGGGGAAGCGCGAGCCGCACTCACTCCCCTCGAGTACGCTGCACGGAACGTGATCGGCGTGCTTCGCGGCACTGACCCGGCACGTCGCGGGCAGTTCGTGAACGTGTCGTCGCACAACGACCACGTGGGGTACGACCGTGCGCCGGTGGAGCACGACTCGGTGCGGGCGTTCAATACGGTGATCCGTCCGCTGGGCGCCGACTCCCCCGCGCGCGAGCCGACACCGGCCGAGTGGTCGCGCATCCGCGCCATGATCGACTCGGCGCGCAAGGTCCATCCCCCGCGTCCGGATTCGATCCGGAACGGTGCGGACGACGACGGCACCGGAAGCGTGGCGCTGCTCGAGATCGCGGAACAGATGGGACGCGGCCCGAAGCCGAAGCGTTCGATCCTGTTCGTGTCGCACACGGCGGAGGAGTTCGGGCTGCTCGGTTCGAAGTGGTTCACCGACCATCCGACGGTCGAGCGCGATTCGATCGTGAGCGAGATCGACATGGACATGATCGGCCGCGGGAGCACGGTGGATCTGCCGGATGCCGGCCCGGGGTACCTGGAGGTGATCGGCATGCGGCGGCTGTCGAAGGAGTTCGGCGATGTGGTCGAGGCCGCCAACGCGGCGCAGCCGAAGCCGTTCGCCTTCAACCTCACCTACGATCAACCGGGACACCCGCTGCAGTATTACTGCCGCGCGGATCACTACAGCTACGCCCGCTACGGGATCCCGGCGATGGCGATCTCTCGCGGTGAGCACATGGACTACCATCAGGTCACGGACGAGCCGCAGTACATCGACTACGATGCGTTGGCGCGCGTCGCCCAGTTCGTGCGCGACGCGCTCTGGTCGCTGGCCACGCGGGACGGACGACCGAAGGTCGACGGGCCGAAGGGAGATCCACGCGCGCTCTGTCGGCAGTGAGTGCGCAACGGAAGCGGCCCCGCGCTATCTGCGCGGGGCCGCTTCGCCTTCGAGGGAACGGGCGCGCTACTTCGCGACCTCCTCGTAGAGCACCGCCATCGCCCGCAGCCCGCGGCGGATGTTGTCCACGCTGATCCATTCGTCGGGCGCGTGCGCGTTCTCCCCCGGGAGACCGAAGCCCACCAGAAGCACCGGCGCCTTCAGGATCCGTTCGAAGTCGCCCACCACGGGGATCGAGCCCCCTTCCCCGACGATCACCGCGTCCCGCTTGAAGGCGGCCTTCAGCGCCGTCTGCGCCGCGTCGAAGAGCGGGCCGTCGAGTTCCGCGCGCCACGGCTTCCCGCCATGCAGGTGCGTGACGGTGACCTTCACTCCCGCCGGCGCCACGCGCTTCACATGCGCCTTCATGAGCTGCTCGATCTTCTTGGGGTCCTGCCCCGGCACCAGTCGGCAGCTCACCTTCGCCATGGACTTGCCGGGGAGCACCGTCTTGGCCCCTTCGCCGGTGTAGCCGCTGAGCAGGCCGTTCACTTCGCAGGTGGGGCGCGTCCAGAGCTTCTCGAGCGTCGTGTAGCCGGGTTCGCCGCCCAGCGCCTTCACCCCCAGCTCGCGCATGAACTTGGCGTCCTTGAAGGGCAGCTGCTTCATCCCCTTCCGCACCGCAGCGGAGAACGGCTTGATGCCGTCGTAGAACCCCTTGATGGCGACCTTCCCCTTGGCATCGTGGAAGGTCGCGAGGATGCGCGCGAGCGCCATGCCGGGGTTCACCACTGCGCCGCCGTACATCCCCGAATGCAGATCGCTGTTGGGGCCTTCGACATTGATCTCGAAGTAGGCGAGCCCGCGGAGCGAGCTCAGGATGCTCGGGATCCCGGGGGCGAACATCGCCGAGTCGGAGATCACGACGCCGTCGCAGGCCAGGCGCTGCTTGTGCTGCTCGATGAAGGGCGCGAGGTGTTCGCTCCCCACCTCCTCCTCCCCTTCGGCGAGCACGATCACGTTGCAGGGGAGCGTGCCGCGGGTGGCGAGGTGCGCCTCGAGCGCCTTCACATGCACCCAGAGCTGTCCCTTGTCATCGACCGAACCGCGCGCGAAGAGCTTGCCGTCGCGGATCGTGGGCTCGAAGGCCGGTGATGTCCACAGTTCGAGCGGCTCCGCCGGCTGCACATCGTAGTGCCCATAGATCAACAGCGTGGGCGCGCCAGCAGGCGCCTTCCGCCACTCGGCGAGCACCACGGGGTGTCCCGGCGTCTCGTGCACGGCGCTGGAGAAGCCGATGCCGATGAGCTTGTCGTTGAGCCACGTCGCGGCGCGGCGCGTGTCGGGGTTGTGCTCGCTGCGGGCGCTGATGCTGGGGATGCGGAGGAACTCGAAGAGTTCCTCGTGGAGGCGCGCATCGTTGTCGGTGAGCCACCGATCGAGGTCGGCGGGGACCGTGGGCTTGGAAGGCTTGCTCATGTCAGTCGATCCAGGGGAAAGGTTGGGTCCGTACGGGCCATTCGCCGGTCCAGTCGCGCAGGAACCAGAGACGTTTGCGGCTCACGACGCCGTCGCCGCGAACGAGCGCGACCATCTCGCGCTGATCGATGCGACGGAAGCAGCAGGCGAGTTTGCGGATCTCCTTGGGTTCGGAGATCTCCTCGTCGAGCACGAGCAGGATCGCGTCACCGGGCTTGGCGCGATCGGTGAACATCGGACGCAGGTCGTAGTGATTGGGACGCCCCATCAGGTTGAGCGAGAGCACCTGCGGCTTGTCACCCAGATGGAATGCGAGCTCGCTGGCGTCCTGATAACGCTCCGCGGCGACGAACAGCGTGCCGACGTTGAACGCGGCGCGGTTCGTGATGTAGCTGCGGTTGCGGTCGACGACGGCTCCCAGTTGATCCCAGCCCCAGGCCTTGGCGACCTGATCGCGGTCGGCGCGGAGCGGGAGGATCTGCGTGAGGGTGTGGAGATAGATGATGCTGGAGAGCACGCCCGCCAGCACGAGTCCTCCGTTCAGCCACTTCCGCTGGCGCTCGCGCAGCGGCGGGTCGCTCGCGAGCAAAACGACGGCCGGCAACCACGCGATCGCGGGCCAGTTGGCTTCGACCGACTTGCGGGTGGCG
>CAZAGK010000038.1:0-27949 GCA_964484775.1 uncultured Gemmatimonas sp. | reverse complement strand
TGGCCAGGTTGCGCGGCTGGTCCACGTTTGCGCCACGCTTCACGGCGATGTAGTACGCCAGCAGTTGCAGCGGCACCGAGGCGACGATCGGCATGAGCATGTCGAGCGTCTCGGGGATCCGGATCTCGTGGTCCATGAGACCGGCGAGCGAGGGCTCCTCGCGGCTCGTGATCACGATCGTGCGGCCACCGCGCGCCTTCACCTCCTGGATGTTCGACACGATCTTGTCGAACACGCTGTCGTGCGGGGCGATGAACACCACCGGCATCTGCTCGTCGATCAGCGCGATCGGCCCGTGCTTCATCTCCGCCGCCGGATACCCTTCGGCGTGGATGTAGGAGATCTCCTTCAGCTTCAGCGCCCCCTCGAGGGCGGCGGGGAAGTTGTAGCCGCGTCCGAGGTACAGGAAGTTCGTGGCATCCTTGAACTCCTCGGCGATCCGCTCCACATCGGCCGCGCCCTTCAGCGCCTCCTCGATCTGCGCCGGCAGTGCTTCGAGCGCCTGTGCGATCTCGCGACCGCGCACCACCGAGAGATCGCGCTTGCGCGCGAGCTTCAGGGTGAACAGCGCGAGCGCGATCACCTGGCTCGTGAAGGCCTTGGTGCTCGCCACGCCGATCTCGGGCCCGGCATGCAGGTAGACGCCGCCGTCGTCCTCGCGCGCGATCGTCGACCCGACGACGTTCACGAGCCCGAGCGTCCGGGCGCCGCGACGCTTCGCCTCGCGCATGGCCGCCAGCGTGTCGGCCGTCTCTCCCGACTGCGAGATCACGATGCACAGGGTGCGATCGTTCACGATCGGATTGCGGTAGCGGAACTCGGAGGCGTACTCGACCTCGGTCGGGATGCGGGCCAGTTCCTCCAGGAACAGCTCGCCGATCAACGCCGAGTGCCAGCTCGTGCCGCAGGCGGTGATGACGATGTTGTCGATCTTCATCAGCTGCTCGTGCGTCAGGTTGATGCCGCCGAGCTTCGCCGTGCCGTCCTCGATGATCAGGCGCCCGCGCATCGTGTTCTCGATGCTGCGCGGCTGCTCGAAGATCTCCTTCAGCATGAAGTGGTCGTAGCCGCCGCGTTCGATCTCGGAGAGATCCCACTCGATGCGCGACACCGAGCGGCGCTGCGGCTGCGCGTCGATGTCGATCACCTTGTAGCGATCACGCTCGATGACCGCGACGTCGCCGTCGTTGAGGTACACGACCTGCCGGGTGTGCGCGAGGATCGCCGACGCATCGCTGGCGAGGTAGTTCTCGCCGTCGCCGATCCCGATGAGCAGCGGGCTTCCCTTGCGCGCGGCGACGATCTTCCCCGGGTCGCGGCTCGAGATCACGGCGATGCCATAGGTCCCTTCCACGCGACGGAGCGCGTCCACCACGGCATCCTCGAGCCGCGACTCGAACAGTTCCTCGATCAGGTGCGCGAGCACCTCGGTGTCGGTGTCCGACTTGAACTCGTAGCCGAGCCCCTGCAGTGCGGCGCGCAGCACGGTCGAGTTCTCGATGATGCCGTTGTGCACGACCGCCACGGTCCCGTCGTTCGACATGTGCGGATGCGCGTTGCGCTCCACCGGCGGCCCGTGCGTCGCCCAGCGGGTGTGCCCGATCCCGAGCGCGCCGCTGATGGGGTCGCTGGCGAGGACCGCATCGAGCTTCGCGATCTTCCCGGCCGCACGACGCGTCTCGATGGCCTCGCCATCGAAGAGGGCGACGCCCGCCGAGTCATAGCCGCGGTACTCCATGCGCCGGAGCCCTTCGAGCAGATACGGAGTGGCCTCGTTGGGACCGATATAGCCGATGATGCCGCACATATGTCGCGTGGTCTCGAATGGGGGGAAGAGATCAGGCCAGCTGGGCCAACAACTGTCGTCCGCGCTGCACGAGCGCTTGCGCATCCTCGCGCGTCGGTGCCTCGGCGATCACCCGCACGATCGGCTCGGTGCCGGATGGGCGGACATGCACCCATCGATCCGGCCAGCCGAGGCGCAATCCGTCCTGGGTGTCGGCCTCGGCCTCCGGGAAGGCCTCGCGCAGCGCCGCATACACCGCGTCCAGCGGTGCCTTCGGCAGATCCAGCTTGTCCTTCAGGATGGCGTACCGGGGCGAATCCGCGACCATCTGCGAGATCGAGCGCGGATCCTCGAGCATCAATTGCAAGACGAGTGCCACCCCCAGCGGCGCATCACGCCCCAGATGCAGCTCGGGGAGAATGACCCCGCCGTTCCCCTCGCCGCCGATCACGGCGTGCTCTTTCTTCATGCGCAGCGCCACGTTGACCTCGCCGACGGGGGCGCGGATCACCCTCTGCCCGAACTCGCCGGCGGCGTCGTCCACCACCCGGCTCGTCGACAGATTCGTGACAACGTGTCCTTTTCGATGTCGCAGAACGACACGGCAGGCGAGCGCGAGCGTGTAGTCCTCGCCGATCGCCTCGCCCTTGTCGGAGACCAGCGCGAGCCGGTCGACATCGGGATCGGTCGCGAAGCCGACCTGGGCCCCGGTGTCCTTCACGAGCTTCTCGAGATCCTTCAGGTTCTCGGCCACCGGTTCGGGCGGACGCGGGAAGCGCCCATCGGCGGTGATGTTGATCTCGTGTACCTCGCAGCCGAGCAGCTCGAGCAGATGCGGGATCACGGCACCGCCGGCGCCCGCGCAGGCGTCGTACGCCACGCGGAAGCCGCGGGCGCGGATCGCCGCGACGTTGATGAACGGGAGCTTCAGCACCTGCTGGATGTGGCGCGTGATGGCCTCACCGTCGAAGTGCGTCTTGCCGAGCGTGTCCCACGTGGCGTAGGGGATCCCGCTCTCGACCAGCGCCCGCATCTCGCGGCCTTCGTCCGCGCTCAGGAAGAGCCCGGACGGTCCGATGAACTTGAGGGCGTTCCACTCGATCGGGTTGTGGCTCGCGGTGATGCAGAGCCCCCCGGCCGCGTGATGGTGCTCCACCGCCAACTGGAGGGTCGGGGTGGTGGTCATCCCGAGGTCGATGACATCGGCCCCGGCAGCCTCGAGCGAGGCCCGCGCGATCTGGTGGAACATCGGACCCGAGACGCGACTGTCACGACCGAGTACCACGGCCTTGGAGTGTCCCTTGGAGAGCGCCCAGGCCCCGAAGGCCGACGCATACCGCGCCACCACCTCGGGAGAGAGCCCATGTCCCACGCGTCCCCGGATGCCGGAGACGCTGATCATAAGTCCGGATTCGTTGGAATGACTCATTAGAGGAAGTTAGCCGCCCCCGAGGCGCTACGGCAGATGGCGAACCCGGGCCCGGCGGGTACCTTTCCCCCCGTGAAAGACTCCGAGACCCTCCTCCCCCTCGCCGTCGCCGCCGGTGGCGGGTCGGTGGACGGCATCCCCGCCCAGGCGCTGGTCGCCGCCGGCTTCACGCTCCTCCAACGGAGCGCGCCGCTGGTCCGTGCCCTCGGACGGCGTCGGGCCGCGATCCTCATCCCGTCCTCACCAGCCTTCCTGACCGCGCTCGCGGCGAGCGACGGTCGTGGCGCCGTGCTGATCAACCCGTTGGCGGCCCCCACGGAGATCGCGGAACAGCTCGCGGATGCCGAGGTCGGCGCGGTCTTCACGATCCGCGCGCTGGCGCCCCGACTCCCCGAGGGGTTCCCGCACGTCCTGCTCGACGAGGCGCCGCGGACCGCCGAGGTGGTGATTGACGGCGCGTCGAAGACGATCGACCTCGGCTCGCACGTCGGGCTCACGGTCGAAGTCGAGAGCGACGCCGGTGGCCGCGACGAGGAATGCGCCGTGGTCTTCACCTCGGGGATGGCCGGGCGTGCGCTCGGCGCGCGCCTCTCGCACCGCTCGTTGATCGCGAACGCGCGCCAGACCATCGAGGCCGCGGCCTTCACGCGTCAGACGCATGTGCTCGCCCTCCTCCCCTTCTCGCACCTGTTCGGGCTCACGGGGACGCTCACCGGGCCGCTCATCGCCGGCGGTCGGATCACCACCGTCCCGCGCTTCAATCCGATCGTCGTGGCCGAACGTCTCGCGGCGGGCGACATCACCTTCGTGAGCGGCGTTCCCGCGATCTTCGCCGGGCTGCTCAGCGTCATCGACCGGCGCGGCGGCACGCTCCCGCTCCCGGACTCGCTGCTGTGCATCTGCGGCGGAGCCCCGCTCGCGGAGGAACTGCAGGACCGATGGTTCGCCGCCACGGGGCAAGAACTGCGTCAGGGCTACGGCCTCACGGAGTGCGCCCCGGTGGCACTGTTCAATCGCGTGGGACTCCCGAACCGCCGCGGCACGCTCGGCGTGGCCATGCCCGACTGCGAAGTGACGATCCGCGACCCCGAGAGCGGCGCGGAACTGCCGCGCGGCACCATCGGGGAGATCTGCGTGCGTGGCGTGTCGGTCTTCAGTGGCTACCTGAACGACAGCCGCGACGGGCTCCTGGTTCGCGACGGTTGGCTCCATACCGGCGAGCGCGGCCAGCTGAACGACGAAGGCACGGTCCGCTTCCGCGGTCTTCTCAAGGCGATGTTCACGCGGAGCGGCTTCAACGTGTATCCGCGCGAGGTCGAGCGGGTGGTCGCCGGGCTCCCCGGGGTCACCGCCGTCGCGGCGTCCGCCGTGGCGGAGCCTTCGCGCGAGAACGACGTCGTGGTCGACATCACCGGCACCGTGACCGAAGCGGAGGTGCGCAGCTGGTGCGAGTCGCGCCTGTCGGCCTACAAGCAACCCAGCGTCATCCGCATCCGCAGTTAGATTTCGGGATCCCCTTTTCCGCACGGCCTACGACCCATGACCCGCGCCTTCGACGAGGATTTCGCCTACCGGTTCGCCACCCGCACCATCCACGCGGGACAGCGCCCGGATCCCACGACCGGGGCCATCATGCCCGCGATCGTGCAGACCTCCACCTACGTGCAGGACGGGCTCGGGCAGAACAAGGGCTACGAGTACGCCCGCGGCAAGAATCCCACGCGTGAGGCGCTCGAGCGCAACGTGGCCGCGCTGGAAGGGGCCAAGCACGGCTTCGCCTTCTCGAGCGGCGTCGGCGCCACCGATTCCATCCTCAAGCTCTTCAACTCCGGCGACCACCTCGTCGTCGGGGAGAACGTCTACGGCGGCACCTACCGCCTGATGGACAAGATCCTCACCCGCTTCGGCCTCACGTTCAGCTTCATCGACACGCGCGACCCGCAGCAGATCGAGGACGCCATCCAGCCCAACACGAAGGCGCTCTTCCTCGAGACGCCGACCAATCCGCTGATGCGTCTGACGGATCTCGCAGCCGCCGGCGAGATCGCCATGCGCCGCGGGGTCAAGCTCATCGTCGACAACACCTTCGCGTCGCCGTATTTCCAGCGCCCGCTCGAGTTCGGCGCCGACATCGTCTTCCACTCGACGACGAAGTACCTGAACGGCCACAGCGACATGATCGGCGGGATCGTCCTGCTCAACGACGAGGATCTCGCCGTCCGTCTGCAGTTCATCCTGAACGCGGCCGGGGCCAATCCTGGCCCCATGGACGCCTGGCTCGCCCTGCGAGGCACCAAGACCCTCGCCCTCCGCATGCGGCAACACGACGCCAACGGGCGCCAGATCGCGGGGTGGCTCGCGAACCGGATGGGCGCCGAACGGGTCTTCTACCCGGGTCTGCCGTCGCACCCGCAGCATGAGCTGGCGCGGAAGCAGATGTCGGGCTTCGGTGGCATGATCTCGGTCGAGACGGGCTCCAAGGAGAACGCCGACAAGGTCCTCCGCCGCGTGAAGGTCTTCTCCCTGGCCGAATCGCTGGGCGGGGTGGAGTCGCTGATCTCGCACCCGGCCTCGATGACCCACGCGTCGGTCGAGTTGGAGCGCCGTCAGAAGCTGGGGGTGACGGAAGGGCTGATCCGCCTCTCCTGCGGGGTCGAGGACGTCGAGGACCTCCTCGCCGACCTCGAACAGGCCTTCTCCGTCATCTAGCAGGGGTTACTCCCATCCCCGGGGGCGACACCTTCGGGGGTCGCCGTCCGTAGGGATGGAGAGGTCGTTCTCCCCTTCCCGCTCTTTCCCGGAGTGCTGCCGTGGCTGACCGCATCGTCCTGACCGAAATCGCTTCGCCGTCGTGGGAACATCCCGCCGACCGCGCCGCGCTCAACGCCCTGCGCTCGATCCCCTTCTTCGACGACGTCGTCCGCAAGACGTTCTCGTACTTCGGGGAGAAGGGGCTGCGCCAGCTCTTCCTCGCCAACGCCGTGCGCGTGGGCCCCACGCAGCGCCCGCAGCTCGACGAGCTCCTCACCGAGGTGCTCACGGTCTACGATTGGCCGGAGCGTCCCCAGCTCTACGTCACGCAGGCACAGGAGATCAACGCGATGGCGATCGGCTTCGACAAGCCGTTCATCGTCATCAGCTCGGGCGCGCTGGAGCATCTCGATCGCGAGGGGCTCCGCACCGTGATCGCGCACGAGGTCGCGCACATCATGAGCGGGCACGTCGTCTACCGCACGCTCGCCGAGATCATCATGCTGGTGGGCTTCACCGCCCTCCCCTTCGTCGCCGCCGCCGCGCTCTTCCCGGTGCACGTCGCGCTGATGGAGTGGTACCGCAAGAGCGAGCTCTCGAGCGACCGAGGTGCCCTGCTCGCCGTGCAGGACCGCACCGCGGCGATGCACACCCTGATGCTCCTCGCCGCCGGTCGCGATTACGGTGACAAGACCGACCTCGACGCCTTCATGGCGCAGGCCGCCGAGTACGAGACCGAAGGCGATGTGGTGGACCGCGTGTGGAAGGTGATCAACACGATGAGCCGCAAGCATCCCTTCGCCACCGTGCGCGCGGGCGAGCTGCAGCGCTGGATCGACGGCGGCGCGTACGATCGCATCCTGGTCGGCGAGTACATCCGTCGCGCCGATGCCAAGGCGCAGCAGGACGTCGGGCGTGATATGAACGAGGCCGCGCACTACTACGGCGACCAGGCCAAGGCCGCGGTCGACAAGCTCGGCGATGTCTTCGGCCGCGCCCGCAATGCATTCGACGACGCCTTCAAGGGCGGTCGCCGGTGAAGGTCCTGATCGTCGGCGGCGGCGGGCGCGAGCACGCCATCGCGTGGAAGCTCGCCGCCGATGATCCGACGCTCGAGATCGTGGCCGCCCCCGGGAACCCGGGGATCGCCCTGCTGGGCCGCAATGCGAACGTCCCCGCCACCGACATCGCCGGACTCACCGCGCTCGCGCGCCGCGAACGCGTGGATCTCACCATCGTCGGTCCCGAGGCGCCGCTCGATCTGGGGATCGTCGATCACTTCCGATCGCTCGAGCTCCCGATCTTCGGGCCCACGAAGAACGCGGCGCGCATCGAAACCTCCAAGCGCTTCGCCAAGGAACTGATGCTCGCCGCTGGCGTCCCCACGGCGAGCGCCCGCACCTTCACCCGCGCCGATGACGCGCGCGCCGAGGTGCGCCGACTCGGGGCACCGGTGGTCGTGAAGGCCTCGGGACTCGCAGCTGGAAAGGGCGTCGTCGTCGCGATGAGCCTCGCCGAGGCCGACGACGCCGTCGCGATGATGCTCGAAGGGAACGCCTTCGGCGACGCCGGGCACGAGGTGCTCGTCGAGGAATACATGACGGGGGAGGAGATCTCCGTCTTCGCTCTCACCGACGGCACACACGTGCTCCCGATGGTCGCGGCGCAGGACCACAAGCGCATCGGCGAAGGGGATACCGGCCCCAACACGGGTGGGATGGGCGCCTACGCGCCGGTGTCGATCGCGACGCCAGCGATCGCGGACATCACGGTCGAGCAGGTCTTCCTGCCGACGCTCCGCGCGCTGCGCGAGTGCGACTCGACTTTCACCGGGCTGCTCTACGCCGGGTTGATGCTCACCCCTGACGGCCCGAAGGTGGTGGAGTTCAACTGCCGCTTCGGCGATCCAGAGACGGAGGTCGTGCTCCCGCTGATGACATCGAGCCTGCTCGAGCCGATGCGGGCGATCGCGGCCGGGGGCTCGCTTGCGGGCGCACCGCCACTCACCTTCGCCTCGCGTGCGGCCGTCACGACGGTCGTCGCGGCAGGCGGCTATCCGGGGAAGGTCCGCTCGGGGGACGCGATCCATCTCCCCGCGCCGGAGAATGATGTGATCGTCTTCCACGCCGGCACCGTCCGCGACACCGAGGGTGTCCTCCGCACCGCCGGTGGACGCGTCCTCACCGTCACCGCACTCGGCGCGACGGTCGAGGAGGCGCAGAAGCGCAGTGTGCAGCACGCGGCGCGCATCCGGTTCGAGGGCGCGCAGCTCCGCCGCGACATCGGATGGCGCGAGGTCGCTCGACGTGCCGGAGCTCCCTGAGACCGAGACCATCGCGCGCGGGCTCGACGAGCTCGTGCGCGATGCGACGATCACCGCCGTGGCGGTGCCCCGTCCCGATGTCCTGCGGGAGGCCACCGAGGTCGAGTTCGGCGATCGGGTCAGAGGCGCGACGATCGGCCGTTGTTGGCGCCGCGCCAAGTGCATCGTGCTCGACCTCTCGACGGGGGATCGCCTCGTGGTGACCCCTCGCTTCACCGGCGGACTCTTCGTCGAACGGCGTGGCGAGGTGAGCACGGTCGAGCCGCCCTCCGACTACACGGCGATCGCCCTCTCGCTCGGCGACGGGCGCACCCTGCGGTACCGGGACGTCCGCCGGCTGGGGACGGTCGCCCTGATGGATCCGCCCCGATTCGCCGCCTGGGAGGCCCGGATCGGCCCTGAGCCCCTCGATCCCGAATTGACAGCGAAGGGGTTTTCGGGTTTCATTCGGTCAACCCGGAGGGCGATCAAGACCGTGCTGATGGACCAGCGACTGTTTGCGGGGGTGGGGAACATCTACGCGAACGAGTCGCTTTGGGCGGCGCGGATCGCGCCGACGCGCGCGGGCATCAAGGTCACGCACGCCGAGGCGGCCACGCTGCTCGCCGAGCTCCGACGCCTGCTCACCGCGTCGATCGACGTCGGCGGCACCACCTTCCGCGATTATCGCGATCCGCTGGGCAATCGCGGCGGGTTCGCCGCGCAGTTGCAGGTGTACGGGCGAGAGGGGGAGCCGTGCCCGCGCTGCGGCACGCCGCTCAGGGCCCATCACAAGCTCGAAGGACGCGCGACGGTGTGGTGCCGGGAGTGCCAGCGATGAGCCGCCGCAAGCGAAAGAAGAAGGCGGCGTCGGAGGCATCGGAGGCGCGCGTCCTGGAGATGCACGCCAAGGTCAAAGCGGAACTCAGGGAGCGACCGGGCGTGTACCACATGCTCTCTCCCGAGGGGGAGATCATCTACGTGGGGAAGAGCAAGAAGCTCCGCACCCGACTCATGGGCTATTTCCGCGCCGAGTACCCCGCCGAGAAGGGCGCGCGGATCATCCGCGAGGCGGCGGAGGTGAAGTGGGAGTATCTCCCCAGCGAGTTCGAGGCGCTGCTCGAGGAACTGCGGCTCATCAAACGCTGGCGCCCGCGCTTCAACGTGATGATGAAGCGCGACGCGCGGCACCACGCCTTCATCAAGATGTCGCGCGGGAGCGCGCCCAAGCTCACCGTGGCGCGAAGTGCCGGCACCGACGACACCGGGATCTACTTCGGCCCCTTCAATGGCGCGCATCAGTTGGAGGAGGCGCTCCGCGAGCTCAACGACGTGCTCGGCCTCCGCGACTGCCGCAACGACATGCCCATGCACTTCAGCGACCAGGTGGAGTTCCCCAACGTGCCCCCGCGCACACCGGGATGCATCCGCTTCGAGATCGGGAAGTGTCTGGGCCCGTGCGTCGCGGCGACGACGGTCGCGCAGTATCGCGAACGGTTCGCGCTCGCGCGCGAGTTCCTCGAAGGGACGCACGAGGCGCCGCTGGCCACGCTGCGCCACGCGATGGAAGCGGCGAGCGAGACCCTCGAGTTCGAACGCGCGGCTCAGCTGCGCGACAAGATCCAGCGGCTCGAAGGACTGCGCGAGCAGTTCGCGCGTCTGCGCTTCGCGGTGGAGTCGCTCTCGTTCGTGTACACGGTGCCCGGCTGGGGCGACGACCATCGCAGCTACATCGTGCGCCGCGGCCGCGTGCGGGCGGTGCTCCCGGCGCCCTCGGCGCCGCACGAGCACGATGCGCTCGCCGCACGCGCGGCCGAGATCTTCGGATCCTCGGAGCGGAACGCGACGACCGTCCCCGCGCACGAGGTCGACGAGCTGTTGATCCTCTCGAGCTGGTTCCGGAAATTCCCTGCCGAGCTGGAGCGCACCGTTCCCGCCGAGGCGTGGTCAGCGCTGCAGTCGGCCTGAGCACCACAGCGCCCGACGCGGACCTCGCGTAGAATACCCGTAGCGTCCTCCCCCGCCCTCCCACGCCCGCCTATGACCATCGCTCGCGCCTGCAGCTCCGCTCTGCTCCTGGCAGCCGTCAGTTCGTCCCTCGTGGCCCAGGGTGCTCCGCCGACCGGTGCCCCGGGCGGGGGCCGTGGAGGCCAGCAGCAGCCCGCCACGCCCCCGATGACCTCGTCGCCACTCCCCACGGGACGCGTCACCTACCGCACGCTCACCGAGGCGAACCTCGAGATGGAGCAGATCGAGGCCGCGTACCCGACCAAGGTCCGCCGCTTCGCGTTGCCGCACAAGAGCTCGCTCGGTACCACCGTCTGGGCGCTCGAGATCACGCACGATGTGAAGACGCCGTCCGGCAAGCCGGTGTTCGTGATGACCGGACTCCACCACTCGCGCGAGTGGCCGACGGTCGAACTCACCCTCGAGTTCATCCACGACCTGCTCAAGAACGACGGCACCGATCCGCGCATCACCGCCGCCCTCGACAAGGTTCGGTTCATCGCCGTGCCGATCGTCAACCCCGACGGCTTCGACCTCTCGCGCACCCTGATCAACGAGCAGAAGCGCAAGAACTGCCGCGTGGCGGATGGCAAGAACCCGACCTACGCCGAGTGCGCCAACCCGTTGAACGCGGGCGCCGGGGTCGATCTCAACCGCAACTACGGCGCCTTCTGGGGCGGTGTGGGCGCGAACGCGGCCCCCACCGGACAGAGCTATCGCGGGAGCGCGCCGTTCTCGGAGCCGGAGATCCAGAACATGCGCGATCTCTTCGCCTCGCAGCAGGTCGTGGTCGCGCTCAGCAACCACACCCCCGACGCCAAGGTGCTGCGCGTGCCGAGCACGACCGACGAGCCGACGCCGTTCGATGTCGCGCCCTACGACTCGCTCGCGCAGCTGCTCGGGAAGGATCTCAAGTGGGAAGCCGGCCCGTGGCCCAAGGTCTATTACAACGCCAGCGGCACCATGGAGGAGCAGGCGTACTACACCGCCGGCACCTTCGCCTTCACCTTCGAGAACACGCCGGGGCAGCGCGGCTTCCACCCCGCGTACTCGTTCGTCGTGGATCAGTATTTCGGCACCGGGGCGTATCCGGGGTCGAGCTCGCGCGCGGGCTATCTGCGTCTGCTCGAGGCGGCCGCCGATCCGGCGCTCCACTCCGTGCTCGAGATCAAGGCTCCCGCAGGCGCGACGCTCTCGCTGAGCAAGAAGATCGTGCTCGAGTCGGCGCCGGTCCTGTTGAGCGATCGGGACTCGACGCGCGGCCCCATCATGAAGCTGCCGATGGAGCTCACGGCCCAGACCGTCGTCCCCAAGGGGAACGGTCCGTTCCTCTGGCATGTGAACCCGTCGTCGCGCCCGAGCCAGCACGCGCAGGAGCTGATCGCGGAGAAGTGGACGGTGAGCTGCAAGTTCAAGGGAAAGACGGTGACCGCCGATGTCTCCGTCGCACGCGGCGCGACGGCCAAGGTCGACCTGGGGAAGTGCCAGTGAGCGCGCACAAAGGACGCGCCAGTGGCGCATTCGAGGTGAAGGTCGGGCCGCTCCCGGCGTACAACACCGCCGAGGGCGCCGCGCTCGCGCGGATGTCGATCGACAAGGTCTTCGACGGCGACCTCGTCGCGACGAGCTCCGGCGAGATGCTCTCCGCCGGCAATCCCAAGAGCGGCTCGGCCGGCTACGTGGCGGTGGAGCGCGTCACCGGCACGCTGCACGGGCGCAGCGGGAGCTTCGCGCTGATGCACACCGGGCGCATGACGCGCGGTACGCCGTCGCTCGAGATCACGGTGGTCCCCGACAGCGGGACGGAGGAGCTCACCGGGCTCTCGGGATCCCTCGAGATCATGATCGTGGAGAAGAAGCATCTCTACATCTTCGACTACGCGATCGAGCCGGTGGCCTGATCCGCGGTGGTCACATGACGAAAGAGGCGGCGACCGGATCGGTCGCCGCCTCTTTTCACGCTGGCTGCTGACTGGAGCTTACGGCACGATCTTCGGCGCTTCCGGCTTGGGCTCGTCGTTCCAGTTGAGCACCGAGTTGAAGATCATGTTGAACTCGCCGTGGTTCTGCCAACGGTAGATCGGATTGTTGGAGAAGAGCACCACGCGGCCATGGCCCTTGTACGCCTGCGGCACGTCCACGGCGTACGGCTTGCCGCGGAGCGAATCGGCGCCCGTCATCAGTCCCGAGAGGACCGCCGCATCGCCGCCCACGTAGCGGGCGAGCACATTCCCTTCGTCGGCCACGCCGACCTTCAGCGGGCTGCCGCCGACGTACTTCACCGGCATCTTCGTGCTCGAGTAGCCGTAGAACACCGGATGCTCCGGGCGCACGATCTCGCCCTGCACGAGCGGGCGCTGCGAGGTGAGCCCCGGCACCGGCGCCTTGTCCACGCTGCGGGCCCAGCCGAAGTCGATCGCGAGACGCGCCGCGTCGCCCACCGCGATCAGCGTGCCGCCCGCGTCGAGGAAGGCGGCGAAGGCGTCCACGCCATCCTGCCCGATCCCGCCCGACATGTCATCGGTCTCGCCGTACATGCCGAGGAACTTGTACTTGTCGCTCTTCTTGTACGGCTGCGGCTTGGCGGCCGGCGCGGCGAGCACGGTCTGCTTGCTCATGTTCTGCTCGGCCATCAGGATCACGTCGTACTTGGCGCGCAGGTTCCCCTGCTTCACCTGCTCCTTGTAGATCAGGTCGTACGGTACGCCGAACTGGTCGAAGGTGAGACGGTACCAACCCAGGTTCTGGGTGTTGCCCCAGGTCGAGAAGATGGCGATGCGCGGCACGTCCGCTTCGTGCGTCGGCACGCTGGGCTTGGCGGTCAGGTTCGCCGCGGTGAGACCGAGTTCCTGCACGGCCGCGCGCACGGCATTGGCCTGGGCCATGTCCGACACGATGAACGAGCCGGCCGGGAACTCCACGCTGTCGACCTTGAACGACTTCTCGGCGATCTGCATGGGGACGTTCTTCAGCTTGTAGCGCAGCGAGATCATGTTGTTCGATCCCAGGTGCGCGATGGCGATCCCGGCGGTGCCACTACCGGACGTCTTCCCCGCGAGCTTCACCTTCTCGACCGGCGTCGCGGCCACGTTGAGGATCGACGAATCGGCGATCTCGGCGTAGTCGATGTTGAACGCCATGCCCATGGACCAGCCGCTGTCGTCGTAGGTCGTGAGGCGCTGGTCCGGGAACCGCTGCTTCTCGATCAGGTTCTTGGCGAGACGCCCGTAGGGCTGATCGCGCTTGATCACGTACGAGCCGGCGGGATACGTGGTGTTCCCCACCTTGAACGCGGAGGTGGCCTGTCCGACCTCGATGCGCTGGATGCGCAGGATGTTCACGAACTCGGCGACCTTCGTCATGTCACGCTGCATCGGGATCACGAAGCCGTACGGCGCCTTGTGCTTCCCTTCTTCGATCGAGTTGCGGGTCTTGATGTAGAAGTTCTCGAGCACCATCGCCGGGAACATGGCGGTGAGCTGGAGCGAGGAGAGGACGCCCGTCTCCATGTAGTTCGTGTTCGAACGACGGGTGAAGGTGGCGATGTCCTCCTGCGTGAACTGGATGCCGCGATACCACTCGCGGTCCTGCGCGCCACCGCGCCCGGTCGGGACCGCACCGGCGCCGCCACGTCCGCCACCCTGGAACGCCGCCGCACCCGGGGCACCGGCCGGCGCACCAGCCGGAGCACCAGCACCCGGCGCACCGCCGGCCGCGGGAGCAGCGGCGCCGGCACCACCACGTCCACCACCGGCACCACCACCGCCACGTCCACCGCGACCGCCACCAGCGGGCGCGCCGCCTGCGGGAGGGGCACCGGCGGCAGGGGCGCCGGCAGCCGGTGCAGCCGGATTCGCCGCCGCCGCAGCGGGAGCCGCCGGAGCGGGCGGCTCGACGTCACGTCCCGACTGGGTCTCGTACATCTTCATGAGACCGTTGTGATTGTACGACACGGAGCCGAGGTAGCCCGGCGACCAGCCGTCCATGAAGGCGTGCGTGTACACGCCCGGCATCCCCCACTTGGTCATCTGCGCCATCTCATAGTTGGCGAAGAAGGGGAGTTCGGCGAAGAGGAGCGGATCGAGGTTCGGGTTCTGCGGAGCGCCGCCGCTGTAGGTGTACAGGAGCGACTGCGCCTCGTGCAGGTCGTGCATGATCGGCGGATGGGCCGTGAAGTACCAGTCCACGATCGTCCGCATCTGCATCAGGTCCACATTGATGTCGCGGTTGTTGTCGTGGTACACATACTTGCCCCAGTACGGGAGCGCGCCGATCCCGCCGGCACCACCGCGACCACCGCCGAACGGCGCGGCGGCGCCCGGAGCCCCCGGCGCCCCAGCCGCCGGAGCGGCCGGGGCCGGATTCGCCGCGGCGAACTCGAGTCCCTTGTAGAACCAGTCCACGTTGCGGTCACGGCCGTCGGCGTCGGCCACCGGCGTCACCGACACGTACACGTTGTTGCGGATCTGCGTGATGATCGGCGACGTCTCCGTCGCGAGGCGATACACGAGCTCCATCAGCATCTCGGAGGGGCCCGTCTCGCCGCTGTGCAGACCGCCCATCAGGTGGTAGTGCGGCTTGGTCCGCGTGATCAGCTCGCGGATCGCATCCTCACTCGTCCCGCGCGGATCGGCGATCTTCGCGAGGTTGGCGCGGTTCTGCGCCAGATTCTTCATGTTGGCGTCGCTCGACACCCACACCACCACGAGCTCGCGCCCTTCGTCCGACTTGCCGATGGTCTCCACCCGCACGCGCGGCGTGGCCGCGGCGAGGGCACGATAGTACTTCAGCTGGTCGGCGTAGTAGGTGAGCTTCTTCGGCGCACCGGCGTGATAGCCGATGATGTCCTTGGGCGTCGGGATCCCCGGTACCAGCGGAAGATGGTCCACCAGCGGACTGCCGTGCTTGGGATTCAGCAGCCAGGCCTTGTAGTCCTTGGCGAACCCCTCGTCCTGCTTCTGCTTGGGATCGCGGGTCTCGGTGGTGAACTGCTGGGCCCCGATCGCGCCGGCGGCCGAGAACAGCAGACCGGAGGCGAGGAGGGCCCGACGGGTCGAGCGCGCGAATGCGGTGCGACTGTGCATGGCGGGAGTTGGCACGCGTGAGAGGAAGTGAGTGAGCATCAACGGTTGCAGGTCGGCATCGTCGGGTCGGCGCCCGAGATGGCCGGCTTGTCCTTCCGCATCGCGATCGCGTACATGACATCGTGGATGAAACGTCCCACGCGTGCCGCGTGCTCGTACTCGATGTACTGCGGTTCGTCGGTCGCCATGTGATAGTCCTGGGCGTAGCCGAGCGAGAAGTAGGTCACCGGGATGTCCTTGCGGACGTAGTTCACCTGGTCACTGCGGCAGAAGCGGTTCATGGGGTTCGACGGCACTTCCCAGGTCTTGTCGATCGCCATCGTCTCCGACCGTACGGCGTTCACCGAGTCGATGATGTCGCCGAACTCGCGCGACAGGCGGCGCGACCCGAGCGTCTGCAGCGACGTGGGACCGCCGAACTTCACCTGGTCCACGCGTCCCTTGCCGACCATGTCCATGTTGTGCGCGGCGACGATCTTGTCGAGCGGCAGCGTGGGGTGATCGACGAACCACTTGGAACCGAGCAGCCCCGACTCCTCGCCCTGATGGGAGATGAAGATGATCGAACGCTTCGGCTTCTCCTTCGCGAACTTCTCGGCGATCTCCAGCAGCACGACCGTGCCCGAGCCGTCATCATCAGCGCCGTTCATGATGGAGTCGCGCCGCACCGGGCGGATGCTCCGCGCACGGGCGATCAGCGAGTCGATCGTGTGCTGCTGCTCGGGGGTCGGACGGCACGACGGGTCGTTCGAGCCCTGGCGGCGCGTGACGGTGTTCACCGCGCGCGCCGAGTCATGGTCGATCGGCGCGGCGAGTGTGCCGACGTGGTCGTTGTGTGCACCCACGAGCACATACTCGCCCGCGAGCGTCGGATCGGAACCCGGGAGCACGGCCACCACATTGCGCGCCGGCGTATCGGACATCTTGAAGGTGTAGGCCCAGTTGGCCGAGACGCCCTGACCCGTGGCGCCCACGGTGAGCTGATCCACGGGCTTGCCGAAGAGCTTCGCCGCCGCCGCATTCGAGATCGAGGCGGCCGCAGGGGCCGGCGCCGCCGGAGCGGCTTCCATCCCCGAGCGCGGGGCGAGCGCGGCGGTCACGGCCGCAGGGGTCATCCCGTCGAGATTCACATAGAACACCGCGATCGCGCCAGCGGTGACGGCGCGCGTGTCGCGAGCCGGGGCCGCGCCACCTCCGCGACCACCACGTCCTGCCGCCGCAGCCGCGGTCGCGGCATCGGCGATCACCGCGGCTGCCGCACCGAAGCGGTTCGGCACCGAGTCGCATCGCAGCAGGGGCGCGGCACCGCCGCCAGCGCGCCCGCCGGCCGCGGCCGACGGTCCGCCCAGATACACGGCGATCTTCCCCTTGAAGGCTGCCGCGTCGAGTGCGGTCGTCTCGCCCCATCGGCCGGCGAAGACCACCGGCACATTGGCGAGCTCCGCCTTGCCACCGATCCCGGTCACCGGATTCGGCACCAGCGGGATGAAGTCCGTCTTCAGCGCAAGCGCCGTGTTCCCGGCCACGAGCGTGGTCTTGGACGCGTCGAACGAGCTCGGACCGTAGGCGAGGTTCTGGAACCAGGTCCCGTTATCGCCCGCGGGCTTGAAGCCGAGCCGCTTGAACTCGTTGGCGATGTAGCCCGTGGTCTTGTAGTTGGTCGCCTCGCCGATCCGGCGACCGAGCATCGAGTCGTCGGCGATGCCGTAGAGGCGGGTCCGGAGATCGTTCGCGGTGATCTCCGTGGAGGTCGGGCGCGGCGCCCACTTGTAGGGGCCTTCGTCGGGCCAGACCGGCTTGACGGTGGCGGGCCAGGACGAGGCCGCAGGCTTGGCCGTCGTTGCGGACTGGGCGCCCAGGCTGGACACGGCGATGCCGGCACAGCTCACGAGGGCGATGGCACGGATGAAGCGCGACACGGGCATCTCCAGATGGTCGGGAGTAGAGACCTCAAATGTGCCGCCGGGTGAGCCCCCCGGCAATGCGACACCCCCCTCTAACGCAGAAGGCCGCCCGCCGGATGAAGTAGGGCCGCCGCCGGCGTCCAGCCGGAGGGAGCAGAAGCCCAAGCTGTGGTCCCCGGCGCCCGCACCGGCCAGGGCCGGCTCACGGGTCACCACCGACTCCTCCCACTCCGGACCGGCACCGATCGTGCCGACGCGCGGGGCGCGGACCACCGTGGAGCGGGCGTCCAACCGGAACTGCGAAACGAGCCCTTCGAGCGTCCGGGCCTGCGCCGACAGCTCCTCGGCCGCGGCGGCCGCCTCTTCCGACGAGGCCGCGTTCAGCTGCGTCACCTTGCTGGTCTCCTCGACGCCGACGCCGATCTGCACCGCACCCTGCGCCTGCCCTTCCGCCGCCTGCGAGATCTCGGCGATCACGCTGCCGACGCGCGTGACCTGCGTGTCGATATCGTGGAACGCCTTCACTACCGACTGGTTGAGCTCCACGCCCTCGTTGACGCTCGTGAGCGACTGCTCGATCAGCGCCGCCGTCTGCTTGGCCGCGTCGGCCGAGCGGATGGCGAGGTTGCGGACCTCGTCAGCGACCACGGCGAAGCCGCGACCGGCGTCGCCGGCGCGCGCCGCTTCGACCGCCGCGTTCAGCGCCAGCAGGTTCGTCTGGAACGCGATCTCATCGATGGTGCGGAGGATCCGGGCCGTCTGGTCCGTGGACTCCTTGATCCGGTCCATCGCCGAGGACAGACGCTCCATCCCCGTCGTGCCGCCGCGGACCGCCTTCTGCGCATCACGCGACAGCGCGGTCGCCTCGGCGCTGTTCGCCGCCGAACGCTTGGCACCCGAGACCGACTCCTGCAGGCTCGCCGAGACCTCTTCCAGCGCGCTCGCCTGCTGGCTCGCACCCGTCGCGAGCTGCTGGCTGGCCTGCTGGATCTCACCCGACGCCGCCGCCACCTGCTCCGAGGCCGCCTTCACCTCGCCGAGGGTGTCGGCCAACGCTTCCGTCGCAGCGTTGAAGGAGTTCTGCATCGTCGCGAACTCACCCTTGTAGCTGCCGTTCATGCGGGTCGTCAGGTCCCGCTCGGCCAGACGCTTCAGCGCGCCGTTCACCTCGGCGAGCGGACGAGCCGCGGCGTCCACGAGTCCGTTGACCTCGCGGATCAGGGTCTGGTATGCGCCGGCGAACGCCTTCTCGTCGCCACGCACATCGAGCTGTCCATCGGCCGCCGACTTGGCGAGCGAGGCGACGGCCGTGGTGAGGGCACCGATGCGGGCACGGACCTCGTTCAGGTTGCGCGCCACGAGATCCTGCGGCGAGCGGGCGTCGATCCCCTTCGCGAGGTCACCCTGGCCGAGGCGCTGCACGGCCGCGGCGACGTCCTTGTTGTAGGTGATCATGTCGCGGGTGGCATCGGCCAACGCGCCGAGTTCGTCCCCCGACTTGTGCTCCACGTGCTGGTCCACATCGCCGAGCGCGATCCGACGCGCCGCATCGCGGACCGCGTTCAGCGGCGTCACGATCAGCGAGGTGAGGCCGAGGCCGAGTACGACCGCGGCGATCACGGCGGCGATGGTCAGGCCGAGCAGCCAGAGCACGCGACCGCGAACGGTCGCGGCGCCGTTGGCGACTTCCTCGCCGGCGACACGGACCTGCAGTGCGGTGAGCTGCTCGAAGGTGGCGTCGATCGGCGCCACGACGGCGTAGAGCCCGCCGGTCGCGATCGCCGTGACCGTCTTGCTGTCGCCGCTCGAGAGCGCCCGCTCCAGCCGTTCGATCTCCGCGTCCGCCGCCGGCCGCTTGGCCGCGACGGCGTCGACCATCGTCTTCTCCTCGGGCGTGAGGTAGGTGACGGTGTAGTCCTTCCAATCCTTCTCCAGCACCGTCTTGGCCGCGGCGATCTCCTTCAGGGCGGCGGCGGCGGAGATCTCCTTGCGGTCCGCACGCGCAGCGACGTCCGGGATGATGCGACCGTAGACGTCCGCCATGCGCTTGATCTGCGCCAGGCAGACGACGCGGTCATCATAGATGGTCTTCATCCCCCCGGAGAGGCTGCTGAGACCGGTATAGCCGAAGCCGCCCACCGCGGCGCAGAGGATCGCGACCGCGACGAAGGCGGAGACCAGTTTGGTACGAATGGACAGGTTGGCGAGCATGAGAGGGGTCGGATGGAATGACGAGCGCCGAGACTCCGTTCCTCGGAGCTCGCGCTGATGCATTCAGCATCGGGAGGTCGGGCCGATACTTGAACCACGGGCGCTCGAGTTTCTCCTCGCTGAGCCCGATATCCGGCACGCCAGCTACCACTTATCCCTCGACACGCCTTATGACTCGCTCGTCACTGCTCGCCCTCGCGCTCGGCGCGGCGCTCCTTGCCCCCACCGCGAACGCGCAGACCACGCTGACCACGGACGTCGCCGCGAACTCCGCCTACATGTGGCGCGGCACCACCATGACCAACCAGTTCGTCCTGCAGCCGGACGCGCTCCTCACGGTTCCGGTGCGCGGCTGGACCTTCCTCCTCGGTGCCGCGGCGAATGTCGAGACGGCGCGCTACAACCACCCCACCCGCGACATCAGCGAGCGCGGCGGCACGAGCGCCGGCGTCGCCGAGTTCGACGCCTGGGCGGAGCTGTCGCACCCCGTCGGCATCGCCACGATGACCTTCGGCGCCTTCCACTACGCCTTCCCGAACGACGCCGGCCTCGTGGCCGCGCAGAACACCCTCGAGATCTATGGAAAGGCGGCGTTCGATCTCCCGCTCGCGCCGACGGTGCAGTTCTGGTACGACACCTGGCGCGTGAACGGCAGCTACGCCGAGGTCTCGCTCGCGCAGGAACTCCGGATCGCGGGACTTCCGCTCCGCGTCGGGGCGCTCGCCGGCTACAACGTGAGCCAGAGCTACTCGGCGACCGAGAACGAAGGGTACTTCGCGCGGAGCGGACTCACGCACACCGATCTCTCGATCGCGACGAGCTTCCCGATCCTCGGCGTCACCGCGACGCCGTCGGCGCACCTCCTGCTCGCGCACGATCCGAAGACCCGCTCCATCACGCCGATCCGCGAGACGGGGCGCAAGCTTTGGGTCGGGGTGTCGTTCGGCTGGAGCCACCGCTACGGCCCGGCGCCGCTCATCCCGACGGGCGATGCCGCCTCACCGAACAACGCGTCGGACAAGCACTAGCCCGACGTCGTCACCCCCGCAGCTCGACGAGGACGGCGTTCGCCACGCCGTCCTCGATCGTGAGCCGCGCCACACTGGGGAGCAGGTCGAAACGCCGCGCCCCGGCGGCACCGGGATTCACGATCAACCGGCCATCCACATGCGCGATCCGCTGCATGTGGGTGTGCCCGTAGATGCAGACCGCCGCATCGTACGCCGCCGCGACCCGCTCCGGCTGCGGGCGCCCGAGTTCGTGCCCATGGCTCACATGCACCGTGAGTCCGCCGAGCACGAGATCCAGCGCGCGCGGCAATCGGAGCTCGAAGGGATCGTCGGTATTGCCCAGCACCGCCTGCACCGGCGCGATCATCGCGAGTTCGTCGAGGATCTCCTGATCCCCCACGTCACCGGCATGCAGGATGAGCTCCACCCCCGCGAGTGCGTCGTGCACGGCGGGGCGCAACAGGCCGTGCGTGTCGCTAATGAGCCCGATCAGCATCGGAAGGCTCGCCCCAGCGCGGGGCCAGGGTCTGCGGCACGTCGAGATGGTCGAGCACGCGCGCGACCATGAAGTCCACGAGCTGCTCGATGCTCGTCGGGCGATTGTAGAACCCAGGTGCCGCCGGCATCACCACCGCCCCCGCGCGCGTCAGACGCAGCATGTTCTCGAGGTGGATCGCCGAGAGCGGCGTCTCTCGCGGCACGAGGATCAGCGGGCGTCGCTCCTTGAGCGTCACATCCGCCGCACGCTCCACCAGTGAGCGCGAGGTCCCGGCCGCGATCGAGGCGAGCGTCCCCATCGAGCAGGGACAGATCACCATCCCGGCGGTCCGCGAACTTCCCGAGGCCGGCGCCGCACCGCGATCGAGGTCGTCGTACACCGTCACGAAACGGTCGAACGCGGCTTCGCCGATATGGGCGCGCAATCCCGCGATGTCTCCGACCTCGCTCTCGGTGCGCAGCAGCCGGAAGCCGTGCGACGACACGATCAACCGGACCGGTCGTTCGGCGCGCACCAACTGCTCGAGCAGGCGGATCCCATATGGCGCACCGGACGCACCGGTGAGCGCCATCACGATCGGCAGCGGGGCGCGGTCGCTCATCGCATCAACCGTTCGGCGAGCACGAAGGCGAAGAAGGTGCTCGAGAGCGCCATGTTCACGGTGAAGAAGGCCTTGTCCACCTTCGAGACGTCATCGGCCGAGACGAGCGTGTGCTCGAAGGCGAGCATCCCCGCCGCCACCACGGTGCCGATCGCGTAGAGCACGCCGGCGCCCGTGACGTAGCCGACCGCCGCGAGATGGATGATCGTCCCCACATGGAGCGCGCGTGCGAGGATCAGGGCCCGATGCGCCCCGAACTTGGCCGGCACCGAGTGCAGGCCATTGGCGCGATCGAAATCGATGTCCTGCAGCGCGTAGAGGATGTCGAACCCGCCGGTCCATGTCATCACCGCGACCGCGAGCGCCACGAGCATCCACCAGGGCTCGGCCCACTGTCCCGTGACCGCCAGATAGCCACCGACCGGCGCGATCCCCAGCCCGAGCCCGAGCACCAGATGTGACCAGCGGGTGAAGCGCTTGCACAGCGAGTAGAAGAAGATCCAGAGCGCCGCCACCGGCGACAGCGCGAAGCAGAGCGGGTTGAGCCGGTACGACGCGTAGCCGAACAGCACCAGCGCCACCGTCACCGAGCCCCACGCCTCCCCCACCGACATCGTGCCGCTCGGGATCTCGCGCATCGCGGTGCGCGGATTGGCCGCGTCGAACACGCGATCGGTGATGCGGTTGAACCCCATCGCGGCGAAGCGCGCCGACGTGAAGGCGAGCACCACCCAGCCGAGGATCGCCGGCGTGAGTGACGCGTGGTATGTGGCGAGCGTGACCCCCACCAGCGCGAAGGGCAACGCGAACACCGTGTGCGGGAGCTTCACGAAGTTCGCGTAGCGCACCAGCCGCGAGCCGCCGGCGAAGGTCTGTCCTTCGCGGACGACCTCCGGTCCGCCGGGACGCGCGGCGTTGGTCACTTGGGATCGAGTCCCAACTTGGGCCACATCGCGTCGACCGTCGCGCGCGTGGTGGCATCCATCTCGATCACCTGCGGCCAGTTCCGCGTGAACCCTTCCTCGGGGAACTTCTTCGTGGCGTCGAGCCCCATCTTGCTGCCGTAGGTGAAGGCGCGGCTCGCGTGATCGAGCACGTCCACCGGCCCCATCGTGAAACGCACGTCGCGCTCGGGGTCGATGTTGTTCAACGCCACCCACCACGCTTCCTGCGGATTGCGGACGTTCACCCACTCGTCCACGATCACCAGCACCTTCGCCAGCGACATCAGCCCCTGCCCCCACATGGCGTTCATCACCTTGTGGGCCTGGCCGGGATACTCCTTCTTGATGCTCACGAAGACGAGGTTGTGGAACACCCCTTCGGCGGGCATGTGATAGTCCACGATCTCGGGGATCGTCAGCTTGAGCAGCGGGAGGAAGATCCGCTCCGTGGCGTGCCCGAGATAGAAGTCCTCCATCGGCGGGCGCCCCACGATCGTCGCCGCATACACGGCGTTGCGCCGCATCGTCACCGCGGTGATGTGCACCAGCGGATACAGATCGGCCTCGGAGTAGTAGCCGGTGTGATCGCCGAAGGGCCCTTCGGTCACCAGCGCTTCCGCCGGGTCGATGTACCCCTCGAGCACGAACTCGGCGTCGGCCGGCACTTCGAGGTCGCAGGTCAGCGCCTTCGTGAGATGCACCGGCGCCTTGCGCAGGAAGCCGGCGAAGATGAACTCGTCCACCGTGGGCGGCAGCGGAGCGCTCGCGCTGTACATCGAGGCCGGATCGCCCCCGATCCCGATGCACACCGGCATCCGCTCTCCCTTCTCCGCCATCTCGCGCCAATGCGCCGCGCCCACCTTGTGGCGCTGCCAGTGCATCGCGACGGTGTCCTTCCCCATCACCTGCACCCGGTACATCCCCACGTTGCGGATCCCGCGCTTGGGATCCTTGCTGATCACCATCGGCAGCGTGATGAAGGGACCGCCGTCATCGGGCCAGGTGGTGAGCACGGGGATCTTGCGCAGGTCGATGTCGTCGCCACGCCACACGACCTCCTGGCACGACGGCGTCCCGCTCTTCATCCGCGGCGGGAACTTGGCCACTTCCAGCAGGCGCGGCAGCAGCGAGAGCTTGCCGAGCAACCCTTCGGGGACCTTCAGGTCCATCAGCTTCGTGATGCGGTCGCCGTGCTCGTCGAGCGTCTTCACGCCGAGCGAGAGCGCCATCCGCTTCATGGAGCCGAACAGATTGATCGCGACCGGGAACTGCGAGATCGTGCCGTCGGCGAGCACCGGCTTCTCGAAGAGCAGCGCCATGCCGCCCCCCGGCTGCTTGCTCACCCGATCGACGATCTCGCACATCTCGAGCTCGACCTTCACCGGCTCCTTGATGCGACGGAGTTCACCGATGGCGTCGATGGCGTCGAGGAATTCGTTCAGCGTATCGAGGCTCACGTTGCTCAACCCTTCGTGCCGTGATGGATGGCGGCGATCCCGAACGTCTGCGGCGTGAAACTCACCGCGGTGAAGCCCGCCGCGGTCATGCGCCGCGCCAGCTCTTCGGTCTCAGGGAAGTTCGCCACGGAATCGGGCAGGTATTTGTAGGCGGTACGGTGCCCGCTGATCAGCCCGCCGATCAACGGCAACACCCGATGGAAGTAGAACAGATACGCCCCGCGCACGAGCGGCACGCGCGGCGTGGAGAACTCGAGGATCACGAAGCGCGCCCCGGGCTTCAGCACCCGGTACACCTCCGCGAGCCCCGCGTCGAGCGAGGCCACGTTGCGGATCCCGAAAGCGACGATCGCCCCCGCACAGCTGTTGCTCGCGAGCGGCAGCGACAGCGCGTCGGCCACGACCGGCGCCAACACCTCGGGACTCGCCTTCCCCTTCCCCGCGCGCAGCATGGGCTCCGCGAAATCCGCGCCCACGATGTGCCCGCGGAAACCGGGACGACGGCTCAACTCCGTCCCCACGTCGAGCGTTCCCGCGCAGAGATCGAGATACGTGCCGTCGGGGGTGCGCTCCCAGCCGAGCGTGCGCAACGCGACCTTCCGCCACTGGCGGTCGATCCCCATGGAGAGGAGACGGTTCAGGAGATCGTAGCGCGGCGCGATCTCGGAAAAGATGCGCTGCACGTACTGGCGCTTCCCCGGCGCGCCGGCGGCCGCCGCGCGCGCTTCCTGCGCTTCGGCGGCGTCTCTGGCGGCCTCGGTGTCGGTTGCGGTCATGAGCCCTGAAAGTTGCCCGGTTGTGAGAGCGCGGGCAAGTTACAGTCACCGGTATGGCGACACTTCTCGATCTCACGAACGCACCCGACGCGGATGTCGTCGCGCTGGCCCAGAAGGGCCGCGAGGACGCCTTCCGCGAGCTCGTGCGTCGCTATGAGCGACCGGTGTTCTCCCTGCTCTTCCGCATGGTGCGCGACAGCGCGACCGCCGAAGACCTCTCGCAGGACGCCTTCATCAAGGTCCTGAACAACATCGACAAGTATAGGCCCGAGTTCAAATTCTCGAGCTGGCTCTTCAAGATCGCCAACAACATCGCCATCGACTTCCTCCGGCGTCGGCAGCTCGACACCATCTCGATGGACGGCTCCCCGCACGCCGCGACCGCCGCCGAGGCCGAGAGCAGCTCCTTCGACATCGACTCCGGCGGCGAGAACGCCCTGGACGAGATGGCCGCCAAGGAGCTTGGCTCGGCCATCGAGCGGGCCATCGGCTCGCTTCGCCCCGAGTACCGCTCCTGCATCATGCTCCGCCACGTCGAGGGGCGCTCCTATGAGGAGATCGCCGCCACCCTCGACCTCCCCCTGGGCACCGTCAAGACCTACATCCACCGCGCCCGCGCCCAGCTGCGCGAGGCCTTGGAGCACCTGCGGGAATGACGCGCCGGGAACACCCGAACGAACCCCGAAGCATCGAATATCGAGAAAGTTGAAACTGGGTCCCCCACCCGACCGTAAGGCAACCAGGAGAACATGATGCAACACCGCCACCTACTTCCAGACGAGATCGACCAGCTGCTCGACGGCGAGTCGGGTTTCGGCGTGACACCGCTCAAGGTGCACCTCGATTCCTGCCCCGACTGTTCGCAGAAGCTCGCCGACGCGCGTCTTGTGGTCGAGGCGCTGGAAGACCTCCAGCACTTCGCACCCTCGCCGCGCTTCGCGGCCTCGGTGATGGCACAGGTGCAGGTGGTCGAGCCGTGGCACGTGGCGCTGACCGAAGGCGCCCGACGGCTCGTCCCCGAATCGCGTCCCATGCGCGTCGTCATGGTCGCCTCCGCCTCGCTGATGGGGCTCGGCCTCTCGGCGAGCGCGCTCTGGCTGACCATGCGCCCCGACGTCACGCTCTACGCGGCCGGATTGGCCGCGGGACGTGCGCGCGGCGCGTTGCTCGACGCGACCGGGAACCTGATCAACGACGCCTTCGGACAGAGCGCGCTCGAAGCGCTCCGCTCCGGCGGGCTGACGAGCGTCGCCTTGGGCGGCGCCGTGTTGCTGACCGCCGTCGGCGTGGCCACTGTGGGCCTTCGGGCCGCGGCCACGTCGGCACGTCGCGCGCGGGAGTAGCCATATGACTTTGGCACTTCTTCGCGCCGCGCGTGCCTTCGCGGTGGCGCTTGCGCTCATGATCGGGTCGGTGCGGGCCGTGGCGCAGGACGCCGCGCAGCGTTCCGCGCTTTCGGCGTCGCTCAACTCGCTCCGCAACAACGCTGGCGCTCCCTCGCTCCCGGCCGCCGACAAGTTCACCTTCGGTGATCGGACCGTCTCGACGGGCGCCGAACCGGGCCCGGTGGCGGTCGCCATTGGCACACTCCACATCCGTGGCACCGTGAACGGCGACGCCGTCTCGTGGCACGGGAATGTCGTCGTGCATGAAGGCGGCCACGTGACCGGCAACGCCTGGGCGATCGGCGGCAAGGTGATGCTAGAGGGTGGTGTCGTCGATGGTGACGTCCGCGCCTTCGACGGCGACCTCGGTGTCGTGGCGAACATCGACGCGCCGGTCACCGGGATGGCTGCCGTGATGCACGAGGGGGCACTCGCCCTCGGCTGGCTCGTGATGCTGCTGACGGTGGGGATCGGTGTGCTGGTGTTCGCCTCGCCGAACCTGACCGCCGTGGGCGACGGGATCTCGCGCGGCTTCGGCCGTGCCTTCCTGGCGGGGATCGCCGCGCAACTCGCGCTGCTCCCCATGATGGTGCTGATGGTCGTGGCGCTCTGTCTGACGGTGCTGGGGATCCTGCTCGTCCCCTTCGCTATCGTGGCCTACGTGCTCGCGGCGGCGGGGCTCGTCACGCTCGGCTATCTCGCGATGGCGCAGCTCACCGGGCAGGCGCTCGTCGGTGCCGGCAAGGGCGACGAGATCGAGCGGCGTTCCACGTCGCTGAAGGCGATGCTCGTCGGGCTCGTGGTCCTGATGGCCCCCTGGTTCATCGCGAGTGCGGTGGCCTGGTCGCCGGCGGGCGAGCTCGTGATGCGCACCATCGCGGTGGCGGTGACGTGGGTGGCGGGCACGGCCGGACTCGGCGGTGCGCTGATCTCGCGTGGTGGTGTGAAGCGTGCGCAGGCCCCGACGACCCGACAGGCGATGTCGAGCGCCGGCTGGGCGACTCCGACTCCCGTTGCTGGCGTGGTCGCGGCGCGGCGTCCCACCCCTTACTCGACCACGGGAACTCCAGGACCTCGATGACCAAGCGTGGATTGGCGGTCGCTGCGGCGATCGCGCTCGTCGCGACCCCGGCGCTCGCGCAGCACTGGCGGACGCTGGATGCCTCGCGGCAACTGAAGGACAGCGGCATGGTCGAGGTGCGCGTGAAGTACGCGGCCGGGAAGCTCGAGCTGCGTCCGACGTCGGCGAGCGGCTCGCTCTACAGCATGTCGCTCAAGTACGACGCCGAGCGCAGCGAGCCGTTGGCGAACTACGACACTGACCGTCGGACGCTCGACCTCGGGCTCAAGGGCGTGCGCGGGAACTGGAAGAGCAGCGATGAGGACGGCGCGGCGATGCACGCCGAGCTCTCGACCATCGTACCGCTGGAGCTCTCGGTGGAAGTCGGCGCGGTCGAAGGCGACCTGCAGCTCGGCGGACTGCGGCTCACCGCGCTCAATCTGAAGTCCGGCGCCGCGGAGATGACGGCGCGCTGGGACCAGCCGAACCGCGAGCGGATGCGCCTGCTGTCGGTTGATGTGGGCGCCGCGAGCACGAAGCTCGTCCGCGCGGGGAATGCGCACGCCGATCGCATCAAGGCCAACGTGGGCGTCGGTGGACTCGAGCTGGACCTGGGTGGCGAGTGGACGCGCGACATCGCCATCTCGGCGAACGTCGCGATGGGGAAGTTCACCCTGCGCGTGCCCCCGGATGTCGGGGTGATGATCGAGTCGAGCGCCTTCCTGGTGGACTTCGACAAGTCG